>JAKQJK010000146.1 GCA_029561195.1 Pseudomonadota bacterium
CTCCTGCACCGCTGACTACGGAGACATTGGCGGCGTCCAGCAAGTGAATTGCCGAATGGCCGCAACGGAAATGGACCCAGCCCAAACCTTGAATCACTTAGTCAACCAGGAACCATCAAACCGAAATCAAGTATCCCTTCAGTACACCATCAATTTCTAGTCATCCATTCATCCCTAAATCATTGTTATTTTTTTCTTTCAGGAGTTATTAAATGAAAACCGTTCGCTCACTCATTGCAGCTTCCATCGTTGCTGCAACCGGCTCTGCTTTTGCCCAGGTCGAAGCTGTTGACATGGCCGCTCCGCTGTTCAATGCCAACTGGCAGTCCAGCGATGTAAAAGCTGCATTCAACTCTGGTTACACCGGTCAAGGCACTCGCATTATTGTTGTCGACGAATATCGTGCAACTGCACAGCAAATCACCGGTCGCATGCTTGCTGCTGGCCTGCAACGCCAGACTCACGGCTACTGGACCTCAGAGGAGGCCAACTTGACTGCTCCGGGTGCAACGATTGTTCGCCAGCAGTTCGCAACTGGCGCTCCAATTTCCCTGGCTCCGACGGGTTTGAATGTCATTAATGCTTCCTACGGCATGGTGGCTGCTTACGGTTTGACCAACGTGCGACTGGGCGGTACGGAAACTTCCATGGTCAGCTATGCCAAGAACGGTCACGCGGTTGTGGTCAAGGCGGCTGGTAACGATGCCGTCAATATGCTGACGCGCAATGTGTATGGCCAAAATGATTACCTGTCTGTAAATCTCAAGGGCGCCAAGTCTGCTATTTTCGTTGGTGCCCTGGATAAAAATGGCAGCGCTACCTCGAAGGCAAACATTGCTTCCTACTCCAACAGGGCCGGTACCGACGCTGTCGTTCAGAAGCAGTTCCTGATGGCCGGGGTTGCTGCGAACCAGACCGGACTGGCTGGCACTTCTTTCGCTGCGCCTATTGTGAGTGGTTATGCCGCAATCCTTGGTTCCAAGTTCAAGACTGCGGGTGCCACACAGATCACCAACCAACTGCTGAATACAGCACGCACCGACACTATCAACGGCTACAACGTTGCAGTTCATGGTCGTGGCGAGGCTAGTCTGACTCGCGCGCTGGCTCCGGTTGCTATTCGGTAATTCTGAATTTGTTTTAACTGCTGCAGGCGTGTCGGGCGGCTGAGACGGGCAGACCATTGCAAGTTTGTGCAAGTTTCGGCTAGAGTATTGAATCAACCGCTTCTAGGAAAGGCACATGCTCATTCACGCGCTCGCACTGGTCTCAACAGTACTGCTGCTCATCTCATTGGGCTTCTCCGTGCTGGGGACTACGCCGCTGCTGGTCCTGAAGCACAACCTGCCGATGGATTCACGGGTTGTCCGGCAGGTTTTTCACTACTGTTACCGTCTGATCGCCGTGGTGGCGATTGCCGCGTCAATTGGCCAGGCACTCGCGGGCCGGCCGATCCTGGCTGTGGGCATTGGCTGCATCGCGATGCTGGCGGTTGTCCTGCACCGCTGGATGCTCACGCGTATGGACGCTTTGCGTGGCACGATGCATGACGGCGACCTGAATGCGATTCGCCGGTTTCGCGAACTGCACGTTGCAGGTATTGTGCTGAATTGCACGCAGCTTGCGGTCTTTGTCTGGGTCATGACGCAAGTCAAGCTCTAGGCCGCGAGTTTCTTAAACATCGCCGATGCGCTGCTTGCCGCAGCGACATCGCGTGCGGTTTCCATCAGCGCAGGCCCCAGCGTCAGCATGCGGTACTCGCTCAAACGCACCAGCGGGCCGGCGATGGTGATGACGCCGATGGTCTGGCCATCGCTCCGTATCACGGGGGCCGACATGGCGGCCATGGCGGGTGCGAACACTTCGACAATCATGCTGAAGCCCCGCTTGCGGGCCGCGCGCACGTAGGTGAGCAGCGTCTTCACGGTTGTTGGTGCCCTGGGCCCAAAGTCTTCCGGTTTGCCAAAACCCTGCCGGGTCACCAGCGCGAGGGCATGCTCGTCACTCATTGTTGACAGCCAGGCGTGCCCGGCGGCGCTGCACGACAACGTGACCGACAGGCCCATGTCTGGGTCGTACCGCAGCCCGCGAATGGCACCCTGAGCCTTAGCGACAAAGGTCAGCTCGTTGCCATCCACCACCGCCAGCCGGACCAGTTCGCCAGACTCCTGCGCCAGCCGGTCGAGCAGCGGCTGTGCCACATCCACGATGCCGGAGCCGCTGAGAAACCCCAGCCCCAACGAGACCAGCTTGATGGTCAGCACATATTCGCCCTGTTCCCGCACCTGGCGCACGTAGCCGCAGCGGCACATTTCGGACAGCAGCCGGTGCGTCGCGCTCAGCGGCATGTCCAGTTTGGCGGCGAGTGACGACAACATTTGACCCTGCGGGTTGGCGGCCAACAGTTCCAGCACCTTGAAGCTTCTTTCCAGTATTGCGCTCATCTTGTCCTTATGCCTTGTCCTCAGCGGCGTGTGCGTTGGACTATAGCCGCTGCATGGCTTTTAAAAAGTGTAAAGTTATTTCCAAAATGGAAAGTGTTTCCATAAAATGGAATACACTCGCCTTTCCGTATCGAAACCCTCAAGAGGAGACCATCGTGAATTTCCTGCATCGTTCGCTAGCCTTGTCTTTATCCGTCGCCGGGCTCTGCCTGCAGTTGTCATTGCCCGTTTCTGCTCAGGACATTCAGGAGCGCGTCATCAAGTTCGGGCACCTGAACAATGCGGACCACCCCGTCAGCATGGGTGTCAAACGTTTTGCCGAGCTGGTGGCAGCCAAGAGCGGTGGCAAGCTGAAAGTGCAAGAGTTCCCAGCATCCACGCTGGGTAACGAGCTGCAGCAACAGTCGGCGTTGCAGGGCGGCGTTCAGGAAATGACGGCGCCTGCGACCACCTCGCTGGCCGGCATCGTCAAGGAGTTCGGGCTGATCGACTTCCCGTTTGCCGTTGCCAACTTCGCTCAGGCGGATGCCCTGTTGGACGGCCCATTCGGGCAGACCCTGCTGGCCAAGCTGCCTGAAAAGGGACTGGTGTCGCTGGGGTATTGGGACCTGGGCTTTCGCAATGTGACCAACAGCAAGCGGCCGATCACACGCCCGGAGGACATGGAAGGTCTCAAGCTGCGCGTCATTCCCAACCCGGTGTTTGTGGATACGTTCAAGGCCCTGAAAGCCAACCCGGTCCCGCTGGCCTTTGCCGAACTGTACGGTGCCCTGGAGAGCAAGGCTGTGGATGGCCAGGAGAATCCATTCTCCGTGATTCTGTCCAACAAGATGTATGAAGTGCAGAAGTACGTCAGCGCCACCAACCATGTCTATGCAGCCAACATCATTCTGGTCAGCAAGCGTTTTTGGGACAAGCTCTCGCCCGTCGAGCAAAAAATCATGACGGACGCCGCCAATGAAGCGCGCACCTACCAGCGCCAGGCCAGCCGGGCAGCGGCCCAAACGGCGGTGGCCGAGCTGCAGGCCAAAGGCATGGCTTTCAACGAATTGAGCAAGGCCGAGCAGGTGCGCATGGCGCAGGTGGCCAAGCCGGTGACCGACCGCCTCGCCGCCAGTTATGACCCGGCCATGGTCAAGCTGTATGACGACGAGCTGGCGCGCGTGCGCAAATAATCAGGTGACACAACCATGAAAATCCTGGTCCTTCACGGTCCGAACCTCAACCTGTTCGGACGCCGCGAGCCCCACATTTACGGCACCACCACGCTGGCAGAAATCAATGAGAAGCTGGCGACGCTGGCCCGTGAACTTGATGTGGAACTGGAGACTTTGCAGTCCAACCACGAAGGCGCGCTGATCGACAAGCTGCACGAATACATCGACTCTGCCCAGGGCGCGCTGCTGAACCCTGCCGGTCTGACGCAACACGGTGTGCCGCTGCACGACGCCATCAAGGCGATGCCGTTCCCGGTGCTGGAAATCCACATGTCCAACATCGCGGCTCGTGAGCCCTGGCGCAGCCACTCGATCATTTCACCAGCGGTGAAGGCGACGATTCAGGGGCTGGGTTGGCGTTCGTATACCGCCGGATTGCGGGCACTGGTGGATTTGCTGCGCGAACAGTAGAGTACTTGACGCTTTGGATTCAATAGCTGCCCACGTATATTCCAAGAGGCCTAGGGCCACATTTGACGCCCTAAACAGCCGGTTTTGGCGTCCGGATGGCACTCTTCGGCCGAAAACCCTTGCAGACCTCGTCCACAGTTTCCAAGTACGGTCCGCCGATCAGGTCTATGCAATACGGCACGGCTGCGAAGATGCCGGCCATCACCGATTCGCCGTTGCTCCCGCGCAGGCCTTCCAGCGTTTCCTGAATCGATTTGGGTTGGCCCGGCAGGTTGATGATGAGGCTCTGGTGACGGATCACCGCGCACTGGCGCGACAGGATGGCGGTGGGCACGAATTTCAGGCTGATCTGGCGCATCTGCTCGCCAAAGCCGGGCATTACCTTGTGCGCCACGGCCAGTGTGGCTTCGGGCGTCACGTCGCGCAGGGCAGGGCCGGTGCCGCCGGTAGTGAGCACCAGTGAGCAACCCGCAACGTCCACCAGCTCGATCAGCGCGGCACTGATACCAGCCTGCTCATCGGGAATCAGGCAGGACTCGAACGTGATGGGATTTTTCAGCGCTTTCGTGAGCCAGTCTTTCAGGGCGGGCAGGCCCTTGTCTTCGTACACGCCGCTGGAGGCACGGTCGCTGATGGACACGATACCGATGCGCACCGCGTCAAAGCCGGGGGAACCTTCGGAGTTTGTGGTCATGGCTTGTAGGGCATGTCGTCGGCGGGGTCATCCGTTGCCACGTTCTCAGGCGACAACTGCTCACGCACGATGTGGAAGATATCGCGGTAAGCCCGGCCGTGGCGCGGGGCTGCGCCGGGTTTCTCGGGCTTGGCGTCCTTGCGGGCCTGGCGAATCAGCGCACGCAGTTGCTGCGAATCCGTGCGCGGGCACTTGATGATCCATTCGCCAAACGCGTCTTCTTCGGCAATCAGCCGATCGCGCCAGGTTTCGCTCAGGTGCAGGGCGAGTTTTTCGCTGGCCGAGCCGTTTTGCTGCTCGCTCAGCGCGTTGCGCACGTTGTCCAGCTGTTCGGGCTCCAACTGGCGCATCAGCTTGCCGATGAACTGCATCTGGCGGCGCTTGCCCTCAAAATTGGTGATGCGCTTGGCCTCGGCAATCGCCTCGGCCAGTTTGTCGGGCAGCGCCGCGCGCGCCATCAGGTCCGCACGCAGGTCCAGCAGGGCGACGCCAAGTTTTTGCAGCTCGTCGCTTTCTTTTTTCAGGTCAGTACGGCTTTGCTCATCGGTACCTTTGAGCTCGCGTTTGAGCTCCAGATCAAGCTCGCTGCCTTCGGCAACAAACTGTCCGCGGACGAAGTAGCCTTTTTTGAGTTTTCGGGTCATTACAGGGGGCAGGTGAGGCGTGTGGGAACAGCCAAGTATCATAGCCGTCCGTATGAAGAAACCCAACACCTCTCCCCAAGCTACCCTCAAAGCCACTGTGAAGACCGGCGCGACAGCTGCCTCTCGCGCCGTCAGCGGCTTCAGCTATAGCCGCCCGTTTTTTGAAGACCTAGTGGATACCGCGCTGAAACACGCCAAAAAGCTGGGTGCTACCGATGCCGCTGCCGAGGCCTCGGAAGGCTGTGGCTTGAGCGTTTCCGTGCGCAAGGGCGAGCTGGAAAACGTGGAGCGCAACCGCGACAAGTCGCTGGGCGTCACGGTTTATCTGGGCAAACGCCGTGGCAACGCCAGTACGTCGGATTTTTCGAGAGCCGCCATCGAGCAGACCGTGCAGGCCGCCTACGACATTGCGCGTTTCACGGCTGAAGACCCGTTTGCTGCGTTGCCGGACGCGGCGGATATTGCCGTGCCTGCCGAACAACGCACCGACCTGGATTTGTTTTACCCTTGGGCCATCACCAGCGAGCAGGCCGCCGAACTGGCCATGGCCTGCGAGGCGGCGGCGCTGCAAACCAGCAAACGAATCACCAACAGCGAAGGCGCCGGCGTGTCGGCGCAGCAGTCGCATTTTTTCAGCGCGCACACCTCGGGCTTTAGGGGTGGTTACGCCAGCTCGCGGCACTCTATGTCGGTGTCGCCCATTGCGTCCAGCCCCGGCAAGGGCCAGGACATGCAACGTGATGCGTGGTACAGCTCCATGCGCAACGCCGAAGAACTTGCGTCGCCCCAGGCCATTGGCCGCTACGCCGCCGAGCGGGCGCTGAGCCGCCTGAAATCACGCAAGATTGCGACGACCGAGTGTGCGGTGCTGTTTGAGTCGCCGCTGGCGGCCGGATTGCTGGGCAGCTTTGTGCAGGCCATCAGTGGTGGTGCGCTGTATCGCAAGAGTTCTTTTTTGATGGATTCGATGGGCAAACAGGTGCTGCCCAAACACATTGACATCGCGGAAGACCCGTTCATCAAACGCGGCAAGGGCAGCTCGCCGTTTGACGAAGAAGGCGTGAAAGTCCAGGCCCGCCAGGTAGTGGAAGCCGGGCGTGTTCAGGGTTACTTTCTGAGCAGCTACTCGGCCCGCAAGCTGGGCATGAAGACGACGGGTAATGCGGGTGGATCACACAACCTGATCTTGAGCTCACGCCTGACCAAAGCGGGCGACACCCTGGACGCCATGTTGCAAAGACTCGGCACCGGCCTGTTTGTGACCGAGCTGATGGGTAGCGGCGTGAATTACGTGACGGGTGACTACTCACGTGGCGCCAGCGGCTTCTGGGTGGAAAAGGGCTGCATTGCGTTTCCGGTGGAGGAAATTACCATCGCCGGAAACATGAAAGACATGCTTAAGGGCATTTTGGCGGTGGGTTCCGACACCTACAACTATGGCGCCAAGACGGTGGGGTCCATCCTGGTCAACCGGATGAAGGTGGCGGGGTCCTAGGTTTTTTTACCCGGCCAGCGCGGCCTTGACCGCCGCTGATACCTGTCCCATATCGGCTTTACCGGCCAATTTGGCTTTCACGGCGCCCATCACCTTGCCCATATCGCCCGGCCCAGAAGCGCCAAGCTCGGCCACGATGGCTTTTACTGCCAAAGTCACCTCGTCCGCAGACAGCCGCTGCGGCAGATAAGCCTGCAGCACGGTGATCTCGGCCGACTCCTTGTCGGCCAGGTCTTGCCGCTGGGCCTGCACGTAGGCGGCCACGGAGTCCTTGCGCTGCTTGATGAGCTTGTCGACGATGGCGATCACGGCCACATCGTCCAGCACCACGCGTTCATCTACTTCCTTTTGCTTGCAGGCGGCCAGCAGCAGGCGGATGGTGCCCAGGCGCTCGCTGTCCTTGGCGCGCATGGCGGTTTTCATGTCTTCGGTGATCTGGTCTTTGAGCGTCATGGGATGAACTCCTGGGGTGGTGTGAATACGTTGTGAATGTGTCCGGAAATAAAAAAAGCCCGCCTGAGCGTCCCCGGCGAGCTTTTTTGTGGCCTGCGAAGGCTGCGCTGATTTGAAGATCAGTACATCTTCTTGGGCAACTGCATCGAGCGGATACGCTTGTAG
>JAKQJK010000152.1 GCA_029561195.1 Pseudomonadota bacterium
CCTGCCCAAGAACTTCACCCTGGACGACAGCATGGCCATGAGCCCTGACGCCAAGCTGTCTTCCGCCAGCGAGCTGCGCATCGAGGCGCGCATCTCCAAGGGGGGCGATGCCATTGCCAAGCCGGGTGACCTGAGCGGCGAGCTGATGTCGGTGAAGCCCGGTGCAAAGAACCTCCAGCTAAGCATCGACAATGTTCTGCCCTAACAGGGCTTTGATTTAGTCAATCCCCAGCACCAGCAAGGGTTTCAGCGGATTTATAATTCACAAGGCATTCACGATCTTCAATTCCCATGCGCGGCCCGGACCATAAGCAGAGCAGCCTTTTCAGCTACACCCACATCGAAGACCGAATTGCAGCGAGCCATCCGCTGCGCAGGGTCAAAGTCATGGTCGATATGGTTTTGCATTCGATGTCGCCGACCTTCGATTCCCTTTATGCCGAAGGTGGACGCCCGTCGATTGCACCCGAACGCCTTCTTCGCGCCCTGCTGCTGCAATGCCTGTTCTCCATTCGCTCCGAGCGGGCTCTGATCGAGCATCTCGATTTCAACATGTTGTTCCGCTGGTTCGTCGGCCTGACAATGGACGAGCCGGTGTGGGACCACTCGAGCTTTTCGGCCAACCGCGAACGGCTGCTCAAGGAAAGCGTCATGCGGGAGTTTTTCGGTGGCGTGCTTGCCATCGCCGAATGGGCCGAACTGATCTCAGATGAACACTTCAGCGTGGACGGCTCGCTCTTGCGGGCGTGGGCCTCGCACAAGAGCCTGGCCGCGCGGGATGGCTCGGATGAGCCACCGGGCCCGGATCAGGGGCGCAACCCGGAAGTGGATTTCCGCGGCAAGAAGCGCACGAACAAGACCCACGTCTCGCGCACCGATCCGGATGCCCTCTTGGCCACCAAGAACACGGGCGTGGCCTACCTGAGTTACACCACCCATACGCTCAGCGAGAACCGTCACGGGCTGATCGTCGATGTGCACACCACGCAAGCCACCGGCACGGCCGAACGTGAAGCGGCCAAAGTCATGCTGGAACGCCGGGCGGCACCGCGTAACGCCGATCGCGCCATCACGGTGGGGGCCGACCGGGGCTATGACGTGGCCGAGTTCATCCAGGCCTTGCAAGATATGAGGATGGTCCCGCACGTGGCGGCAAAGACCCAAGGCAGCGCAGTGCCGGAGCAGATCAAAGAGACGGAAGGCTACGCGGTCAGCCTGCGTCGCAGGAAGATGATCGAAGAAGCCTTTGGCTGGGTGAAAGAGATCGGCACGCTCGGGCGCGTCATGCTGCGCGGGCTGGATCGACTTCGCGGGGAGGTGCTGCTGAATTTTTCCGCCTATAACCTGGTTCGGCTGGGCAATTTGCTGGCACCGTCCCACTGAGTCGGGGAACGTATTCCACGTCGGGCAGTGGAGCAGAAATGAGGTGTGGCGGCGGTGAAATAGCTGCGCCATGAGACGGTGGATGGCAGCAGAATA
>JAKQJK010000184.1 GCA_029561195.1 Pseudomonadota bacterium
TTGGCCAGTATTCGCGGCCCACGGCTTCGACCATCTCGATCGAGCAGATGGCATCAAACGGCCCATCGGTGATGTCACGGTAGTCCTGCAAACGCAGGTCCGCTGTTTGTCCCGGCCCGCTGGGCACGGAAAATCTGGCCAGGCGCTGGTTGGCAAATGCCAGCTGCTCGGTGCTCAGCGTCACGCCGGATAGCGTGGCTCCAAATTCGGTGGTGGCCATCTCGGCCAGCGCGCCCCAGCCGCAGCCAATTTCAAGCACCCGGTCGCCGGGTTTGACGTGGGCCATGCGTAAGGCCCGGCGCACTTTGGCGAGCTGCGCGTCGCGCATGGGCTGGGTGTGACCTTCTTCAAACCAGGCGGACGAGTAGTTCATCGTGTCGTCCAGCCACAACTCATAAAACGCATTACCAAGGTCGTAATGCGCGTGGATGTTTTTCTGGCTGTTGGTTCGCGTGTTGCGGTTCAGCAAGTGTTTGATGCGGTACAGCAGGCGCCCGGCCCAGGTGCCGTAAATTACGTCTTCAACCTCTTGCCGGTTGGCGATGAATACCTTGAGCAGATCGGTCAGGTTGGGGGTGGTCCAGTCACCAGCGATATAACTTTCTGCAAAACCGATGTCGCCTGACTTGAGCGCAGCACTGCATACGTTCCAGTTGCGCAGCGTCAGGGCGGCAGCAGGTGCCTCTCCGTGTGCCACGACGTGGTCGGGATGTGTGCCGAAGCATTGCATGGAGCCATCGGGCAATTGCACAGTGAGCGAGCCGTGGCGCAGGCGCTGTAGCAGTTTGAGCGCGGTGCGGGCTGCCGCAGGCGCGCCTTGCGGGATCGAAAAAGCGGAGGCGGTGGTGGTGTTCATGGGCAGGTTGTGGAGGTACAGGTCACTTGGTCACAAATGCATCGGGCGGCATGGGTTTGCTGAAGAACTTCACACGTTTGGTCCAAAGACGCAATGCCTGCAGATGGATATGAAAGACCACACCCAGCGTCATTGCGGGATAGCGCCACAGCGCTTTGCGGATGGACGCGCGTGTGACAGGCTCCAGTGAGCCGCTCACACTGGTTTGCAGCAGCGCGCCGAGTGCGTCGTCGTAGTCAATACGGGCCACGGTTTTTTCCTCGCCGTCGTGCGTGGCGCGCATGAAGCGGAACCGGTAGCCGCCTTCAACCTTGCAAAACGGTGAGACGTGGAAGGCTTTGGCCGCAAGCAATTCAGTGCCGTACTGCGGCGTGTCCAGCAGATAACAATGACGCTCACCGAACGTGTTGTTGACCTCCACGACGATGGCCCGTAGCGACCCACCATCGTCATCCGCGTGGCGATGGCAATACCAGAAACTCACCGGTTTGAATGCGTAGCCCAGCACGCGTGGGTAGCAGTGCAACCAGACTTCACCTGTGGCATCCAATATGCCATCCCGTTGCAGCAGTTCATCCAGCCAGCCGATGGCGCCACCCTGCTCTGGAGTGCGTCCGTCGCCGTGGTCACGGTCAAAAAAACTTAAGAGTGCGTGGCGATTCAGGGCCAGCGGTCCTTGTACCGCTGCAGGGTTGTGCCGCAGGGAGCGCATGGGCAACATCAGGAAATAGGTCGCGTAGGTGAAGGCGTTGTGCGCGGGGCGCAACCGCGTGTGACGCACCTGGCCGAAGCCGATCAGCGGAGTGGCCGGTTTTTGCGTCATGCCGCCACCGCCAGCGAGTGCATGACCTGACGCGCCGCCCGGTATTCCCCGATCTCGCCCAGCAGCAGCCGGGCCACGCCCAGACCTGCCTTCAGGCCGTCTTCGTGAAAACCGTAGCCCATCCACGCGCCGCAGAAATAAGTGTCCCGCTGCCCCTGCAGTTGCGGTATCTGGCCTTGCGCCTTGGTGGCTGCCAGATCGAAGACGGGATGTGCATAGTGGTATTCACCCATGACGTGACTACGCGGGATCTCGCGCAATGGATTCAACGACACCACCACAGGTTGCTGCCAGGGCAGCGGCTGCAGCATGTTGAGCAGGTAATGCAGGCAAACCTGGCTGGATTCCCGGTCGGCATGCACGGCACGCTCGTAGTTCCACGCCGCCCAGGCAGCCCGCTTATCGGGCAACACCGACGCATCGGTGTGCAGCACCGCACGGTTGGCGTGGTATCGGATGGCGCCCAGTGTGCTGCGTTCCTGAGTGGTGGGGTCGCACAACAGGGCCAGCGCCTGGTCCGAATGGGTGGCCAGCACCACCTTGTCAAAACGTTCGGTTGCACCGTCTGTGAAAATGCGCACACCACCCCCCTCGCCAGCAGGCAGCCGCTCGATCCGGCGCACGGGTGTATTCAGGCGTTTGTCTGCGATGCCGGCGATGATCTTGTCCACGTATTGTCTGGCACCGCCTTTGACGGTCCACCACTGCGGGCGATTGCTTACCTGAATCAGCCCGTGGTTGTGGCAAAACCGGATCATTGTAGATACCGGAAACCGCAGCATCTGATCGGTCGGGCAACTCCAGATGCAGCCCATCATGGGTAGGAAATACCAGTCGCGAAATTCGTTGCTGAAACGATGGTCACTCAGAAATTCACCCAGAGGCTGATTGAGCTGTTCTTCCCGGCTGCCTCCGGCGATCCCCGTGCACAGCGCGTTGAATCGGGTCAGGTCACGCAGCATGCGCAAAAAGCGCACGTTTAACAAGTTATTGCGTTGGGCGAACACGGTGTTCAGGCTGGAGCCACTCCATTCCAGCTTGCGATCCCCATCGGGCGCCTGCACGGAGAACGACATGTCTGACCGCGCTGTTTCCACTTCCAGTTCGGCGAACAGGTTGATCAGGTTGGGGTAGGTGCGCTCATTGAATACCAGAAACCCGGTGTCAACGCCAAAGGTTTGAGGTATGCCTGTTTCTGCGGCGGGCAATGTGATGTCTACAGTGTGGGTGTGGCCTCCAAAGTAGTCGCCTGCTTCAAACAAGGTGATGTTGGCCTTGCCTTTCAGGGTATGGGCGACTGCTAGTCCGGAAATGCCAGAGCCGACGATGGCGACCTTCACGGCCACGGCTCCTGACAGAAAGTGTCAAGGAAAGTTGCCGCGAAGCGCCCCGAAACGAACAAGGGGGAGGAGGAGAAAAACCGCCTCAGGGTTGTGCCCGGGCTAAAAGCGCCGGCACGGCTTCGCAGCAGAAAAACATAGATGGGTCCAAAGCGATCCCATCTGCTACAGACGCCAGTTCTGACTCTGGCTCCCGGCCTGGAGTTCCCCGCCGGGGCTACCGATGTTGAAACATGTTTTAAATACGGACTTGTACGCATGAGACATATTATATACTTGTCGGTATAAAAAAGACTAGTCAGTAATTTTGCAGTGTGCCCAAGGCAGTTTGCCGGCTGTAGCGTGGAATGAATCCGGCGCGCGTAACCTTGCGCATGCTTCTGTGAAGCACCAGCATTTGTAATGGTTTATTCATGCTGGCAAACTAGAATCAATTCGTATGACTGCAGTAAAAGAGACATCAACCCAAAGGCACACCATGCTTTACCCTGAACTTTTCAGACAACTCGAATCTGTTCGTTGGGACATGGAGAAAGACATTCCCTGGAGCGCGTTTGATGCCACCAAACTGACGGACGAGCAGGCACAAACCATCCGGATGAACGCGATTACCGAATGGTCTGCACTGCCCGCGACAGAGATGTTCCTACGCGATAACCGGGAAGACTCCGATTTCTCGGCTTTCATTTCAATCTGGTTTTTTGAGGAGCAAAAGCACTCGTTGGTGCTGATGGAATACCTGCGGCGTTTCCGCCCGGAGCTGGTTCCTACCGAAGATGAGCTGCACGATGTTCGGTTTGAGTTTGATCCGGCGCCTGCGCTGGAGACCCTTATGCTGCATTTTTGCGGCGAGATACGCCTGAATCACTGGTACCGTCGCGCCAGCGAATGGCACACCGAGCCCGTTATTCAGAACATTTACACCAAGCTCAGCCAGGACGAAGCGCGCCATGGTGGCGCCTACTTGCGTTACATGAAGCGGGCCATCAATACCTTTGGTCTGGAGGCTAAAACCGCTTTCGCCAAGGTGGGCGTGTTGATGGCCAGCGCCAGGCGGACGGCGCAGGCGCTGCACCCGACCAACCTGCATGTGAACAAGATGCTGTTCCCGCGCGACACCATTCAAAGCCGGTTGCCCAATCCCGAGTGGCTGGAGCACTGGCTCGACAAGCAGATCAACTTCGACGCCGTGTGGGAGACCAAAGTGGTCGAGCGTATCCTGCACAACATGAGCCTGTTGCTGGACCGCAGTTTTTCCACGGTGCAAGAGCTGAACAAATACCGCAAGGAACTGGCCCGCGAGCTGGGCGTTGCGCTGAAGCCCGGCGTTCTACCAGGGGCGGTCTGAAGCCGTTGGCAGCGTCAGCGGCATGAGTCGCTCCAGATTGATCTTGATCTTCACATCCCGCTGGGAGACACTGGCCACGATGTGGTAACTGGGCTGGCTGGTGTCCCGGGTGCTGTTTTCCAGTGTGGGCATGCCTTCGCGATTGACCAGCACGGCGACCTTGGGTGTTGCTGCATTAAGTCCCCTGCGAACCACCACCCCGATTTCACCGGTGGCCAGGCGCACGAATGAGCCCGGCGAATAGACCCCCACGGTTTTGATCAGTGCCGCACCTGCATCGTCAATGGCTTTGTTTTCGTCGAAGTAGCTGGCCTGCATGGCCACCGCGGGAGAAATGGGCAGACGGGACGCGCGGGGTGCCAGAGACGCGGCGAACAGATCAGCACGTTGTATCAGGCGGCCCATCTGCTGACCCAGTGAACGCGACTGTAGGGTGCCGGGTGCCTTGTTGTGGTGCTCGCGAACGGCTTCCAGCCAGGTGTCATCACTCACACCCAGCTCCTGAAGTAGCGCTACCGAGCGGGTGGGGTGTTCGTCAACGACCTTGCGTTGCGCCTGATTGGGCGCTTCCATCTGCAATGCCAGACGGTCCTGCAGTTCGATCATGCCCACATTCATCGTGAGCGCCGCTTTGCAGATGGTGGCTTCCATCTCGGGCGACCACTTCAATACTTCGCGCACTGCGAGCCCACACATCACACTGACCAGCATGGCTTCCGTGGCACTGTACAACCGGGGCTCGGTGGCTGACAGGTAAATCAGGGCGAATAGGGCGCCGTCCGGATTCCGGTGCGAATGGTGGCTCAGGCTGGCCTGCAGCTTTTCCAGACGCTCCAGAAAGTGGGCGGGGTTGTGGTCGCGCAGCAGGGCGTTGGTCTGCATCTGCAGGTCAAGCCAATTGGGGCCGTCGTCTGACGAAACCCGTGGTGTGTCCAGATCACTAGTGGAAATCTGAGCGACTGCAATCTGCCCCAGCGGCTTGTCCTGGCGAACCAGAGCGTGCAATTTGCCCACATAGGCCCGATGGTGGCTCTCCGACTCCGTGACGTCCACGTACAAGTGGAAACCTCGTCCAACCATCGCCTGCAGATCACCGCGAGACTGAACCACAAAGCCTTTGTTGGCCAGCAGGCGGCCATCTTCACCCCGAAGCGAAAAAGGGAGTGGGTGTCCGATCCGAACGGACTCGACATTGACGGTAATGAGATTCATGAGTTTGGCGGCAACATGTCCTGTCATCGACACATCGCAGCCAAGCTTGAGGCGGTGAACACCCGAATACCAGCCAGATCAGGCTGGGGAAACTCCAAAAACCGCAGCCCAAACGGCCAGAATGGCGTCTCGCTCGGCGCAAAGTAAGTCGACGCTGACTTGCGTGGGTTCCTCATTGAGGCGGGCGCGGTGCTGCACGTGGCGCAGTTGGCGATACGCATTTGCCGCTGCATCACCTACACCCTCGGGCAATAACCCACAAGCTTGTGCGCGTTGCAGCAAGGCAATGTTGCCTACATTCGGTAGTAACTCAGGATGCTTGTCAGCTTGCGACAACACCAAAAACTGCACGGCAAACTCAGCGTCTACCATGCCACCTGGGCTATGTTTGACATCAAACATGCCGTTCTTGACCGGATGTGCCGATCGAACCTTGTTGCGCATGGACGCTATTTCGACAGACAGGCCATGCGCATCGCGCGGGGCTTCAATCACCGCTTTGCGGATGGCGTCAAAACGCTGGCTCAAGTGGTCATCGCCCAGCACAAATCGTGCGCGGGTCATGGCCTGGTGCTCCCACGTCCACGCGGTGTTGCTGCCGCGCTGCTGCTGGTAGTTGGCATAGGCAGCAAACGTGGTGATCAACATGCCCGAGTTGCCGTTGGGTCGCAATGCGGTGTCAATCTCATACAGATCACCTTCGCCCGTCTTGACGGTCAAACAGTTGATCAGCTTTCGCACCAACGAGGCGTAGACCTCGCCGGCACGCTCGTCCGCATCTTCATAGACGAAAACGATGTCCAGATCGCTGCCATAACCCAACTCCTTGCCACCCAATTTTCCGTAGGCAATGATGGCAAATTGGTGGTCTTCGCGATGACGGTTTTTGAGACGGCTCCAGCACCATTGGGTGGCGACCCGCAACACCGAGTCAGCCAGCGCGCTCAAGTCATCGGCAACCTGCTCAACGGTGAGTTTTTGCTCCACGTCCCGCGCGAGCGTCCTGAAGACTTCCGCATGGTGGGCTCTGCGTAGCAGGTTCAGCAGTCTCTCCTCATCGTCTTCACCGGTTACTTGCAGTGATTGAAGGCGTTGTTCCAGCTCAGCCTCGAATTCAGCAGCCACGAACCGTTCCTCCAGCATGCTGTTGCTGGCCAGCTCGTCTATCACGCCGGGGTGCTTGAGCAGGTACCGCGCAGGCCATCGGGCTGCGCCCAGCATGCGAAGCAGTCGTTCATGCACCAGCGGGCGCTCCAGCAACAACGCCAGATAACTCTCGCGCCTCAACAGGGGTTCGATCCAGTCAGCGATGCGAACGGCGGCGTCCTCGCTGACTTTGCCCTCCCGCAACCACTGCCCAGTGCGTCCTACCAGCCTAACCAAACGGGAGCGGGATTCCTCACGCAAAGCCAGCACGCGGGGATGATCTCGCCACAGTGCGACCCGGTCCCGAAAAGCGGTTGGCAGCTGCTCCAGCAACTCGTCCATGTCAGTGGCTGCAGCCACAGATTTTTTTCCGCCATTGCAGCTCTTGCATTCGCTTTGACCACCACCGAGCAGCGAGTCAAATTCCTGCGCGATGAGTTCGCGCCAGGTATCCAGCTGGGCCAGAAACGGTTGGGTCGAGTCGAATGACATGGCCATTGATATCCAGGCCAGGTCTTCATCCTGTGTCGGCAGAAGATGCGTCTGCTGGTCGTCCAGGTACTGGATGCGATGCTCAACCTTTCGCAGGAATACATACGCCTGCGATAGTGCATCGGCTGTGGTCTGCGGCATGAGGCCCGCTTTGGCGAGACGTTGCAGGGCTGCCAAAGTCGGTCGTGTGCGCAACTCCGGAAATTGTCCTCCCCGAACCACCTGCAGTAGCTGGACGATGAATTCCACCTCACGAATGCCACCTCGCGAAAGTTTGACGTCGTTTGCCCTTTCCGGTCGGCCAGCGCTGCGCTTGGCGGCATGCTCGCGAATCTGCTTGTGCAACACGCGCAGCGAGTCGAAGACGTTGTAGTCCAGATACCGACGGAAAACGAATGGCAGCACCACTGCGCGCAGGCCCTGGGCCGAGCCGTCGGTCACCGCACTGGCTGGCGCCACGACCCGGCTCTTTAGCCAGGCAAAACGCTCCCACTCCCGGCCCTGCACGTGAAAATACTCTTCCAGCGCACCCAGTGACACGGCCGCTGGACCTGAGTTGCCGTTGGGCCGCAGGGCCAGATCGACCCGGAACACAAAACCATGCTCGGTTGTATCGCCAATCAGGGCGAAAATTTGCCGGACAGCCTTTGCGAAGTACTCCTGATTGGAAATTCGACCACGTCCTTCGGGGTTGCTGCCAGCAGTATCCCCATCCTCGTCATAAACGTAAATCAAGTCAATGTCGCTTGAAACGTTCAGTTCCCGGGCGCCAAACTTGCCCATCCCCACGACCCACAGGCTGGCGCGTTCGCCTCGCGATGTACCCGGGGCACCATGTACGTCATCCAGTGATCGCATGACGTGCCTGCAGGCCACATCGAGTGCAAACTCAGCGAGTTCGGTCATGACGGAGGTAACCGATTGCAGGGACGCGGCCCCATCACAATCCAGCGATACCAGCCGTTCCAGTATCAACTGTCGTGTGATTCTCAGGGCGGCGCCGGTTTCAACGAAATGGCGGAGAACCGCGTCAAACAGCTGTTGTATCGCAACCCGATCTGGCATGCCGGCTGGCAGCAGTGTCAACTGGTCGTCGTAGCGACGACGGATACGTTGAGCAAAGCGCGAATAACCTGACAGACCTGTGCGGGTCATAATTCCTATTACCCTGCCCGGTTCCACATGATTGCCCCAACGCCTTTGCCATCACGGCTTTTGAGAACCTCTGCTCTAGCGGCCAAATGGTCGCTAAGGTTGCTGGTGTCGGCCTGGCTGGTATTCATGGTGGGATGGGGCGTTCTGCACGCCGTGATTGTGCCGCGAATCGGCGAATGGCGCCCCCAGCTGGAAAATCGGGCCTCTCAGGTGCTGGGTGTGACGGTTCGCGTCGGAGAAATCAATGCACGTTCTTCCGGCCTGATCCCTTCGGTCGAACTCAAGGATGTCCGCCTTTTTGATGCGCAGGGCCGCGAGGCCTTGCGATTGCCGCGGATTCTGGCTGCGCTGACGCCGCGCTCCCTGCTGGGCCTGGGTTTCGAGCAACTCTATATAGATCAGCCTCAACTCAGCATTCGCCGCTCAGCCGACGGCCGGATCTTTGTTGCCGGCCTGGATTTTTCCAGCGGTCAGGGAGATGACAACACCGCAGCCGACTGGTTTTTCTCCCAGGCTGAATTTGTCATTCATCAAGGCACGATTGAATGGACGGATGAGCAGCGGGGCGTACCCACGCTGGCGTTGAAGCAGGTTGATTTTGTGGTGCGCAACGCGTCTCAAAACCACCAGTTCAGGCTAGACGCAACCCCTCCGTCCGAGTGGGGCGAGCGGTTCGGGTTAATGGCGTCGTTCAAGCAACCCCTGTTGTCGCTGAACAAGGGCCGTTGGCGGGAATGGCGTGGTGAGGTCTACGCCGTCTTTGATCGGGTGGATGTATCCCACCTGCGCCAGTACGCAGATTTGGGTATTGATATTGCGCAGGGCGCCGGGGCGGTGCGGGCCTGGGTGGATATCAACCAGACGCAGGTAGATAGCGCGACCGCCGACGTGGCACTCTCCAGTGTGAGTACGACACTGCAGGCGAAATTGTTACCCCTTGAACTGCGGTCGGTGTCGGGTCGGTTGGCGGGTGGTTTTTTTCCTGACGGATTCGAATTTTCGACGCAGGGGCTGCAATTTGACACGCAGGATGGCCTGCACTGGCCTGGCGGCAACGTACGAGTGACCTACCGGGGCGGTAACGAAACCACGCCTGCAAGTGGTGAACTTTCTGCTGACAAATTTGATCTGGCTGCACTGTCGCAAATCGCCAACCGTATTCCCCTGAGTGACAACGTTCATGCCGCCATCGCCCGTTATGCGCCCACCGGGGTGGTCGACGAAATCAAGGCGACCTGGCAACGCGAAGCCGGAACCCTGGGCAAATACCAGGCTACAGGACGGGTTACAGGGCTTGCCATTGCATCGGTTCCAGCTATCCCGGCGCCAGGTGCTCCCCAGACGGTGTTGCCTATTGGCTCCCCCGGTGTGAAAGGGCTCAACATCTCATTCGATTTGACGCAAACAGGTGGCAAAGCCAACCTGGCGATGCAGGATGGCGAGCTGGATTTTCCGGGCGTTTTTGCCGAACCTGTGCTGCCCATGGGGCAACTGACATCGGACCTGTCATGGACGGTGCAAGGAGAAAAATTTGCCTTGCAATCGTCCAATCTGAAGTTTGCCAATGCAGACTCCGAGGGCGAGGCGCAGTTCAAATGGCAAACCGGTTTGCCAGACAAAGTTTCGGGGGCTGGGCGTTTTCCCGGCATTCTGGATTTGCAGGCCAGCCTTAGTCGGGCCGAAGGCATTCGCGTGCACCGCTATCTGCCTCTGATTCTAGGGACGCAGGTTCGTGAGTACGTGCGGGATTCAGTCGTGGGCGGAAACGCCACCGATGTCAAATTCAAGGTGAAAGGTGATCTTTATCAGCTGCCTTTCAAGACCGCCAAACAGGGCGAATTTCAGGTGTCAGCCAGCTTGCACGATGTGAGCTTTGCCTACATTCCCCGAACGTTCCAACCTGAGGATTCGCTCGCCTGGCCCGCGCTAACCCAGCTCTCGGGTGACTTGCTGATAGACCGTAAAGTGCTGCAACTCAAGGGCATGAAGGGCCGGATCGGTACGGGTACTGGATTACAAATCACTAAAGCTGAAGGGCAGATTCCAGACTTGTTTCAGGCGGTCAATGTCATGGTGAATGCCGAAGCGACCGGGCCGTTGGCCGACGCGCTCGCTGTTGTAAACACCTCACCGCTGGGCCAGATGACCGGGCAGGCACTTGCGCGAACCAGTGCCACGGGAAATGCCGAGTACCGGTTAAAGCTCAACGTTCCGCTGGTTTCCGTTGATAAATCTTCGGTGCAGGGCAGCGTCACTTTGAATGGCAGTGAAATCGTGATGACTGAGGGTGCGCCCAAGCTGTTTGCTGCGAAAGGCGTGGTGGGTTTCACTGAGCGGGGCTTCGCCATCGCAGGTGGTCAGGCTCGCATGCTTGGGGGCGATCTGCGTCTGGAAGGGGGTACCGTCACGAATGGCGCTAACGGCAACAAATCTGCTGTTGCCACGGTTCTACGTGCGCAGGGCACGGCTACTGCAGAAGGCCTGCGCCAGGCCAAGGAACTCGGCTACGCCACGCGACTGGCCCAATTCGCCACCGGTAGCACGCCCTACTCTGCCGTGATTACATTCCGCGGCGCTGTGCCGGAGCTGGTCATCTCCACCAGCTTGCAGGGTTTAGGCTTGAGCCTGCCCGCCCCTTTGAACAAGAGCGCGGAAGCCTCAATGCCTGTCCGCTTTGAAACCACCATGCTCAATGTGCCTGCGGGTCTGCAACGCATGCTGCTTGATGTGGGACGCGTCGGATCGGTCACCTATGTGCGCGACGTCACTCCGGCAGAACCTCGCGTGCTGCGCGGTGCAATTGCAGTGGGCCTGTCGCCGGATGAATCTGCACCGCTGCCAGATGAAGGCGTCGCGGCCAACGTCAATCTCACCGGTGTGGATATGGATGCCTGGTCGTCGGTGTTGTCCCAGGCCACGGGGAGCGCGTCCAATAGCCCTACCCAGATCACCACAAGTTACCTGCCCGATATCTTTGCCATCCGGGCCCGTGAACTCACGGTCAGTGGCCGCAAGCTCAACAATATTGTGCTCGGGGGCTCCCGTGAAGGCCTCACCTGGCGGGCCAATATGGACGCGCAGGAGCTCAACGGCTATCTCGAATACCGACAGGCTGCTGGCGGGAACCTGGGCCGCGTTTATGCCCGGTTGGCCCGGCTCACGCTGGCGCAGAGCTCGGCGCAGGAGGTGGAGACGCTTCTTGAAGAGCAGCCTGCATCGATTCCTGCACTGGACATCGTGGTGGACGACCTGGAGTTGCGGGGCACCCGGTTGGGCCGCGTCGATATTGAAGCCGTCAATCGGGGTGCTGCTCAGGTGGCACGGGATGGTGGGGCGCGTGAATGGCGGCTCAACAAATTCAACATCACGACGCCAGAGGCCATCTTCACGGCGTCGGGCAACTGGGCGGCAGTCAACGCACTGGCCAACCCTGCATCACCGGCATCCGGAGTGACACGTAGCGCCATCGACAGGCGGCGCACCGTGATGAATTTCAAACTGGATATCGCCGATGCGGGTGGTCTGTTGACACGTTTCGGCATGAAAGATGTGGTGCGCCGCGGCAAAGGCAAGATGGAAGGGCAGGTGGCGTGGATGGGCTCGCCGCTGGCGCCAGACTATCCGAGCATGGCTGGCGCATTTGCTGTCAATGTCGAAACTGGACAGTTTTTGAAAGCTGATGCGGGCGCCGCCAAGCTGCTGGGTGTGCTTAGCCTGCAGTCGCTGCCGCGTCGGCTGGCACTCGATTTCCGGGATGTTTTTACGGAAGGCTTTCCGTTTGATTTTTTGCGTGGAGACATCACCATCGAACAGGGAATAGCCAAAACCAACAACCTGCAGATGAAAGGCGTCAACGCAGCCGTGTTGATGGATGGCCGGGCAGACATCGCAAAAGAAACGCAGGACATCAAGGTGGTGGTGGTGCCTGAGATTAACGCCGGCACGGCCTCATTGATTGCCACGGCCATTAATCCTGCCATCGGCTTGGGCAGTTTTCTGGCGCAATGGTTCTTGCGTCGGCCCCTCATGGAGGCTGCTACACAGGAGTTTCATATTGATGGTTCCTGGGCCAACCCCCAGGTCACCAAGGTGGACCGCAAGTCAGTGTCAAACCCTTAAAACCTCATGAAAGTAGCAGCGATACAGACAGTCTCGGGAGCGCAGGTTGATGCCAACCTTCTCGCGGCGGGTCGCTTGCTGGAGGCGGCTGCGGAAGCGGGCGCCGAGCTGGCCGTGTTACCCGAATATTTTTGCCTGCTGGGCCATCGTGATACCGACAAACTGCAGGTGCAGGAGGTTTTTGGCAAAGGCCCCATCCAGCAATTTTTGGCAGATACCGCCAAACGGTTGAACCTGTGGATTGTGGGCGGCACTCTGCCCATTTCCAGCGGCGAGCCAACCGCACCGGACACAACTGTTCCCGCCCGCGTGTTCAATACCAGCCTAGCTTATTCCCCGCAAGGTGAATGCGTGGCGCGCTACGACAAAATTCACCTGTTCCGCTTTGACAATGGGCGTGAGCGGTATGACGAATCGCGCGCCCTGCTGCGTGGCAACACTCCGGTGACCTTTGAGCTGCCCTCGCGCGACGGGCATCGATGGACCATCGGCATGAGTGTTTGTTACGACGTGCGATTCCCCGAGCTGTACCGCCTGTACGCAGTGGCCGGTGCGGACCTGCTGCTTGTGCCTAGTGCCTTCACCCACACCACGGGGCAGGCCCATTGGGAGCTGCTAATTCGCGCCCGTGCCGTGGAAAACCTGGCTTTTGTCGCGGCACCCGCCCAGGGTGGCCTGCATGAAAACGGGCGCCAAACCTGGGGCCACACTATGCTGGTGGACCCCTGGGGCCGTATTGCTGCTGAACAGGCCGAGGGCGAAGGTGTGGTGCTGGCCGAACTGGACATCGCGCGCTTGCGCGAGGCCCGGCTGCAACTACCCGCGCTGGAGCACCGCGTTCTGTAATGGGGTGGGTTGCGAGTATTACCGGCCCGGTGAACCCGTCCACACGGCGCTGGCTGCTGTGGGGTGCGCTGGTCGTACTGATCGCCGGGCTGCTCACCATTCTGGTGTGGCTGGCCGGTCGTTATGAAACCAGCCAGTGGCAGGACCGTCTGGACCGCGACGCGGTAGACGCCGTCAGCGATGTTCGCACCGGGCTCACCCGCAACGTGCAGGCGCTGCAGGCACTGCAAGCCATCAACCTCCTCAAACCGGACGTCTGGGTCAGCGATGCGGCTGGTCTGCTGTGCGCGCATCGTGAGGTGTTGCATCTGGAGTGGCGGGACAAATCGCTCGCAGTTTTGGCCGCGGTAGACAGCCCCTTTCGCACACCTGTTTTTGACCGGTTTGGGCGCAGCGGCTCGTTGCCGGATGTGCAACTGGCCTGTGCCAATGCCCGGCGCATCAGCGGCGCATCGTATTCGACAAGCTATTTTCTGCCGCAAAGCGACGGCCTGGGGCTGGAGGTGATGGACATGTGCCTGCCCGTGTCAGCAGCGGGCAACCTGGCGGGTTACGTGATTGCCACCTACTCGTTGCAGGAAATTCTGGCTGAGCTGGTGGGCCGCCAGCTCTCGCGCAGCCAGGACGTGTCGTTCACCGAGGCGGACGGCGCGCGGCTGGCTTTTCATGGCGTGGCCCGGCGTGGCAGCCGTGTCTTCACATCGCGCCAGCTGCTCGATCTGCCCGGTTTCACCCTCGTCTTGCGCATCGATAGCTGGCGTGGCGCCCCCGACTTTTTCCCCAACCTGCTGACGGCCATCGTCACCGCCATGACGCTGGCGCTGGTGGGTGTGCTGGTGCTGCTGGCCCGCGATACGCGCAGACGGCTGCGCGCCGAAGACGGCCTGGCCGATGCGCTGGCCTTTCGTAAGGCGATGGAAGACTCGCTCGTCACCGGCCTGCGTGCGCGCGACCTGCAGGGTCGCATCACCTATGTGAACCCCGCGTTTGCGCAGATGGTGGGTTTCACCGCGCAAGAGCTGCAAGGAACCGGCACCCCCGCGCCCTACTGGCCGCCCGAGCTGGCAGACGAATACCAGCAGCGCCAGGCCATCCGTCTGGCTGGCAACGCGCCGCCGCGCGACGGGTTCGAGTCCGTCTTCATGCACAAGGACGGCTCGCGTTTTCCGGTGCTCATCATTGAGGCCCCGCTGATCAACGCCGTGGGCAAACAAACTGGCTGGATGAGTGCGTTTCTGGACATCCGCGAACAGCGTCGGGTGGAAGAGCTGTCCCGCGCATCGCAAGACCGCCTGCAGGCCACTGCGCGGCTGGCCACCGTGGGCGAAATGGCATCGCTGCTCAGCCACGAGCTCAACCAGCCACTGGCCGCCATCTCCAGCTACGCCACCGGCTCCATGAATTTGCTGCAGGACGGCCCGCCCGCCAAAGCCGATCTGGAGCTCGCCATGCGCCGCATTGCCGAGCAGGCCGAGCGCGCGGGCAAGGTCATCAAAAGCGTGCACGACTTTGTGCGCCGACGCGACCAGGCGCGTGAGGCCCTGTCGCCGCAAGCGCTGCTGGATGCCATCATGCCACTGGTGAATTTGCAGGCACGCAAGCTGTTTGTGCGTGTGGTCACGTGGCTGGAAGACGACTTGCCACAGGTCACCTGCGACCGGACCATGGTGGAGCAGGTGCTGCTGAACCTGGCGCGCAACGCCATGCAGGCCATGGACCAGCCCGGCATTCGCGACAAAACGCTGGTGATTCAGGTGAAACGCGCGGCGTCCAGCGAACGCACCTCACACACCAGCGGCTGGCTGGAATTCTCGGTGGCCGACGTGGGCCCAGGCATCTCTGCCGAAGTGGCCAACAAGCTGTTCACCCCGTTTTTCACCACCAAGCTAGAAGGCATGGGCCTGGGCCTGAGTCTGTGCCGCACCGTGGTGGAGCAGCACGGCGGCTTTCTCGGGTTCGAGGCCAATTACCCCCAGGGCACGGTGTTCCGGTTTACGTTGCCGGTGGCTTGAAACCACCCTCAGCCCAGGCGACCGCACTCGCCCGATTCAGCTTGAACGACGCCGCCACGCGCGCCTGCGCCAGTAGCTCGCCGCCATCGCCGTGGGCACTGAGCAGTGCTTGCGGGTTGTCGTCATCGGGCTCGATGTCCAGCGACACCGTGATGCGCGCAGACCGGGCCGTGACGGTGATGCTTTGGTGCAGCGAGGCGTGTAGCTGCTGCTCGTGGCGGCGGACAAACTCCGACGCGGTTTTCACCAGCGTGCTGAAGGCAGGGCCATCTAGCGGCTTGGGGTTCTTTTTGTCGCGCCCCATGGTCCAGGGACCGACCAGCGCGGGCTCCGGCTCGCCGTCCTTGATCATCGCCACGGCCCAGCCGTCATCGTCTTCGTTTTTCAGGACCTGCGCCGTCCAGCCGTCGCCGCACCAGCGGCGGGGTTCTTGAAGTTTGGGGGAATCGTCGGTCAAAGGGCGGTTGCTCTGGTTGAGAGGTAAAAATGCTTATTTCAAGCTCCAAATCGGCCTCTAGCCCTCGTGGAATAAGCGTGAGTGGCTATTAAATATGTAGCTAATTCACTTCAAGTGGAACCTTGGAATTTAAAGGCGTCGGTTCAAATAGGTCGTGTGATGCCGCGCGTGGACCGGCTAGTAAACTGTAAGAGGGTTAAAGGATCTGAAGGTTTGATTAGCAGCTGATTTTTTGTACAGTATATCGAGCAATGACCCAATAGGAAAGCCAGTTTCAGGAGGATTCCGTGTCTAGTTTATCTCGCAGTGCCGAGTTTGATCCGCAGGTTTTGCGGCATACATTAAGTTAACCATGGGTGTTGTCACCAATCCTGCTGCTTTGCTCTGGATGGTTCTAGCGTTGGTGTTCGTTGGCTGTGGCTAAATGTTTCCCCAAGGGGCACGCCACCCGCGAGTGGCTGCTGGGGCAAGCTAAGTGCGCTCCGCGCTATGCAATTGCTCTGGCGTTGCGCGTCGACGCCATTGTCACCATTGCTTATTCGTAAAGCAGATGGAAGAGGCCGCACAAATCAGTACTTGGATTGTCGGCCAACAGGCCGCTGCATCCGACCGCCTCCGGCGTTGACTGAGCGGCAGCATTCCTCAAAAGCTAATCATGCCAACCAAATCAGAAATCTCCGCCTTCATCAAACAAGAATTCCCGCAGACCAAATGCACCATCGAAGCAGTGGGCGGCATGTCCGCAACGATCCGGCATGCGATTGGGATTAATGAACTGCGCCCCGGCGGCACGGTGTCGGGCCCGGTGTTGATGACGGTGGCGGATGTGGCGCTGTACATCGCCATCTTGGGCGAAATCGGCATTGTTCCGCTGACGGTCACCACCAACCTTAGTATCAACTTCCTGCGCAAACCGTCGGCCGACAAGGCCATCATTGGCGTGTGCAAACTCATGAAGCTGGGCAAGACACTGGCGGTGGGCGAGGTGGCCTTATATTCGGAAGGCAGCGAGGAAGTGGTGGCGCACGTGGTGGGCACCTACTCCATCCCCAGAGACGCCAAACGCTAGACTTACGCCATGAAGCCTGAGATCACTGAGATCAACCAATCCCGCCGCCGCTCGTTTGTCGCGTTGGCTGCGGGCAGCACCTCCGCCCTGTGTGCCGCCTTGGGAGTTTCCGCCTGTCAGCAAGGAAACTCCGTGAACGATGACCGTCAACTGCAATTCCCGTCACTCGCCGCCGCCGAAGAAGAACTCGTGCGGCTGGCCCAGGCCAAACAACTCGCCTCCGGCGCCACTTGGAGCTGGGCGCAGACGCTGGCGCATTGCGCGCAAAGCATCGAATACTCCATGACAGGGTTTCCGCAGTCAAAATCGGCGCTCTTTCAGCGCACGGTGGGTGCGGCGGCCATCGGTTTTTTCGCCTGGCGTGGCCGCATGACGCACGATCTGGCCGACCCCATTCCCGGCGCGCCTGCCATCGATGCCCAGCTCGATCCGGCCCAGGCGCTGGAGCGGCTGCGTGTCTCCATTGCGGGTTTCAGGAATTGGTCAGGGCCGCTGCAGCCGCACTTTGCGTATGGTGCGCTGGAAAAAAAAGCGTTCGAGCTTGCCCACGCGATGCACATCGCCAACCACCTTTCAGCCTTTCGCCGCGCCTGACCCGAATACACGTAACCTGCCGCCATGCAGCCCACCTTTAACGCCACTGTTTTCATCGTTGATGACGACGCCAGCGTGCGCGAGGCGCTGGCCTGGCTGCTGCGCACGCGGCGACTGCCGAGCGAGGCGTTTGAGAGCGCGCAGGTGTTTGACGACCATTTGCGTGCGGGGCGCGTGCGAACCACAGACCCCTGCTGCCTACTGCTGGACGTGCGCATGGCGGGCCTGAGTGGTCTCGCGCTGTTTGATTCATTGATCGAGCGCGGGCTGATTCAGGCCATGCCGGTGATCTTTTTAACCGGCCACGCTGATGTGCCGACCGCAGTGGACGCCGTCAAGCGCGGGGCGTTTGATTTTTGTGAGAAGCCGTTTTCCGACAACGCGCTGGTGGACCGAATCGAGCAGGCGATTGCGCTATCCGGCCAATACCTGCAAACAGTGGGCAAAAAGGCGCAGGTGCAGCGCAAGCTGGCCGAGCTGACCGAGCGCGAGCGCGGCGTGATGCGGCTGGTGGTGGAGGGCCTGCCCAACAAACTGATCGCCGACCAGCTGGACATCAGCGTGCGCACCGTGGAGGTTCACCGCGCCCGCGTGTTTGACAAGATGGACGTGAAATCGGCCGTTGAGTTGGCTAATTTGCTACAAAATATATAGCTATTCACACGCATTTAGCGAGGACTGAAGGCCGACTTGGCACTATAGAATGCCAGAATTCGCGGTGCAAATGCCTTTAGTCAGGGGTCTTTGATTGGGCGTCGGAATCTGCGGGTGCATCGGCTTGATGAGCCTCCGGCAGCTCCCCGCCTTTGCGCCCCGAAAACATCGTCCACCAGACGATCAGCACCAGCACCAGCCCGGCACCCAGCGCTTCAAGCAAAATCAGACCCATGAACCGACTCCTGTGGCAAATTCCGCGACTGATTTCGCGGCGCATTCGCATTACCCTGATTGTAGGAACGCTGGCCGGTTGCAGCGCCATCTCCGTACATGGCCCTGCGCCCGACATTGCTGGCCCCACCACGTCCACCAGCGGCCTGCCGCCCGACACAGCCCCCCTGCCCGCCGCGCTGCAGCAAGCCAAAAGCCGCTGGGTGCCAGTGCGCTGGGCCGAGCTGCCCGGCTTTGGTGATGACAAATCGCACGAAGCCTGGAACGCCTGGACCAAAAGCTGCGAGCGGCCCGGCCCCACGTTTGCGCCGTTGTGTGCCGACGTTCGCCGCCTGAGCATCGGCACCGATCAGGAGCAGCGCGCATGGATGATGCAGCGGCTGCAGCCTTACCGCGTGGAGCCGCTCAGTGCGTCTGTCGGTGGTTCTGCACAGGGGTTGCTCACGGGGTATTTTGAGCCGATGATCGACGCCTCGCGCGTGGCCAAGCTGGGTTTTCAGGTGCCGCTGTACCGCGTGCCGGCCACGCTCGCTAGCCGCAAACCGTGGTTCACCCGGCAGGAGATCGACACGCTGCCCGAAGCCAAGGCCGCGCTGCGCGGTCGCGAGATTGCGTACCTGGCTGACCCGGTGGACGCACTGGTGCTACAAATTCAGGGCTCAGGCCGTCTGCTGGTAACCGAGGCTGACGGCTCGCGGCGCACGGTGCGGGTTGCGTTTGCCGCGTCCAATGATCATCCATACAAAAGTGTGGGCCGCTGGCTGCTGGATCAGGGGCTG
>JAKQJK010000190.1 GCA_029561195.1 Pseudomonadota bacterium
GCCCTTAGCTTGCAGGTGCTTGAGCCGTTGCAGGCCATTACCGAAACGGTACTGAAAAATCGGAAACAACGTACCCTTGGCAGACTTCTGCGCCACTGCGATGGCGTCGGCGTCTCGCAGGGAACCCACCAGCGGCTTTTCGCAGATTACGTGCAAGCCTGAAGCCAGAACCTGCTCGATCAGTGTCCGGTGAGTGTTGGGCGGCGTGCAAATGTCGATGATATCGAGCTCATTACTTGCCAGCAATTCACTGAGATGGGTGGTGTGTCGGGCTATGCCGAATTGCTCGGCGGCAGCTTTAGCCTTGGCAGCATCCAGATCACAGACAGCCTTCACTTCAAAGTGCTCAGGCACTTTCGCATAGGACTCCAGGTGGCCTTTGCCTACACCCAGGCCTACTACTGCAACTCGCAGCTTGCGTGTCATTTCAAACCTCCCAAACGAACAGCCATGGCTTCTGCCTTCAATGCGAGCTCAGTGGCCAGGAAACAATGTTGTTGAGACATGGCGGTCTCAGTGCGATTCAAAATATCCTGTATGAGGCGTGGCCCGTAGGGCAGCTCTTCGGATTGGCAGTCAATGTGTTGAAGGCTTTTGCCATCCACCAGGAACAGGTGGTCGCCGCCGGGGCGTCCGCCGATATCAATGTACTTGCGCAACTCGATGTAGCCATCTGTCCCCAGAATGGTCAGGCGGCCATCACCCCAGGTTCCGAGCCCCTTTGGCGTGAACCAGTCCACCCGGATGAAACCGGTGCCACCATTTCCACGCAAGAGTACCTCGCCGAAGTCCTCTAGCTCGGGTGTGTCGGGATTGCCAAAGTTGCCGACATGCGATGCCACGACCTCTGCACTGGTTGAACCTGTGAAATGCAAAAACTGGTCACACTGATGCGCCGCAATGTCGCAGAGGATGCCGCCGTACCTTTTGCGCTGGAAAAACCAGTCCGGGCGTGGGTTATTGCGCAGCGCGTGCGGACCAAGACCTACCGTCTGGACGACTTTTCCGATAGCGCCCGCGGCCACCAGCTGGCTGGCTTTTTCCGTAGCGCGGTTCTCAAAACGCTCCGAGAAGCAAACAGAAAAGATGCGTCCTGTCTCACGCTGTACCTTGCGCACTTCAGCCAGTTCGTCCAGCGTGATCACGCCGGGTTTATCGACCATGACATCTTTGCCATGTCGCATCACGTCAATGGCCGTTGCAGCCCGGACATCGGGAATGGTGGCACTGACCACCAACTGAATGCTGTTGTCTTCAAGGATGGCGTGTTTGTCGGCAACGCGGCCCACCTGGGGGAAGGCCTTGATATAGTCCGCGACCAAATCATCCTCTTCGGCATAAACGGAAACCAGCTCGGCGCCAGCGTTCAGCATGGCGCGGGTCTGGCCATAGATGTGGTTGTGGTTTAACCCAATCGCTGCGAAGCGGATAGGGGCCCTGGAAGCAGCAGTCATCGTTTCATTCCTGAGTGGGCAACGCCTTCAATGATCAGGCGCTGGAAGAAGAGAAAGAAGAGAAAGATCGGCAGAATAGCCAGTACGGACATGGCAAACAGTTGCCCAAAAGCAGACTGCCCGGTTGAGTCCATGAAGGAACGCAACGCCAGTGGAACGGTGTAGTTCGATGCATCATTCAGGTAAACCAGTGGACCCAGGAAGTCGTTCCAGGTCCAAATGAACGAGAAGATGGCCGTGGTTGTCAGCAC
>JAKQJK010000192.1 GCA_029561195.1 Pseudomonadota bacterium
TTTCGCCCGCGCTCAACCGCTGGCCGCCGCGCTTCAGCGTGTTCGGCGTGGCTCAGCTTCAATACCAATTCCGTCCGCGCATGCTTCGCGCTTCGTCGTTGGCGCTACGCCTAACAAATCGCTCAACCGGACATTTTGCGGCGTGCGGCAATTGGGCTTCATTTCATTCTCGCCCAATTGCCGCACACCGCAAAATGCCGGTTAGCTCAAACGTTAGGCAGCGCCATTGCACACTCTGCCACCATCAACCTGCTTTGCTATGGCTTCTGGAATTGCAGTGCTTCGCAATGGTTCCACCAACTCAACTCAAAACCGTAAGCCTGGCGCTTCGCATTGGCCTGCGGCAACCTTTCAGATCGGCGCACCTGTCCTCGGGTTTGGGCACCAAGCTACCAGCACGCACTTCGCTTGCCAGGCAAGCAGTTCCGGCTCAGCTGTTGGCTCCTCGTTGCGCCGCGAAATGTTGTCCAGCTGTGCAAAGCTAGCTCGTCGCTCGCGCTTCGCGCCTGCGGCAGAGCCGCCATTCAGTTCACCGCGCGCTGCGCCAAGGCGCAGCGTCTCCATCACTCGCAACGCTCAGGCGGCTGCACGCAATGAGCTTCTTGGCCAATCAAGTTCGGCGCGCCTGGCAAGGCCAGCACAAGCAGTGTTCAATCGGGCCATGTCATTGCCTGCCAACGCCGCGAATGCGCTGCCTAACAGCTCGCTCAACCGGACCCATTGCGGCATGCGGCCAAAAGCCCGCCATTTCATTCTGGGCTTTTAGCCACATACCGCAACGGTCCGGTTAGCTCAAACGTTAGGCATCAGAACCCGCAGCGACCCACGCATACATCCTCTCCATCAACTCACCGATAGGAAGGGTCGCTATGTCACCCGGAGCGAATCCTTCAGCAGTCAGTGCGTTGTAGTCCTCAGTCATAAACTGAGTAAACGCAGCCTCAATCTTTGCAGTACCGGCAGCCTTCGCAAGACAAACACTCTTTAACCAATTTCGCACAACGCCGATTACCTTGTACGGGATGTCAAAGTGACATTCAATATCGGAGCCAGAAAGGTCAGAGATTGCCGCCTTATGGCGATGCGGCTTCGCCTCCAGTACCAACGTCTTCTTTTTCGACATTCCATCTGCGCCGAAGAATCGTCCTCCGAAATCCAGCCCCAACTCAAATGGCATGTTCAGCCGATATAGCTCACCAGCAGCCGCCGCTTCACTCCTAGACAAGTCGTGAATGGAATACTTTGAATCTCGAATCAACTCAACGATCTTCGTGAGTCTGGATTCGCCTGAATCGGCACGCTCCAGCGCGATTCTAGGAAACATTCCTAAGTATATTATTGTGAAGAGCAAAGGCCTAAGTAGAGGTAGATATCTTTCATCAAACGGACAATTGACGAAGACGTTCTTCTCAAAGCTCATTGCAATCACTTCTTATCACGGGGTGGCATGGGATCATTACCGTAGCTACGCTTATCCTTGATAGTACCGTCACGACCATGAATGTACAACTCTGTACCAACCTTCTTGGCTGCCGTTCGCCCATAGTCGACGGCTTGTTGTTGTGTGTCGAACGTCTTGGATGCACGCGTAGATCCTGCGTTCTTAACGGCCCAACCACCGGTTGAGCTAGGCACAACATGTTTGCTAGGCTTAGACATGACTAGTTTCCTTTCAGATCCAAACGTTGGAGGAAGACCAATGACAAGCGCATTGCCATCAAGGAGCAAGTGCATCATACTAGCATTCGGCTAGGTTGGCGAACTGTGCACGACGACATCGCACTGATGCCTAACAACTCGCTTAACCGGACATTTTGTGGCATGCGGCTGTTGGGCTACATTTCATTCTCGCCCAACAGCCACATGCCACAAAATGCCGGTTAGCTCAAACGTTAGGCAGCGCCAATGCAAACCGTTCAACCATTGCGACGCCTTGCCGTGATTGCTGAAATCCTCAGTCGTTGCAGTGGCCGCCCTCATTCCATTCAAAACAACGTTTGCAGCCCTTCG
>JAKQJK010000209.1 GCA_029561195.1 Pseudomonadota bacterium
GCGATCGAGTTGCCAGAAGGCAAGGAAATGGTCATGCCGGGCGACAACGTGTCGATCACTGTGAAGCTGATCAACCCGATCGCCATGGAAGAAGGCCTGCGTTTCGCCATCCGTGAAGGTGGCAAGACGGTGGGCGCCGGGGTTGTGGCCAAAATTATTGCGTAATTGTTGCCAAGTTGGTTTTCAGTAGGGGCGTAGCTCAATTGGCAGAGCGTCGGTCTCCAAAACCGAAGGTTGATGGTTCGATTCCTTCCGCCCCTGCCACCTGATTCAGTGTGAAAAGGTGGTTTTCAGGCCCGCTCCGAGAGGTGCGGGCTTCAGCGCTCTAAGGGTGTTGATGTAGTTTGATGAGTTAGCTTTCGCGAGATTGGTAAAAATGGCGACGACACAAGTGCAAACAGTCAGTACCGGGGCCGACAAGGTCAAGCTTGCCCTTGCTGCGGCATTGGTTGTGGCGGCGCTGGCGGCTTACTATTTGTTGGCCAAGCAAGGGCAAATTGCTCAGTGGGGTGGTTTGCTGGTTGGCATGATCGCTGCCGTAGTAGTATTTTTCTCGTCTGAGCCGGGCAAGGAATTGTTTGCTTTCGGACGCGATGCCTGGCGTGAAGTCAAAAAGGTGGTTTGGCCTGCCCGCAAAGAGGCTATCCAGATGACTGCTTATGTTTTTGCCTTTGTCGTGGTCATGGCATTGTTTTTGTGGCTGACGGATAAAACACTCGAGTGGCTGTTTTATGACCTGATTCTGGGGTGGAGAAAATAATGACTGATGTTGTAGAAGCCCCTGCGGGCGAAGTGCCTTCTGTCGCGCCGGTTAATCCCGATCTGCGTTGGTATGTCGTTCATGCCTATTCTGGTATGGAGAAGGCGGTCGAGCGCAACATCATTGAGCGGATCAACCGGGCGGGCATGCAAAGCAAGTTTGGCCGCATCTTGGTCCCGATGGAAGAAGTTGTTGAGGTCAAGAACGGTCAGAAAAAAACGACTGAGCGAAAATTTTTCCCAGGGTATGTCTTGGTCGAAATGATCATGGATGACGATAGCTGGCATCTGGTCAAGCACACCAATAAGGTGACGGGATTTGTGGGTGGCGCGAAAAATCGCCCGGCCCCAATTTCCGAGGCTGAGGTGATGAAGATCGTCAACCAGATGCAGGAGGGCACAGAGAAGCCGCGCCATAAAGTCGAGTTTGTGGTGGGTGAGTATGTGCGCGTCAAGGAAGGGCCGTTTACTGATTTCAATGGTTCCGTTGAAGATGTGAACTACGAAAAGAGCAAGGTTCGTGTGTCGGTCACCATTTTTGGCCGTTCGACGCCAGTGGAGCTTGAGTTCTCTCAGATCGAGAAGACTTGATATTTTTAATTTCGCATTTTTTCGACTCGATGCGAATGGATGAAGTGAGTCGTTAACCCCGGGAAGCCAGGGCCCGCCATTCAGGGTGGTGTCAGGGCGTTATTACCCGCAAGGAGAAAACTATGGCGAAAAAAATCGTCGGTTTTGTCAAGCTGCAAGTGCCAGCTGGTAAAGCCAATCCATCACCACCCATCGGCCCCGCCTTGGGTCAGCGTGGTTTGAATATCATGGAGTTCTGTAAGGCATTTAATGCCCAGACCCAGGGCGTTGAGCCGGGTCTGCCTTTGCCGGTGGTGATCACCGCATTTGCGGACAAGAGTTTTACTTTCATTATCAAGACTCCGCCTGCGACGGTTTTGATCAAGAAAGCCATCAAACTTGATAAGGGCTCTGCACGCCCGCATACCGACAAGGTCGGTAAGATTACGCGTGCTCAGCTCGAAGAGATCGCCAAAACCAAGATGAGAGACATGACGGCTGCTGATATGGATGCTGCCGTTCGTACCATCGCTGGTACCGCCCGCTCAATGGGTGTGAATGTGGAGGGCGTGTAAATGACCAAGCTAACAAAACGTACAAAAACCTATGTAGGCAAGGTTGACAGCAACAAGCTGTATGCTTTGGCTGATGCTTTGAGCATTGTCAAAGAGTGCGCTACAGCCAAATTCGATGAATCCATCGACGTTGCTGTTCAGTTGGGTATTGATGCGAAGAAGTCTGACCAGGTTGTTCGTGGCGCTGTGGTGCTGCCAAACGGAACTGGCAAGACCAAGCGCGTTGCCGTGTTTGCTCAAGGCGCTAAAGCTGAAGAAGCGCGGGCTGCTGGTGCTGACGTGGTTGGTATGGACGATTTGGCTGCCATGGTCAAGGCTGGCGACATGCCGTTTGATATCGTGATCGCGGCTCCTGATGCGATGCGCGTTGTCGGTACGCTGGGTCAGATCCTTGGCCCACGCGGCCTGATGCCTAACCCCAAGGTTGGCACTGTGACGCCTGATGTGGCGACCGCGGTAAAAAATGCCAAGGCTGGCCAGGTGCAGTTCCGTGTTGACAAAGCAGGCATCGTGCACTCCACGATTGGCCGTCGCTCGTTCGATACTGACAAACTGCAGGGCAATTTGTCTGCACTGGTTGAGGCCCTTACCAAGGCCAAGCCGGCGTCAAGTAAGGGTGTTTATTTGAGAAAAGTCGCAGTTTCGTCAACGATGGGTGTGGGTGTCCGCGTAGATACCCAAACCATTAGCGCGTAATTGCGAAGAAATTTGGACTGCCCGCGAGGGCGGTCCAATGTGGTGGGCTGAGGATATCGTGAGGTGTTCTCAGGTCATCCAAGACCGTTGGTGCGCAATCTTTAATGGGTTAGCGCTTAATCAGTGGATTTAAGGGGTTACCTAAAAGTCCAGCCAACGCAGATGGCGATCCCGCTGCAGATGGAACAGGTTCCTGAAACAGTTGGTCGCTGCAATGTGGCGTGTTTGAAGGCGTATTGATCGAGAGATCGAGCCAACGAACACATTTAGAAGGAGTAGACCTTGAGTCTTAATCGCAGTGAGAAAGAAGCGGTCATCAGTGATGTGACTGGCCTCGCCGCAAAAGCTCAAACGCTCGTGATGGCGGAGTACCGTGGTGTCACGGTCGCAGACATGACCAAATTGCGCTCCAGTGCGCGCAGCAACGGCGTGAGCCTGAGTGTGTTGAAGAACACCTTGGCTCGCCGTGCTGTCGCCGGCAGCGCGTTTGAAGTTGTGTCCGACCAGATGACCGGCCCGCTGATCTACGGCTTTTCTGTTGACGCAGTCGCTGCCGCGAAAGTGGTGGCTGAATTCGCGAAAACCAATGACAAGTTGGTAATTCGTGGTGGTGCGTACGGCGGTAAGGCTTTAGACGTTAACGGCGTTAAACAATTGGCCAGCATTCCTCCCAAGGAAGTGCTGTTGGCGCAATTGCTGGGCTTGATGCAGTCCCCTATTTCGCGTACGGCACGTGTGCTGGCTGCGATTGCGGAGAAAAAAGGCGCTGGCGTGCAGGAAACTGCACCCGCTGAAGCAGTCGCGGCCTGAAGGTCGGCTGCAAGTAGTAACCAATATTTAGGAAATCAAAATGGCATTCGATAAAGACGCATTTTTGACCGCGCTGGACAGCATGACGGTCATGGAACTCAACGACCTGGTGAAAGCCATCGAAGAGAAATTTGGTGTGAGCGCTGCTGCAATGTCCGCTCCTGCTGCTGGTGGTGGCGGTGCTGCTGCTGTGGCTGAAGAGAAGACAGAGTTCAACGTCGTTCTGCTGGAAGCTGGCGCGAACAAAGTGTCGGTGATCAAGGCCGTACGTGAAATCACGGGTCTGGGCCTCAAGGAAGCCAAGGATCTAGTGGATGGCGCTCCAAAGAACGTCAAGGAAGGTGTTGCCAAGGCTGACGCTGAAGCCGCCATGAAGAAACTGGTGGAAGCCGGTGCTAAGGTCGAACTCAAGTAATTGATCGTCTGAAAAAGGCTGGGTGGCTCATCAAGGGCTCCCAGCCTTTGACGCTTGTAAGAGCGCACTGAAAAACAGACTTCCTCGTCTCTTTTTCAGTGTCTTCTGACCCCGACTACAGAAGATGCCTTGGTTCGGGTTGTACGCAATGTGCAACCGTCCGCCAATGATTGGTAGTGGCCAATCACCAAGACTGTTGAGTGTGGTGCTCAACGCGACCGTCGCCTGGAACCCCTGGATTCCCAAGTCTTTGCCCCGGAGATCTCATGGCTTATACATATACCGAACGCAAGCGAATTCGCAAAAGTTTCGGCAGCCGCGACAGCGTGCTCGAAATTCCTTACCTGCTGCAAATGCAAAAAGATGCGTACACCGCATT
>JAKQJK010000095.1 GCA_029561195.1 Pseudomonadota bacterium
AGTTGCTGCGCGTTCTGGCATGCGTTCTCTCGGGTTTTCTTACCATTGTGTTTGTCTTCCCGCGTCTGAGTCAGGAGCAGCGGGAATACAGGGTCCAAGCCTGGGCTCTCAAGATGCTTGCCTGCCTGGCTATTAAATTGGTAGTCAAAGGCAAGCCACCTGTAAGTGGCCCGGTCTTGCTGGCGGCCAACCACATTTCATGGCTCGACATACTGGTGATGCACGCTGCGCGCCACTGTCGGTTTGTGTCCAAGTCTGACGTGAAGCACTGGCCGCTGATCGGCACGCTGGCTACCGCGGCGGGCACGCTATACATCGAACGTGAATCCCGTCGGGACGCCATGCGTGTGGTGCATCACATGGCCGAGAGCTTACGCGCGGGCGACGTGGTGGCCGTGTTCCCCGAGGGCACCACCAGCAACGGCGTGGACCTGTTGCCGTTTCACGCCAACCTGATTCAGGCCGCTATCTCCGCCGGGTCGCCGGTGCAACCCGTGGCGCTGAGTTTTGTGGACCGCACCACGGGCCACACCAGTCTGGCGCCTTGTTATATCGACGACGACACGCTGGTGGGCTCCATCTGGCGAACGCTGCGCACGCCCAATATTGCGGCGGTGGTGACGTTTGGCGACGCCCACTTGGCCGAGGGGCGGGACCGACGTGCCTGGGCGGCTGATTTGCGCGGTGCGATTGTGGAAATGCGTGCTGCCAATTGAATCCGATTGCTACTGAATGTTGTAGCTACTAACGAATAGTTGACGATGGCTGAGGCCACTTTTTCTTGGTGAAGAAGCCTTTTTTTTCATGCTGGTTCGTTTGCATGTCACGAAAGTTGGTGGAGCGGGCGGGAGCGGATTTTCGGCTGGATAACCCAATTGCGCCCAGTTGCGGCCGTTCCTAAGTGAACGCTTTGGAAAGGCTGAAAATTGAGTCGATGCCTGTCTGCACCGCCAACAAGAATAGTCGGGACTGGCCAATAGCGGGCGTAGCCAATCCCGATCTTCCTGCTCTTTAGCGGTTGTTGGTCGACGGGGATTGACAGTCAGAACACAGCTCCAGACCCCAAAGTCCGAACACAGCTCAGTCATGTTGGCCAATGGATGCAGTAACCTGCTACAGGCCAGCCAAGACCGAGTCGAGCTGTCCCATCGCCGAGCGCATTCCTTCGATCATGCCCATTTTTACCAGCTGTTCCATGCTTTTCAGACTCGCAAAGCGCGTGATGCCTTTAAAGCGTGCCCCCGTCTCGGTTGGCTCGAAAGTGAAGGTCATGCGCATTGTGGGCATGGTGGACGAGGGCGTCCCATCAGCTGCGGCGAACCCATCCTCGATCTCGATAAGGCGTGGTTGTTCGATGGCCAGGAACTTCCACCAGCCGCTCGACTGGGTGCCGTCAGGACCGGTCATCGTGTAGTGTGCCTGTCCGCCAACGATGAATTCATGATGAGTGAACTTTGCGGGCCAGCTTTCCGGGCCCCAGAACCGCTCCAGTTGTCGCGGATCGCTGTAGGCGTCCCACAGTCGCTCAACAGATACGGGATAGTCCCCGACAACTGTAAGCGTGAGCGAATCGGGGTCAGAGGTGACAGAGGTAATTGGCATCTACTTTCCTTTGGTTTGTGGATGGGAGAGAAGAACGTCGTCGATCTGACTGAATCGCTCGAGCCAGAGGGATTCGAGTTGAACCAGCGCTGCACGCGCTTGGGCAAGGTGATCCGGATTGCCGCGAACGATTCGTTCGCGTCCCACTGCGAGCTTGCTCACGAGTTGGGCGCGCTCGAGTACCGCCACGTGCTTTTGCACTGCAGCGAACGACATGCGATAGCGCGCCGCGAGCGTCGACACCGAAGCCTCTTCGCCAGCGAGCGAGCGCGCCACGATATCGCGGCGCGTCCGGTCGGCCAGCGCCCGGAAGATCCGATCGAGTTCGTCGTGATTCACTTGATCTAATACAACCATATGGTTGTACAATACCACACATCTGGACTGCAGATCAAGTGATTCCACGCTGCGGTCCGTAAGCCAACTATCCACACGATGAGCGTCGCAACAATGGAGTCCGACAAGATGTTCACAGCTAGCACCATTTACACAAGTTCAGGAGCATGGATAGCGAATGGGGCAATCCTGATTTCGGCCCTCGCGCTTGTCTCCTTGCACTTCCTGAGTCCACAGCTAGATCCGTCATGGCGCATGGTTAGTGAGTATGCGAACGGCAATCAACGATGGGTGCTGACCGTGGTCTTTCTCGCTTGGGCGCTTGGCAGCTTTGCATTGGCATTCGCGCTGCTGCCAACCGTCAGCGGATGGATAAGCACTGCGGGGCTGCTATTTCTGGTTCTTGCCGGTGTGGGCCAGGCCATGGGTGGAATTTTCGACATCAATCATCGATTGCACAGCACGGCCTTTGCGATCGGTGTACCTGCGTTGCCCATCGCGGCCATCCTGCTAACCATTGCAGTGAGGCGCGCTGGTTTGGATGTGCCCATCTGGGCGGCTGTACTGCCGATCCTGTCTCTGGCCATGATGGCAGTGTCAATGGCGATGCTGTTTTCGGCACTTAAGGCAGCAGGAATCACGATGTACGCTGAAAGCCAGCCTCTGCCGGCGCTGCCCGAGGGCATATTCGCTTGGAACGGCTGGGCGAACCGACTTGTTTTTGCTACCTACTACCTCTGGGTGGTCCTGGCAGCACGAGCGGTAATGGCGAAGGCATGAGTGCTATATCTCATCGGCAATTTTCCTGCAAACGAATGTAGGTACGAGCAGGTCGCTGCGACACATGCATAAGAGCATGCCTGCATCAAACCTTAACAGACAAGACGCTCTAACTGCTCGGTAGCAGTGAAAGGCGAACTTGGAACCAGTTCCCTGCAAAGTCGAGTTATCGTCACTCATCACTCAAGGTGCAACTTTCAACGGAGGAGAATTATGACAACTTCAGCAAAGGTCCAAGGCCCTGCATCGTACTTCCCATCTATCGAAAAAAAGTACGGTCAGCCCGTCGAACACTGGTTCACCGTCCTGCGAGCAGCAGGCAACCTCAAACACATGGAATTGGTTACCCTGCTCAAATCAGAGCACGGGCTCGGGCATGGTCATGCCAATGCGCTGGTGGCTTTTCACATGGCCAAACGCTGAACCTAGAACCTGGCCCCAGGCGGGGCTGCTGCCACTGGGTGCTGAA
>JAKQJK010000228.1 GCA_029561195.1 Pseudomonadota bacterium
GTGGCATGGAAATCAGTGCCGTCTCCATCGTCCTTAACCGCTCCGGCGCTACCGATCCAATACATCGTGTCACCACGTGGGCTGATCTGGGTAATGACTTTTTCTGCCGCATGACGCCGCCCGAGACGACACAATTTGGCCGCGCCTAGCTGATCCCAGGGCAAATTGGGAATATTGATGTTGAGCAGCCAGGGCGTTGTACCCACCAGTTGCTGCTGGCTCATCTGCTGAACCAGTTCCCGCGCCTTGTGGGCAGCGGCTTCAATCTCGCCCCATCCCTTGTCGACCTGAGAGAACGCAATTGCTGGAACGCCAAAAAGATATCCCTCCATGGCCGCACCAACAGTACCGGAGTAAATGGTGTCGTCGCCCATGTTCGCGCCATTGTTGATACCAGACACCACCAAGTCGGGACGATAACCCAGGAGCCCCGTCAGTGCGATGTGCACACAATCAGCCGGCGTCCCATTGATATACCGAAAACCGTTGGCGGCACGGGTCACCGACAAGGGCGAGTGAAGCGTGAGCGCATTGGACTTGGCGCTGTTATTCTGCTCAGGCGCTATCACTTCAACGTCCGCCACGTCCTTGAGCGCTTCATAGAGGGCGACGATGCCGGGCGCTTGGTAGCCGTCGTCATTGGAGATCAGGATTTTCATGGCGTCTGGAAGTTAGCAGCCATTGTAAGTTCCCGTCACAACAAAGACACTTGGCCGAAACAGGTGCCTCTATCATCCACAGATACTTTTGGAGAGACCCATGCAAGCTTGGCTATGCGAAAACCCTGTTGGAGTGGAAGCCCTGACGTGGAAGGAATTCCCGACACCCGACCCCAAAGAAGGCGAAGTTCTAATTGAAATTAAGGCTGCCAGCCTGAACTTTCCCGACTTGCTGATTGTTCAGAACAAGTACCAGATGAAGCCCGCCCTTCCATTCGTGCCGGGTTCGGAATATGCTGGTGTAGTTCAAGCAGCTGGTCCAGGAGTTACCCATCTGCGTATTGGCCAGCATGTAGCCTGCCTATCTGGAACAGGCGGATTTGGCAGCCATACTCTGGCGCCAGCAGCGCTGTGTATGCCACTACCGCAAAGCTTTCCGTTCGTGGATGCCGCAGCCTTCATCATGACTTACGCCACGTCACACCATGCTCTGGTTGACCGGGCCCAACTCAAGGCAGGTGAAACAGTCCTCGTCCTTGGTGCTGCAGGTGGTGTCGGTACGGCAGCAATTCAAATCGCAAAAGCCCTGGGTGCAAAAGTGATCGCAGCAGCGTCCACAGACGAAAAATGCGAATTGTGTAAATCCATTGGGGCGGACGCCACCATCAACTATAGCCGAGACAATCTGCGCGATGCCATCAAGACATTGACCGAAGGCAAGGGGCCGGACGTCATTTACGATCCGGTGGGCGGAGATTTTGCGGAGCCCGCCTTTCGTTCCATAGCCTGGCGTGGCCGCTATCTGGTGGTGGGTTTCGCATCAGGACCGATACCAGCGCTGCCGATGAACCTGATGCTGCTCAAAGGCGCGTCTATTGTTGGCGTTTTCTGGGGTGATTTTGCGAAGCGGGAGCCAAAGGCAAACCAGTCCATGATGCTGGAACTGGCCCAGTGGTACGGCCAAGGCAAGATTAAGCCCGTCATTGACCGAACCATGCCAATGGCCGAATTAAAGGCGGCTTATGCACACATGGGTTCACGCCAGGTGAAGGGCAAATTGGTCATGGTGAATTGATCTAGCGCCTGAACAATGCCCTCAACAGTCAATTAGCGGCCAAAGCCGTGAACTCCTCTGGGAGTGCTGGTTAATGGTGCTGGCGAAGTTTGGGCATAGAACTCATCCTGAATGGCAATGGCTTCCGCCCACAGTGCCCAGGACGTCTCTGGATCCTCCTCAATCACCTCCGGCACAGGTATCGGGTCACCACGCAGATAGGTTTCTTTGCGCGCAGGCGTGTTGGTCCGCATGGGAATGGATCTTGCGGCAATACTTTTGAAGAGGTTTGACATGGTGCCCTTTCGCGAAACGGTTGATGCAACGATAGCGAACAACAAGTCGCCCCGCTATCGCCCATACCGGTAGTTTCGGCACTATTTAACAAAACCAAAGGAAGAATTGGCCGCGCAGTGCAAGACTGCCACAAAGAAAAAGGGCGTTACCTTTTGGATAACGCCCTTTTGACCGATTTGGGGTGGCTGATGGGGCTCGAACCCACGACAACAGGAATCACAATCCTGGACTCTACCAACTGAGCTACAGCCACCGTTTCAGAACTGATTATAACTGTAGTGGCTTAGTTCGCAGCAGGAGCAGGTGCATCAACCTTGGCCGATACCGGCCTGGCAGCCTTGATCTGGGCCTTCAGTCGCTCCTTCAGCAAATCGTAATAGGCGGCGCTTTCAGCGTTGGTCCACCACTGGGCATATTGAGCACGCCCCTGCTTGGCCATAGCCTCGTCCACATTTCCTCTTGGCACCACTTTATTGACCCGGGCAATCGTGAATCCCTGGTCTCCCAAGTCAACACCTACGAAAGCAGGAGCAGTCGTCAGATCTGCCCGAAGCACGGCCGCGAGCACTTTGGGGGGCAGTTCCTGTGACTGGTCACGGGATACCACGACCGCGGGAGCCATGGCAGCCGATGCGGGAGCGGCCTTCCACGCTGTGAGCTTGTCATTGCCCTCTTTTTTTGCCAGCTCGGCACCACGGACCGCAACCACTCGCTCACGCACAGCAGCTCGAACTTCTGCAAACGGCAGGGTCCGGGCGGGCGTGTACTTTGTAATGCGACCTGACAACAACTGATTGGCTCCAATATCAATGGCTTCCGTGTTGCGCTTTTTTTCCACCGCGTCTGTCCCGAAGATCGCTGTCAGAAACTTGGGATTTGCCAAGGGCCCCGTCGCACCTGCAGCAGGGCTTCTAACCAAGTTGGGAACAGTTTTCACCTCCAGCTTCAGCTTGTCCGCAACACCCTTGAGGCTTTCGGACTGCTCATAAACAGTGTTTGTAAAGGTTTCGGCAGCTTCAGCGTATTTCGATTTCGCTTGCTGGGTTTTCAGATCTGACTCAATACCTGCACGCAACTCTTCAAAGGTCCGTTGCTTGGGCGCCTTGATATCTACAAGCTTGATGACATGAAAGCCAAAATCAGACTCCACAACATCGCTGATATCGCCTTTCTTCATAGCAAACGCCGCATCTTCAAAGGGCTTGACCATGGCGCCGCGGGCAAAGAATCCGAGATCTCCTCCAGAGGTTGCTGATCCGGGATCCTGTGAATTCTTCTTGGCCACATCACCAAAGGCGTCCGGCGCCTTGCGAACGGCGGCCAGAAGTTCAGCAGCGCGGGCTTTGGCTTTTTCGCGATCTACGGCCGGCGCATCTTTGGGAGCTGTAATCAAGATGTGGCTGGCCTGGCGTTCTTCCGTACCACTGAGACGAGCCGCGTTCTGGTCGTAATAGGTTTTGACGTCCTGTTCGCTGACGCTGATTGATTTTTTTACTGACTCCATGTCTAGCACAACATATTCAATGGCGGCAGCTTCAGGAGCCTGAAACTGGCTCTGATTCTCCTTGTAAAAGGTTTCCAGATCAGCTTCAGTGGGGGTCACTTTTGCCGCAAAGTCAGCGGTCGGAAATCGGGCAATCTGAACTTCCCGCTTTTCCAGAAATGCGTTCAGCGAGACATCAGCCAAAGGCGGCGCTGCAAAGCCGGTACCGGTCACGCCCATTTCGACTTGGCGAGTTGACAAATCACTGCGGACACGAGCTTCGAAACCCTCTGGCGTGAGCCCCTGGTTAGCTGCCAGCTGACGGTAACGCTCCATATCCATCGTTCCATCAGGACGGCGCAACGAAGCAATGGTCGGGTTCTGCTGCAACTCACGTGCGAGCCGCGCATCGGTGGTGATCAAATGCTCCTTCTCTGCTGCCTGTTGCAGCACTCGTTCACGCATCAGTCGCTCCAGTGTTGCGTAACGGGCATCAGGTGAGTCCAGCAGCTTGGGGTCAAGCGTGGGCATGGACGCGCGAATGCGATCCACTTCATTACGATGGGCAGCATCCCACTCCGCCTGCGTAATGTCTTGACTGCCGACACGGGCCACTGCCTCCCCTTTGTCGCTCATCTGGTTGTATCCGTCGACGCCGACCAGAACAAAGGCCGGAATGATCAACAAGAACATCAGGAACATCAGGATCTTCGTGTGCTTGCGGACTAAATCGAACATGCGCGAACTCTCAATCAAAAAAAACAAAAAGGCGAACAACCTGTTCGCCTTTGCTGGGTGGTGAGAGATGACGGGCTCGAACCGCCGACCTACGCCGTGTAAAGGCGCCGCTCTACCAACTGAGCTAATCTCCCCACATATACCTTACCGATTCACGCTGATCAGTTCAACGCATCTTTCAATGCCTTGCCTGGACGGAACTTTGGAACCTTGGCAGCCTTGATTTTAATCGCAGCGCCAGTACGAGGGTTGCGGCCAACACGAGCAGCCCTTTTTCCCACGGCAAAAGTACCAAAACCCACCAAGGAGACTGAGCCCCCTTTTTTCAGCGTGGTCTTGACAGCGCCAATGGTGGACTCCAGCGCACGCGTGGCAGCTGCCTTGGAAATGTCTGCATGTTTTGCAATGTGCTCAATCAGTTCGGTTTTATTCACAAAGAACCCCTTGTATGAAAGCAGAATTAGTCAGCTTGTCTCGTCAAAATTTTTGTGCCCCCCAACCAAGACTCTGGCTAACGCTACAGGCAAGGAATTAAGAGACGTCGATCGCAGCGGTTACTGCTACGTTGGATTAGAGCCACGGGCTTGTATCGTGTCAATAAGGCAAGCAACTAAATAACTGCGCGGAGCCGGATTTTAGACGGTTTCCTGCCGAACACGATACGTTTCACAGAATTTAACAATCAGCTTGGGAAACGCGTCAAACCAAAGCTTGCGCAACCGCGCGACCCACATCCGCAGTATTGGCCGTGCCACCCATATCCGGCGTCCGCGGTGCACCACTGGTGGGCTCCAGCACAGCTTCGATGGCAGAAAGCACAGCATCGTGCGCGTCCCTATAGCCCAAATGCTCTAGCATCATCGCACCGCACCAAATTTGCCCAATCGGATTTGCGAGCCCTTTACCGGCAATGTCCGGTGCTGAACCATGTACTGGCTCAAATAAGGACGGAAATTTTCTGTCCGGGTTTAAATTGGCACTGGGGGCGATACCAATGGTACCGGTACAGGCGGGCCCAAGATCGCTCAGAATGTCACCAAACAGGTTACTGGCCACTACGACATCAAAGAAATCAGGCCGCTGGACAAAATGGGCTGTAAGAATATCGATGTGAAACTTGTCGAGTGTGACATTCGGATAGCTTTTAGCCATCTCTGCCACGCGCTCATCCCAATAAGGCATGGTGATAGCAATGCCGTTGGATTTGGTCGCACTGGTCAGGTGTTTTTTGGGACGCGATTGCGCCAACTCGAACGCAAACTTCAATACGCGGTCTACGCCAATGCGAGACATCACTGTCTCCTGCATGACAATCTCGCGCTCAGTTCCCGGATACATCCGTCCACCAATGCTGGAATATTCACCCTCGGTATTTTCACGCACGATATACATGTCGATCTCCCCGGGCTGGCGGGCACTTCCATCGCGTCGCACCACGGGTGCGATGATGCCAGGCATTAAACGCGCCGGGCGCAGGTTCACATACTGATCAAACTCGCGGCGAAACAGAAGCAAACTGCCCCATAGCGACACGTGATCTGCTATTTTTTCCGGCCAGCCCACAGCACCGAAGTAAATGGCATCGTGCCCGCCGATCTGGTCCTTCCAGTTATCAGGCAGCATCTTGCCGTGCTTTTCATAATAGTCCCAGCTTGAGAAATCGAAGTGGTCAAACTGCAGGTCAATGCCAAACTTGCCGGCGGCCGCTTCCATCACACGAATGCCCTCGGGCATGACCTCTTTGCCGATCCCGTCACCCGCTATAACGGCGACTCTCTTTTTTACTGTCTGGTCGTTCATGTTGTTCCTTCCATTCAAATCGCGGTATTGTCGGCTTCTGACCGAACCTTCTTGACCACTGGTTGTCGCACCACCATGCTCACCCCCAGCGCGGTAAAGGCTGTGCCCATCAGGGTCATCGCAGTTATGGGCTCATCGAATGCCAGCCATGCCATCAATGCAGTCGTGGGAGGCACTAGATAGAGCAGACTGGTAACTGCTGTGGCCGCTCCACGCTGGATCAAAAGGTACAACAGCGAGCTGCCACCCAGCGTCAGGCCAAGAACCGACCAAGCAAGAGCACCCAAATACCCGGGAGTCCATTGAGTCGATTCATTTTCAAAAAGACTGAGTGGAAACGTCACCAACAACGCCGCCGCCAACTGGATGGCATTGGCACAGCGAACGTCAGCACTTCCAACAAACCGCTTTTGATATAGCGTACCAGTAGTGATGGAGAGCAAAGCGAATACGGCAAGACCCAGCGTGAGGGGACTAGCCTCCATACCAACGCCGAATTTGCGCGACACCACCATGATGAGTCCGGCAAGGCCCAGCAGCAGGCCCAGCCACTGCCGCCTACTGACTGCACTGCCTTGCAGACGTACGCCTCCCATCTGCGATACCCATACAGCCGTCAGGACGGGTTGCAAGCCAACAATCAGCGCGGACAGACCTGAACCCATCCCGGCTTTGATGGCGCACCAAACACCCCCCAGATAGCCAGCATGGATCAGTATGCCAGTCACACCCAGATGAAACCATTGGGACCGGCTCCGGGGCCAGGCCACCCGCGCCAGCGCAATCCAAACCAGGAAGCAGATCAGCGAAAGAAAATACCGGATAGCCAGAAAACGCAGCGGTGGCGTGTAAGGCAAGCCAAATTTGGCTACGATGAAACCGGTGCTCCAGATCACCACGAACACGGCAGGCATCACCCTAATCCAGACACTGTAGTCGGCAGCCGAAGCACCCGCTTTCAAGCGATCACCCCTTCACACGGGCCCGAATTTCCGGAAGCGCCTTTTGCAGGTAATAGATCATGGACCACACGGTCAACACCGCTGCAACCCAGATCAGCCAGGTTCCCCAGAGGTGGGTATTGATCACACCGAACAGCATCCCGTCAAACAACAGGAACGGAATGGAAACCATCTGACCAACCGTTTTCAGCTTGCCGATCATGTGCACCGCCACGCTCTTGGAGGCACCAATCTGCGCCATCCATTCACGTAATGCGGAAATGGCGATTTCCCGGCCAATGATGATGAGCCCGACGAATACATCGGCCCGATTCAGGTGCACCAGTACCAGCAGGGATGCACAGACCAGAAACTTGTCGGCCACCGGATCCAGAAACGCGCCGAATGACGACGTTTGATTCAGCTTGCGGGCCAGATAACCATCCAGCCAATCGGTGGCTGCGAACAAAACAAACATCACCGTGGCAACGAGGTTTTTATTCGCCAGTGTGGCCACCGAGTCGGGCAGGTAAAAGATACCCACGATCAGGGGGATCGCGATAATGCGCGTCCAGGTCATGATGGTGGGAATGGTCCAGAACATGTACTTATTGTGGCATGGGCCCGAGAGCCGGAATGACGCCCTATCGAAGTGCCCGGTAGATTTCGTCAGCCAGTTCGCGCGAAATGCCCTCTACAGACGCAATATCCTCCGCGCTGGCGGACTCTACGCCCCTCACCCCGCCAAAGCGTTGCAACAACCGAGCCCTGCGTTTGGGGCCAATACCAGGTATCTCTTCCAGCTTTCCGCCACCCACGCGCACCTTCGCGCGTTTGGCACGCATGCCGGTAATGGCGAAACGATGCGCCTCGTCCCGCACCTGCGCAATCAACATCAGTGCCGCAGAGTCCTTGCCCAGATAAACCTTCTCGCGGCCATCAGCAAACACCAGTTCCTCCAGGCCGACCTTGCGGCCCTCGCCTTTTTCCACGCCGACGATCAGACTCAAATCCAGACCCAGTTGATCAAACACCTCTCGCGCCATCGCCACCTGGCCTTTACCGCCGTCGATCAACACCAGATCGGGCATGCGCCCGGTGCCGGCCGGTGTTTGCCCGGCATTGACGGCCTCACGCTGCGCCTCTGCCACCTTGCTGTAGCGTCGAGTCAGCACCTGGCGCATCGCGGCATAGTCATCACCCGGTGTGATGCCTTCAATGCCGTAACGGCGGTACTCCGCGTTTTGCATCTTGTGGTGATGGAACACCACACACGACGCCTGCGTGGCTTCGCCTGCAGTGTGCGAGATATCGAAACATTCCATGCGCAGCTGTTCCAGATCATCAATGGCCAGATCCATCGCATCGACCAGCGCCCGGGTTCGGGCCTGCTGCGAACCTTCTTCGGCCAGCAGCCGCGCCAGCTGCAGGTTGGCGTTGGTCTGCGCCATCTCCAGCCAGACGCGTCGCTGCTCCCGTGGCTGATGCACTGCACTAACCTTTACACCTGACTGCAGTGACAACGCGGAAATCAGGCTCTTGCTGACCCGCTCGCTGGTGATCAGTGATGGAGGCACCGGTGCGTTCACGTAGTGCTGAGCCACAAAAGCTTCCAGCACCTGCGTCTCTATCGACACGGTCGCCTCTGTTGCCTGCCTGTCATCTTCCAGACCGTCTTCGCTGTACACGCCCGCGGCATCTTCCACATGCGACGGAAAATATGGCCGGTCGCCCAGGTGCCGCCCGCCACGCACCATGGCCAGATTCACGCAGGCTTTCCCGCCCTGCACCTTCACGGCCAGAATGTCCACATCCCGATCCGCCACGTTGTCCACCGACTGCTGGTGCAACACATTGGACAGCGCGGAAACCTGGTTGCGCAGCTCTGCCGCCTGCTCAAACTCCAGTTTGTCGGCGTGCGCCATCATGCGTTTTTCCAGCGATGCCATGACCTGCTGCGAGTCGCCCCGCAGAAACTTTTCGGCATGTGCCACATCCTGCGCGTAGTCATCCGCCGAGATGTGGCCCACACACGGTGCCGAGCAGCGTTTGATCTGGTACAGCAGGCAGGGCCGCGTGCGGTTGTTGAACACCGGGTCCTCGCAGGTGCGCAGGTGGAACACTTTTTGCAGCAGCAAAATGGCTTCCTTCACCGCCCAGGCACTGGGGTACGGGCCAAAGTAACGGTGCTTCTTTTCCACTGACCCCCGGTAATACGACACCCGGGGAAAACCGGACATGGTGAGCTTCAGGTAGGGGTAGCTCTTGTCGTCGCGGAACAGGATGTTGAACTTCGGGTTCAACGTCTTGATCAGGTTGTTCT
>JAKQJK010000251.1 GCA_029561195.1 Pseudomonadota bacterium
TTGGCAGCGAGGTCGGTCGCGATATCTGCTGAAGCAGTGTCCAGCTGGTTGTGGGCATCCAGGTAATAGCCAGCCTCTGTGACTGTGAACGAAATGATTCGTGTCGTCGGGTCAGCCGCTTTGGCAATCAAGCCAGACAGCGTTGGCTCGAACGGAACCACAGACTTGATGGATGTGATCTTCGTGTAGCTGTGCTCACCCGCCGGTGTGATGGTTTCCAGTGTGTAAGCACCACCCTGCAGCGCGAGTGCTGACACAGTTTCAGCCATGTCCGGCCGGATGTTGCCACCGGCCAGGCTCCAGCGGGTATCGCCATTCGCTATCAACAGATGCATATAAAGTGCTTGGTGGGCGCGATGAAACGAGCCCAGACCCAGATGGAGCATGACCAACGGCGATGCTTCAGATGTCTTCATTCTTTCTTCCTTGTCCGCGTCAGTGAATGGCTGCCACGCGACCCTGCGCATCAAAAATGTGGGCTGAGGAGGCGTCGATCTGTACGCCAACTTTGGCGCCAACAGCCAGGTCCGTACGGCTAGTCTGCCGAGCTACGAGCTGGGCACCTTGTTCTGTGCTCACATAGATCAGCGTTTCTGCACCGAGGGCTTCAACCAATTCCACCTTTGCCTGAAACTGGCCAGTACCACCGGGTACCAGTGAAACGTTTTCAGGCCGCAGACCAACAAATCCGCCCGCGGGAACCGACAACCCCGATTGATTGGACAGCGATGGCACGTTGGCAGCAGCCACCACATTCATTTGTGGGGTGCCGATGAATTGGGCGACGAACTGGTTGGCAGGGCGATCATAGAGCTCCAGTGGTGTACCTACCTGCTCAATCTGACCGTCGCGCAACACCACCACGCGATCAGCCAGCGTCATGGCCTCCACCTGATCGTGTGTCACGTAAATCGTGGTGGCACCCAGATCGCGATGCAACTTGGCAATCTCGATGCGGGTCTGGCCGCGCAGTGCGGCGTCCAGATTGGAGAGAGGCTCATCGAACAGAAACACTTTTGGAGCGCGCACGATAGCGCGACCAATGGCGACACGCTGACGCTGGCCACCGGATAGTTCCTTGGGTGTGCGCTCCAGATACTGAGTCAGATTCAGGATTTTGGCGGCACGCCCCACCTTTTCCTGGATGACGGATGGGTCCGCCTTGGCCAGCTTGAGGGCGAAACTCATGTTTTCGAATACGCTCATGTGTGGGTACAAGGCGTAGCTCTGGAACACCATCGCCAGATCGCGCTTGCTGGATGGTTGGTGGGTGATGTCCCGGCCATCCAGTTCCAGTGAGCCACCATCGATATTTTCCAGCCCGGCAATCAGCCTGAGTAACGTGGATTTGCCACAGCCCGACGGGCCGACAAACACCACGAACTCGCCTTGATTAACCGCCAGATCAATCCCTTTAATGACCTTGTGTTCACCAAATACTTTTTCGATACCGCGAAGTTGCAGGTAAGCCATGAAAGTCTCCTGTTTTATCTTGTCACTTGACTGCGCCGAAGGTCAGACCTTGCACCAGTTGTTTCTGACTGAACCAGCCAAACACAACAATGGGTGCGATGGCCATGAAGGAAGCTGCGGATAACTTGGCCCAGAACAGCCCTTCCGGGCTGGAGTACGACGCAATCAGTGTGGCCAGCGTGCCGGATTTGGCGGCACTCAGGTTGAGCGACCAGAAGGCTTCGTTCCAGCTCAAAACCAGGCACAACAAACCCGTGGATGCCAGGCCGCCCATAGTCAGCGGCAACAGCACATGCCGGAACTCTTGCCACAACGTGGCGCCGTCCATGCGTGACGCTTCCAGGATTTCGTTGGGAATGTCCTTGAAGTGTGAGTACAGCATCCACACCATGATGGGTAGGTTGCTCAGGGTAAACACGATGACCAGCCCGGTGCGGGAGTCCAGCAATCCAGAGGTTTGTGCCAGCACATAGATGGGCACCAGCGCGCCGACGGCTGGCATCATCTTCGTGGAGAGCATCCACATCAGGATGTCCTTGGTGTGCTTGCTGCGAAAGAAAGCCATTGAATAGGCCGCCGGGAAGGCCAGCGCCAGTCCCAGCAGAGTGGATGCCACACTGGTGATCAAGGAGTTTTGTGCATAAAGCAGGTAGTCGCTGCGTTCCTGAACAATGGAGAAGTTTTCCAGGGTGGGCTTGAAAAACACCAGCGGGGGAACGGATATGGCCTGCAGCTCGGTCTTGAAAGCGGTCAGGATTAGCCAGCCGAGCGGAAAGAAGAGAAGCAAGGTTACAGCCCATGCGAACACCGTCCGTATGGCCTGCATGGCGAGATTTTTCTGGATTTGTGTCATGGCCTGCTCACTTGTCGAGGTTTTTGCCGACCATGCGGATGAGGAACACTGCAGCGATGTTGGCCAGTACAACCGCAAACAGGGCGCCCGCGGAAGCCACACCTGCATCGAAGTTCAACAGCGCCTGCTTGAAAATCAGGAAGGCCACATTGGTACTTGCGTCCCCCGGGCCACCTCCTGTGGTGGTGTAAATCTCGGCAAACACGCTGAGCAGGAAAATCATCTCGATCATTACGACCACAGCTACCGAGCGGCCCAGATGAGGCAAATAGAGGTAGCGGAGTTGCTGAAAATAGTTGGCCCCATCCATGCGTGAAGCTTCTAGCTGCTCGCGGTTCATCGACTGCAGCGCTGTCATGAAAATCAGTGTGGCAAAAGGCAACCACTGCCAGGAAACGATCAGGATCACGCTCCACAGCGGCCAGTCAGACAACCAGTCGACTGGCGTGGCACCAAAGAAGATCCATACCTGAGCCAGCACACCATAAATGGGATTCATCATCATGTGCTTCCACAGTAAGGCGTTAACTGTAGGCATGACAAAGAAAGGCGATATCAGCAGAATGCGCACAATGTTGCGGCCGGGGAAGGGCTCGTCGATCAAAAGGGCTATAGCGATACCGGCGATTACCGTGATCAGGATGACGCTACCCAATAGCAGCAGCGTATTCATAACTGCCGTGCCGAACGACGGATCAGTGACGAAGTATTCGAAATTCTCAAGCCCGATGAAACCAACTTGATCGGGCTGCATCAGGTTGTAGCGGATGACGGAAAAGTAGATCGTCATCACCAGCGGCACGATCATCCACAGAAACAGGGAGAGCACAGCCGGGGCCATCAGGATGCGGGGAAGCAGGCGGTTCATGGTCTTTGACCTTTCAAGGAAACGGGTGTCCACGAACCAGCGCGTGAGCGTGGCTGCGCTGGTTCGTGGAGGGGCTGTGGCTTACTTGTAGTAGCCAGCCTTCTTCATTTCACGTTCGGCTGCGACCTGCGATGCCTTGAGTGCTGCATCAACAGTCGATTTGCCAGCCAGGGCTGCGCTCATTTGCTGGCCCACCGTGGTACCAATGGCCTGGAACTCAGGGATCGCCGCAAACTGCACGCCAACATACGGGCTCTTTGGCAGGGTACTGTCAGCCGGATTAGCGCTGTCAATGGCAGCTTTCTCGGCGGCAGCGAACTTGGCCACTTTCAGGAAATCAGCATTGTTGTAAGTGCTCTTGCGGGTGCCAGTGGGCACGTTACCCCAGCCCACTTCTTTGCCAATCAGGTTGATGTATTCCTTGCTGGTAGCCCAGGTCACGAACTTAGTGGCAGCATCCACTTTCTTTGAGCCGGCGGGAATGGCCAGTGCCCATGCCCACAACCAGTTAGCACCTTTGGGCGTTACGGCCGTAGGTGCTTGCGCAAATGCCACCTTGTCAGCCACTTTGGATTGCTTGGGGTCGGTGATGAAGGATGCTGCAATGGTGGCGTCAATCCACATGCCGCACTTGCCTTCGTTGTACAGCGCCAGAATTTCGTTGAAGCTGTTGGCTGACGAGCCGGGAGGGCCATACTTTTTCAGCAAATCTACATAGAAATTGATCGAGTCCTTCCAAGGCTTGGACTCAAGCTGC
>JAKQJK010000263.1 GCA_029561195.1 Pseudomonadota bacterium
CTGTCGTTGAATCACCTTCCACACTCAATTCATCGGTCTCAACCTGGATTGCGCCTGGCAACGCCAAATCAACCGCTGGATCTTGCGAATTTAGAAGAGAAAGAAACGCGCTCAGACCGGACCCGTCTGCTCCCGCCGGGGTACTCGATTTGGCAGAAGTTTTGCCAGCGAGCGTGCCAACCGCTGATTGTTGGGTCGAGTGCGGCGTTGTTGTACCTGCATTAATACTCACGTGCGACCTCCAGTCTGCCTTTGTTTTACCTGTCGGGAGTGCTGACCAGCGGCGAGCTCATCCATTTGCCGCTGATCACGACGCGTCTCCTGAGCGTTCAACGCATGTCGCTTTTTGGCACTAACCTGTTTCAAGCCAGCCAAACGGAATTCGATCTGCAGTAACGCATTTTTTGCCACATCAACTTGAATGCCCAGACTTTCAAGAACGTTTCGCTGCAGGCTTATTGCGTGGTGTAGCCGATCGAGGAACTGATAGTGGTGCCGCATCAACTCGGTCGTGATCTGTTTGTCAACCGAATTGCCCCATCTGGACGCCGTGTCAGCCGCGTAGAGTTCGAGTTGGTCTAACTGACCTTGCGCCGCGGTTGCAGCTTGCACAATACGGGCAAGCTCGGTTGCAGAGTGTTCCCTGGCACGCGTTGTCACTTCGATTGCGAGTGCGATGCTATTCATTGCTGGCATTTTTTTCCTGGGTTGTCTATTTTTAGTTGCCGGACGACGTTATCGCGTTTGACATTTCATTGATGCTTTGACTCAACGATGCAGATACATACATGTCTTGCTGCAGAAATTTGGTCATGGGCGCGTGTAAATGAATGGCCTGGTCAAGAGTTGAATCTGTTCCGGGAACATAGGCACCAATTTGAACCAGGTCCCGGCCCTTTTCATACCTTGATGCAATAGCCCGGAAATTTCTGGCCTGCTCAAAATGCTCACGTGTGGCGATGCTATGCATAACCCTCGATGCAGATCTTTCGACATCAATAGCAGGGAAGTGGCCCGCCTCCGCCAGAGATCTTGATAGAACGATGTGACCATCCAAAATGGCCCTCGCAGCGTCCGCTATCGGATCTTGCTGGTCGTCCCCCTCAGACAACACCGTATAGATGGCCGTAATTGACCCAACGCCATTCAGACCGTTACCACTGCGCTCTACAAGCTGTGGAAGTTTCGCAAAGCAGGAAGGTGGATATCCTTTTGTGGCGGGGGGTTCGCCAATAGCAAGCGCAATTTCCCGCTGGGCCATGGCATATCTTGTCAAAGAATCCATTAGCAGCAGCACGTGCCGTCCTTTGTCACGGAAGTGCTCAGCGACCGCTGTAGCATAGGCGGCACCTTGCATACGCAAGAGTGGCGGGGCATCTGCTGGCGCAGCGACCACGACGGAGCGAGAGCGACCGTCTACACCCAAAATGTCTTCAATAAATTCCTTAACTTCGCGCCCGCGCTCACCGATCAGTCCGACCACAATGACATCGGCCTCTGTATAACGTGCCATCATTCCCAACAAAACGCTCTTACCTACTCCGGAGCCGGCAAACAGTCCGATCCGCTGCCCCCTCCCGACCGTCAGCAGCGCATTGATTGCTCTCACACCCGTATCCAATGGTTGACGCACTGGTGCCCGATCCATCGCGTTAATTTGCTTCCGGTCCAGAGGCAATGAAGTAACGTCTGAAATAGGTCCAAGTTTGTCCATTGGCAAGCCATGCGGATCGACTACCCTACCAAGCAGGCCTTCGCCCAGTGGGAGCCTGAGCATGCCTGGATGGGAATCTCGACTGGCCTGCCGCTTCTCCCGCAGACGGGGAACTGCGACGTAAGCCGGAGCGGGGACCACAGTTGCCCCGCTTGATAGTCCGTGAGTATCTCCTGCCGGCATCAGAAACGCGCGATCATCTGAAAAGCCAACGACTTCCGCCAATACCGGCGGCTGAGAAGCCATGGAAACCAGGCACTGCGACCCAACGGGTACGCGGATGCCACTGGCCTCCAGCACCAAACCGGTCAGCCGTGTGAGGGTACCTCTGGCCTCCAGGGGGTTCGCGACGCTTACGCGTTGACGTGCCCCTTCCAGAAAGTCACGCCAAACAGTGTCGGTCTGACTAGTCATGCGAGGGTTCTTCCCAGGGAATGTCCAAGCCCATCGTCGCAACGGCCCGCACCCACCGTTTTTCTATTGTTCCATCCACCACCGCACCCAAAGACTCGACTACACAACCACCACGTTGCACGGCCACATCGCCCAGCAGTTTGAGATCGAAACCCGGAAATTCCGCATCGATAGGTCCCTGCAGATTCGCCAGATCGACAGGGTTCAACCGCACGCGTGCACTTTTCCCGTCTCCAACAATGATGCCGAGCGCGTCGCGGATGACGGGTTGCGCGACTAGGGGATCGATCAACACTTCATGGCGGATGACACTTTTTGCCAGCTCACAGGCCAAGGCCAGTACGCCATTTGCGATGACTTGCTCGGAAGATTGCAGATGCGCTTTCGCCGACTCAAACAACTTGACGAAGCTTCGCGCGTTTTCAGTTTCCTGATTACGAACAAATTCGTCGATCTGGCGTTGAGCGTCCAAAGTCGCCAAAGCATGTCCTTGTGCAAAACCCTCGGCATAGCCCTCCTGTCGAATGGTTTCAATCTGGACAGAGTCTGCCTGTGGCTCACCCGTCCTGGGTTGCGCAGCCAGACGTTGGCTGGCTGCATCAACAGCGCCGAAACGCCATTGCGCCACATCATCAATCTCGTCACCGGGTATGAATCGCGTGTAATTTCGCATCATCAAACCATCGCGTCGTCACCACCGCCACCAATAACGATTGTTCCCTCATCTGCCAATCTGCGAACGGTTTTGAGAATTTCCTTCTGCTGTGCCTCCACCTCAGACAACCGCATCGGGCCGCGCGACTCGAGGTCTTCGCGAAGGGTTTCTGCTGCACGAGACGACATGTTGGCCAGAAATTTCTCCTTGAGTTCAGGTTGGGCACCTTTAAGCGCAACGATCAATGTGTCGGAAGCGACCTCCTTCAGGACCATCTGAATTGACTTGTCGTCCAGCTTGATGACGTCGTCAAACACAAACATCTTGTCCATGATTTTTTGCGCAAGATCCGGATCGTGATTGCGAATGGATTCAATGACCGTACTCTCAATAGCGGTCCCCATGAGGTTGATCATTTCGGCAGCCGTCTTGATGCCTCCCAGAGAAGCCTTGCGCACCTTATCGCCACCCGCCAGAACTTTGTACAGAACTTCGTTCAAATCCTTGAGCGCAGAAGGTTGAATACCCTCCATGGTGGCAATACGCAACATAACTTCACCACGCTGACGCTCGGCCAGCTGCTTCAAAACGTCGGCGGCCTGGTCGTAGTCCAGATGAACCAAGATCGCAGCGACAATTTGAGGATGCTCATTACGCAATAGCTCTGCAACCGACTGCGGGTCCATCCACTTCAGACTTTCGATACCCGATACGTCTCCACCTTGCAAGATGCGGTCAATCAACAAGGCAGCCTTATCGTCACCGAGCGCGCGCTTCAATACGGATCGAACGTAGTCACCCGAGTCAGAGACCAGTAGGCTTTGAGAAGCGGCTACACCGGTAAATTTGCTGACTATCTCGTCAACACGGTCTCGGGAAACAGAACCAGTTTTGGCAATTGCTTCCCCTAATTTCTGAACTTCCTTGGGGGACAGATGCTTGAACACTTCTGATGCCTCTGCCTCCCCAAGGGACATCATGAGAATGGCTGCGTCTTCCAGGCCTTGATCTTGTGCCATGATTCTTCCTGCTGGCGGCTTTAGGCCGGAGCCTCGCCGTTGATCCACCCCTTAACTATATTTGCGACGGCGGCTGGGTTATCACGAGTAAGCTTACGTGCGTCTTCCAGCGCGAGGGCTCCAGCAGTGGGTCCCTGTGCCTCAGATGTGGCTCCTGGTGCCATAAGTTGTGGCCGGTCAGGCTCCTCAGATACAACGGCATCCAACTCGTTAGAGCGAACTCTCGTAGGTGCAGGGTTTTGGGCTAACGTTTTCATGGCGGGCTTGATAAAGCCAAGCAACACCATCATGCCAAACAACAACGTCCCCACTGGCCAAGCGAAACTGCGCACCATATCCAGAACCTCGGCCTGTTTCCACAAAGGAACCTCAGCCATGGTGGTCTTCTCCAAAGCGAAAGGCGCATTCATCAGATTGACAGAGTCTCCCCGATCCTTGCTGAAGCCAATGGTTTCACGTACAAGCGCAGTCATCTTCTCGATCTGCTGATCCGTAAGCGGAGTTGTCGTAGTTTTTCCTTTGGCATCCGTCGTGCTTTGATGATTAACTACAACAGCAGCACTCAAGCGCTTCACGACACCCGAACTACCTCGAACCACCTTGATAGTCTTGTCCACTTCGTAATTGATGATGGATTCGCGCTTGGTGGCGCCACCTCCACCAGGAGCGCCGGATGCTCCCGCGCCACCACCCGTCAATGGCTGCGCCGCTCCATTGATTGGGGCCGAATTCGGGCCAGGGGGCTGATTGCTGACTGCACCGGGTACACCACTTGGCGGGCCAGCAGCCGCTCCATTGCTGCTTTCCACCAGTTGCTGACTCCTGATAGCTGTTGCGTCAGGCGTTTGATTGGGTCTGTGCTGCTCGGACGTTGACTCTGTCTGCGAAAAATCCACCTCTGCAGTCACCTGGGCCTTAACATTTTGGCGCCCTACAACGGGTTCCAAAATATCCAGGATTCGCCGACTGTAAAGTTGTTCGAGTTGCTGGGTGTACTGCAACTGTTGTGCATCAACCGCCGTACCGCCCGATCCATCTGCAGACACTGAGAGTAGTTTTCCGGTATCGTCAAGCACACTGACTGCCGACGGACTCATCTCCGGGACACTGGAAGCCACCAGATGAATAATGCCGGCAATTTGGGCCCGATCCAGGGTATGCCCGGCATTCAGACTGACCAGAACGGAAGCCGAGGGTTTTTGTTGTTCCCGAAAAAAGCCATTCTGATTTGGCAAAGCTAGATGGATACGCGCGCTTTGCACGGATGAAAGCGATTGAATCGAACGGGTAAGCTCGCCTTCCAGGCCACGCTGAAAAGTCAGTCGCTCCTGAAATTGGGTCATGCCAAAGCGGTTGGACTCCATCATCTCGAATCCCGCCACGGACCCTTTTGGCAGACCCAAGGAGGCCAGTCGCAGCCGCGTGTCGTGTACCTTGTCCGCTGGAACCAGAATGGCTCCGCCACCCTCTGCATGTTTATAGGGGACATTCATCTGCGACAACTGGGCCACAATGGCACCACCATCTTTGTCTGCAAGATTGGTGTACAGCACCCGCCACTCGGCCTGTCGTCCCATGAAGATACCGAATGCGCCAATAGCCACAAAGAGAGCAATGCCGAAAACCAGACGCATGCGCTGCGATTGATTCAGGCCCGAAAAGCGCTGGGACATGGAAGGATTGACAGGAACGGTAATGGCTGCAGGCATCTTTTCTTCCGATAGGGGGAGTCGCGGCTTCACACCACGGATGCAACAGATTATTCGGGTTAAGTATTGGTACGTTATGCCGAAAAGCCTCGGATTTGCCTATCAATTCAGATGGATGGCAGAACCATGGAGCCGATAGGATCGATCTGCCCTCAACTGAACAGGGAAGACAACCATGGATCTCCGACTTTCACCATCCACCATGCCGACCATCGTGCGCCCCAGCATTGCGGGTCGTACCGCTGGCGCTCAGGCACCTGCCGCTGCTGAGGGTGGTTTCTCCGGCGCACTGAAAAGTGCGCTGACTTCCGTGAGCCAGACCCAGAACGAGTCTGCCCGCCTACAGCGCGAAGTACAGATGGAAAACCCCAATGTGAGCCTGGAAGAAACGATGGTCGCCATCCAGAAGGCTCAGATCGGGTTTCAGGCAACCTTGCACGTGAGGAACCGCATGGTGCAAGCCTATACCGACATCATGAATATGCAGGTCTGACGACTATTGAACCCAATTACGGTACTTTTATGAGCCAAATTGGCCTCTAGCAGCAGTACTCATTACGCAAGTAGCTACCAAATATATAGCGTCTCGACATTTATCCATCCATTCGATATGAAGCAAAAGTTCACCGCCCCCATGTTGACACCCAAATATGTCACGCAGTTTCGCTGCACAGGTGGCGAATGTCCCGATACATGCTGCATGGGCTGGACCATCTCCGTTGATAAAGATACCTTTCACGACTATCGCCGGGTCACCCACCCCACCCTGAAGCCGCTGATCAAAACGCATTTGGTGCAACTGGACAAGAACTCGACGGCCAATCATGGCAAATTCAATCTGACCACATCAAGCTCGCATTGCGGATTGCAGACGGCACAGGGCATGTGCGGCGTCCAGGAGCATCTGGGGGAGGGTGCGCTGTCAGACACCTGTTACATCTATCCACGCACCGTCTACAAAGTGGGGGACCGTTTTGAGCAGTGTTTGACCTTGTCCTGTCCCGAGGCCGCCAGGCTGGCATTGACTCAGGATGACGCATTTGAATTTGTGACCTCTGAGTTCACCTCCCGCCAGGCGACAACATCTGAGCTCGCGTCAGTGCATGGTTTTGATCCGATCACTATGGACGAGGTGAGGGTACTGTGTATCCAGCTGTTTCAAACTGCTGAACTGACCAATACGGATCGCCTAATGCTCCTAGGCTGGCTTTGCAGCCAGCTTGATGAGCTAATCGTCTCCAATTCGCAGAGCAAAGCTATTGACGTAGTAAACCAGTTAAGGGAACTGGTTGAATCAGGGGGTTTTCGGACAGCTGTCGCCCAGCTGGCCAGTCACCCCAAATTGGCGGCAAACGTGTTTTCCATCCTGTTTGGTAGCCCCGCCGGAAAAGGCTCTTCCGCCAATCAACTGGCGGTAGTAGGCTGGGTGATCAAGGGCCTGGGATTTGATGCGAAGGGAACCGCAGAACAGTCAGTGCTGGAAGACAACTACTTGCGTGGCCTTGCCCATCTGAAAGCCAACGCTGCGATGATGGAACAAACATACAGTCGATATCTGCTCAATGACCTGCTGCGTGAGGTGTTTCCATGGGGAAGATCTTCTCCAATGGGGCATTACCGTCGACTGCTAACCCGCTTCGGGATTTTGCGTCTGATGCTGGCCGCCGTTGCAGCTGCGAAAAATGCGCCGCTTGATCAAGACACCGTGGTGCAGGTGACGCAGGTTTTTTGTCGGCTGTACCAGCATAACGATCAATTCGCAACGCAGGCTGATCATTTGCTGACCGAAGCCGACTGGGGAACACTGGAACGCCTGTACACGATCCTGTGATCTGCCCCCTCCCCTAGTGCAACATTTGCCGCTGCCCTTCAAACTTTCTCTCGCAGTGTGCGAGCCAGGGCTCCGCCAGATACCTGATCTGTGCATCATTTTGCAAAATGCGTTGCATGATGCGCGTCTTTTCCACGCGTTGCTCGGGGGGTAATTCTTCGCTCCGGGCTCTATGGCGGAGCTGTTCGATCAGCACCGCACAGGTACCCTCGAAGCGCACCACTTCATCCCAGTCTTCAGCGCGGGCTGCGTCCAGCATCTTGGCGCTGCTGTCTTCAATCGCTTTGTAATAGTCAATTAGCATTTGCTGCATTTTCATACTCACTTTTTGTCAAGCATGTTGCGATTGCGCTGCTACATCACCCTTGATCTGGCTCCAGCCGTCCGATACCGGGTGTATCAACCGGATCACTTCGTCAAGAATGGCTGCGTCATGTTTCAGATTAGCCTCAGTGATTCTGAGGATGCAAAAATCGTAAAGGCTGCGCAGGTTAGAAGCCAGCTCGCCACCACGGTTCGCATCGAGACCTGCTTTGAGGCCCTCTTCCAGAATACGAACCGCACGGCTGATGGACCGCCCTTTCGCCGGGAAGTCACCACTCTGAATAGCCCCTTTTGCAGAGGCCAGAGACTGCAGCAAGGCCTCAAACAGCAAGCTGACCAGCTGATGGGGATTCGCCGCAGCTACAGAGGTTTCCAAGCCGACGGTTTTATAAGTATTTGCAGAACGCATGCTAACTGGGGTAAACATTTCGATTGACTCCTTGTGTGCCTGTACTTGATGTATCGGCATATGCACAAAAAAATCAACCCGTTAAGCTGTGGATTTGTTCCATTGCGCGAGCTGGGCGGTCACATAAGAACTCAGCCCACTCATTTGGGCCAATTGAGCATCCAACGCAGAATACTGGCGCAACAACTGGGTTTCTACACGGGCAGCACGATCATTGACCCGGTCCTGGTCTTTCGAGTTTCGTGTGATCGATCCCTGCAGAGCCGTGGATTTGTTGGAGACCAGACCGTCCGCAGCGACCAGTCCGCGAGCAAAGTCACGGACCTTCAGGCCAAACCCGTTTGTCGCCGGATTGCTATTGTTGGTTGCAAACAAATTTTTGACATTGTCGAGGTTCTGAATCGCGCCGGTCAGCTTGGTGGCATTCACCTTTAGCGACCCATCGGTTTGTCGTTCAATCCCGATGTCAGAAAGACGGGAGTAGGTCGAACCCACGCTGGTCGAACCCAACATCGATCTGAGCGCATTTTGCAGCCCAACCGTTGTAGAGTCTCCCTGCATCAATCCACCCTTCTTTGCAGCAGCATCGTATTTGGTGGAGTCAGCCAGTGTGGTATTCAATGCGTTGTATGCGTCAACAAACGCCTGAATATTCTTCTGGGTTGCTTCCAGATCATTCTCAACATTGATGTCTACGGGTTCCGTTGTGACCTGACTCAACTGCAGTGTGACGCCCGTGATCACATCCACCATCTTGTTGGTAGCCGACACAATTGGCACACCATTGATGTCAACCAGCGCATTCAAGGCTGCCTGGCCCATGAACATACCCGCAGCAGAAGCAGTTGTGGCCGCAGTGTCCGTGAAGCCAAACATCGAAAGACCTGCATCACCTGTCGCGTCAATGCGAAATCCATTGACCTCACCAGATTCTTTGGATCGAACGACCAGGCGTTCATTGGCGCCATCCCGCAGCACCGTGGCGGTAACCCCCGCGTTGCCCGAATTGATCTTGCTGGCAATGGACGTAACCGTATCAGTGGCCGTGATTGAAACAGCAACGGCCGGGCTTGTGCCTGCGGTGAACCCCGCGCCAGCCCACGTTCCCAGCTGGAGGGTCAACGTTCCCGCCGCACCGACAGCTGTACCAGCGGCAACACCCGCGGATGCCGTGGACTGTGCCCGGGCCAGTTGTTGTACATCTACAGCCAGAGAGGTCGACACGGCTGCCGAGCCTGCCACGACACCCACAGCGCTTGCATTTGAAGAACTTGCTTTCTGCGTGTTCCAGCCCGTAGGACCTGCAAGCAACGCTGCAGCATCGCCCAACGCTGAAGCCTGGGATTTCACTTTGCCATACAAGCTCAGCTGAGCCTGAAAAGTGCTTGCTTTTGCCTGGAGTTGTGTCAATGGCTGTTTTTCAATGGCGACCAGCTGTGACACGATGCTGTTGACATCGAGTCCGCTACCAACGCCTGGAGCTGAGATCGCCATAAATTTCTCCTTTGATCAGCCACCATAGGACTGACAAATCACAAAACGCCAAAAAGGCGACGAGGGCCGGACACCCATCGTCGCCAGGAAACCACATCGATGGCCATAAGCCATCGATACGGATTCACAACTATTAACGCAGCAGGGCCAATACACCTTGAGGAGCCTGGTTTGCTTGCGCAACCATCGCGGTACCAGCCTGTTGGAGCACTTGGGCACGAGACAGGTTGGCCGTTTCCATCGCATAGTCGGCGTCCATGATCCGGCCGCGTGCCGCTGCAGAGTTTTCTGCACCAACACGGAGGTTGGAAATAACGGACTCGAAACGGTTTTGCGTGGCACCCCAAGTTGCCCGGGTCGTATTGATTGCGTCGATATCAACGTCCAGCTTAGCCAACTCGGCATTTGCAGTGGTGTTAGTCGCACCAAGATCTGCGGATGTGAATGTAGCTGCGGCACCGGTTACCGAAATTGTGTCACCGGTATTCGCGCCGACCTGGAATGTAAAGGTAGTGGCGGCAATCACTGCCGTGCCGTTGAACTTAGTGGCGCCGGCAACACGGGTGTTTTCTGCGGCCAACAATTTGAACTCAGCATTCAATGCAGTGATGTCGCTGGCTGCATTGGTGCCGTTGGCGGCTTGCACGGCCAGCTCACGCATGCGCTGCAGGTTATTGGAGATAGCACCCAAAGCGCCCTCAGCAGTAGCAGCGAGGGAGATCGCGTCATTGGCATTGCGAACTGCGACATTCATACCCTTCGTCTGGGCATTCATGCGCTCGGCAATGGCCAGGCCGGCGGCGTCGTCTTTTGCGCTGTTAACGCGCAGTCCCGAAGAGAGACGGCTCATCGCAGTGCTAAGGGCGGTCGCTGTTCCAGCCAGGTTACGCTGTGAATTAAGCGAATTGATGTTGGTGTTAATCGTTGACATAAAAGGCTCCTTTAAAGCTGAATAAATCCGGCATTGCTGCCAATCTCAACGCCAGCCCTAAGGCTAGCCGCTATGACCGGAGCACTAGAAGGTACCTACCGGACGACGAGCACTTGTTAGAACCCGCTGAGATTGTTTTCGGACTGACACCTCTAAAACTTGAGAAAAATATTTGTAACCTGTCAGCAATAGAGGCGATTGTCTTCATCTCACGAGTGATCCGTCCCCGGAAAAGCGCCAGAAAAAGCCTTGAATAGCACCAAACGGGAGAACTGACCCCTTTTTTGTCCGCTCATCGGGCTTAAGGTTTCCCAACCGTTCATCACAATTTATTCACTGCCCAAACCAGTCAGCGCTCTGCTGACACTTATCGGCAGCAATGCCGGATTTATTCAGCTTTAAAGGAGCCTTTTATGACGACGATCAACACGAACACGGCGTCGCTGAACGCGCAACGTAACCTGTCTACGACGGCTACATCGCTGAGCACCGCCATGCAGCGCCTGTCTTCTGGACTGCGAGTTAACAGCGCCAAGGACGACGCCGCCGGCCTGGCCATTGCCGAGCGCATGAATACGCAGACTCGCGGCATGAACGTGGCCATCCGGAACGCCAACGATGCGATTTCTTTAGCGCAAACTGCCGAGGGAGCCTTAGGCGCCATCACCAATAATCTGCAACGGATGCGCGAATTGGCCGTGCAAGCCGCCAACGGAACAAATGGCGCAACAGATATTGCTGCACTGGACGCCGAATACCAGTTGTTGGCCGCTGAAAATACGCGTGTCATTGGTGCAACGAAATTCAACAGTCAAGCCCTTCTGAGCGCCGCAACACCTTTCCAATTTCAGGTCGGCGCAAATTCCGGCGAATCCATCACGATCACTTCGGTCATAGCTGTCCAAACGGCAACGACCCTCGGCGCTACAAACGCCAGCGCAAGTGCCCAACTCGCAGTTGTCGACACAGACCTGAATTTGATGAACTCCATTCGTGCAACATGGGGTGCGTCGCAGAATAGATTTGAAGGCGTTATTTCAAATCTGCGTGTTGCTGCAGAAAACTCTGCAGCGGCACGCGGCCGGATCATGGACGCCGACTATGCGATGGAAACGGCCAACCTGTCTCGTGCCCAAGTGCTCCAACAGGCTGGAACGGCGATGGTTGCACAGGCCAATCAGTTGCCACAAAGCGTGTTGTCCTTGCTCAGGCAGTAATAGCAGGAAGGCTCTTAAGAGCCTCAAACCAAACGAAGAAGCCGCACCCGATGCGGCTTCTGCTTTTTTGGGCTGCTCTACCTGGCACACAAACAAACCTGCTGTAGGTGTTTCCCTTACAGAAAATAGATGACATGCTTACAGGCCGTACAGCCTGTTTCGGATTCAAGTTCCTGGGTCACCCGCGCAGAATTGACCCAACGCGATCCAGACGGATAGCAACAACCCAGGAGCCCCACATGACCAATGAGCAACTTACCGCTGATATCCGTGATGCCAACGTGACATACCTCATGCTGGCGCAAAACCTGATTCGCCAGGACAAAGCAGAAGCACTATTCCGCCTAGGTCTGTCCGAAGAGGCTGCCGATCTGATGGTGACGCTGTCACCCGCACAAATTCTGAAGATCGCCGCTGGCAACATGCTGCTGTGCCGGTTTCGCATAGATGATGAAGTGGTCTGGAATTTGTTGACCAACCACAGTGCGAAGAAAGTGGACAGCGACGCTGCCACCAAGCTGCATGCCAGCATCCTGATGGCCGGCCGGTTTGCCGAGTCCATGTAGGCGCTGATTCTCTTCACTCTTTTCCACAAATACTCCGGAGTTCTCCATGGCTGCAAAAAGTGTTCTAAACGATTCAAGGCAAATTGAGCGGGCCGTTTCCCTCATTCAGATGGGTGCTCGCCTCCAGGTTCTAGAAAGTGAAACTGATCTGTCGTATGAGCGCCTGTTGCGCCTGTACAAGGAAGTAGCCGGTCGCTCTCCTTCGAAGGGCCAACTGCCCTTCTCCACCGACTGGTTTCTCACATGGCAGCCCAACATTCATGCTTCGCTGTTTTTGAACACTTATGAATATCTGACCAAAGTCAGCGCACTGGATGACATTGACGCGGTCATGAAAGCATTCCATTTGTACAGTGAGCAGATTGCGTCTTGCGGCGTGGAGCCTTTGCTTTCGATCACCCGTGCCTGGCGTCTGGTGAAATTCATTGACAACAATATGCTGACGATGACCAAGTGCTCCAAATGCGGCGGCCACTTTGTTTCCGAGTCTTATGAAAATCCGCGCAACTTCGTTTGTGGTCTGTGCGAGCCACCAGCACGTGCTGGAAAAAGTGGCGGCGCCGGAAATATTCACCTGCACTGATGACAAACGGCAACAGCCATCTTCATGTAGGTTGCCATAGTTTGTGTAGCTAGCAAATTTGATTGCGTCTAGAAGTCGATTTATCTCTTGGTTTCTAGCACTTTTCTCCACTCCATCGACCGCCCGCGCCTTATCCCCTAAACCGGACCAGGCGCAGGCCGTTTGCCACCACAAGCAAACTCGCACCTACGTCCGCAAACACGGCCATCCACATGGTGGCCGTACCGATGACCGTCAAGACCAGAAAGACGGTCTTGATTCCCAGTGCGAGTACGATGTTCTGCACCAGCAGGGCATGGGTCCTGCGCGACAGGCGAATGAACCGGGGCAACTTGCGCAGATCATCATCCATCAAGGCGACATCAGCCGTCTCGATGGCGGTGCCGGTACCGGCCGCACCCATGGCAAAACCGATATCTGAACGTGCCAGCGCAGGTGCGTCGTTGATGCCGTCGCCGACCATGCCTACGGCACCGTCTTTGCTCATCTTGCTTTCAATCGCCTTGACTTTGTCATCAGGCAGCAAGTCGCCACGAGCTTCATCAATACCGACCTGAGCAGCAATCGCACTGGCCGTGTGGGCGTTATCACCCGTCAGCATGACCGTTTTGATACCCAATGCGTGCAGTTCTGCAATCGCCTGACGGCTGCTGTCCTTGACCGTATCGGCAACGGCGAACAGGCCATGCACGCTGTGATCGTTAGTCAACAAAATGACGGTTTTCCCCAGCTCTTCCAGAGCCGACAACCGGACCTCCAGTTCGTCGGAGCAATGGCCTTGCTCATGAATCAGGCGGTGATTGCCCAAGTGATAGATTTGACCGTTGATGACCCCTTTGGTGCCTCGTCCGGGCAATGCTTCAAAACCCTCTACGCTGTGCAAGGGGATACCATCGCGCTTGGCCGCGTCAGTCAAGGCGCGTGATACCGGGTGATCCGAGCGACTGGCCAGACTGGCTGCCAGACTACGAACTTTCGCCTCGCCCCAGCTGTTCAACGCCACAAAATCCGTCTGAGCTGGCTTGCCGTGGGTAATGGTGCCGGTTTTGTCTAACGCTATCCATTTCAGCTTCCGGCCTTCTTCCAGATAGACACCACCTTTGACCAAAATACCCTGACGCGCTGCTGCAGCCAAACCACTGACGATAGTGACCGGTGTTGAAATGACCAATGCACACGGACAGGCTATGACGAGCAGGACAAGCGCCTTGTACACCCACGTAAACCAGTCTTCTCCGAAGGCTAACGGCGGCAAGGTGGCAACCACCAGCGCGATTGAAAAGACCACCGGGGTGTACACCCGCGCGAATTGGTCTACAAATCGTTGGGTCGGTGCCCGGGCGCTTTGCGCTTGTTCGACCGCATGGATGATGCGTGCCAGCGTGCTGTCACCCGCCCCTGCGGTCACCAAGTACTCAAAAGAGCCGGATTCGTTGATCGTTCCAGCAAACACGGTGTCGCCTTCAGCCTTCTCCACGGGCAAGCTCTCGCCCGTGATGGGTGCCTGATTGATCGCAGAGCGCCCCCTGACAATTTTGCCGTCTAGAGCGATGCGCTCACCGGGTTTGACCCGCGCGCGCGCATCAATCCCCACCGACATGGCAGCCACCTCGTGCCAGAAGCCATCGCTCTGCAAAACGGTGGCACGCTCGGGTGCGAGCTGGATCAGGCTTTTGATGGCGTTGCGTGCCCGGTCAAGCGACTTGGCTTCTATCAACTCAGCCACCGTGAACAGCACCATCACCATGGCCGCTTCGGGCCACTGGCCCAGCAGGAAGGCACCCGTGACGGCAATACTCATCAACGCGTTGATATTGAGGTTGCCGTTGCGGATGGCGATCCAGCCCTTTTTGTAGGTTGTGATGCCGCAAGCCAGAACCGCCGCTGCGGCCAGCATAGCCGCCACCCATGCAGGCAAACCCGCCCAGCTTGCGGCCTCGGAAGCAATAGCGGCCACACCGCTCAGCGCCAGCGGCCACCAGGGCTTGACGGGTTCCGGGGTAGGCTCCGCCCGGTCCGTTGAACCATTCGCGATCTCCGGCGTGAAGCCCAATGAGCGCACGGCCTCCAGAATGGTCTCGATCGCTTTGGGCTCGTGCGTCACGGTCAACACACGTTGCATCAAATTGAACTCCATACCCGTCACACCCGCCATGCCACCCAATTTCTTGCGCAACAGCGCTTCTTCCGTGGGGCAGTCCATCTGCATGATCCGGATGGGCGTTTGCATACCGGTCCCGCCTAGCGGGGGCTTACCGGACATCTCCAGCGGCTGGACTGCGTCGCCACGGCAGCTGGCAGCACTCCCGTGCTCGTGGCTATGCGGCTGGCTGTGGTTGTGGTCGTGCGATTCGTGGGCGTGGTGATCTGACATCAGGTATTTCCAGATAAGTTAGCCCAATTACACAACCTGAAGTTACTATAGAGTCAAGGCATTTCCGGAGCCCAACATGAAAATAGGTGAATTGGCGAACATGGCGCAGTGCACAGTCGGAACGGTGCGCTTCTACGAGAAGGAAGGCTTGCTTTCCGAGCCCGCACGTACGCCAGGCAATTTCCGGGTATACGGCCCCGAGCATCTGGAGCGTTTGCGCTTCATCCGCAACTGCCGCGCCCTGGACATGAGCCACGAAGAAATCCACACCCTGCTCAATCTTGCCGACCAACCCGCCGAGGGTTGCGGCGCCGTTAACGCGGTCTTCGATCAGCACATTGCCCATGTCGAGGAGCGGATTCAGGAGTTGGCTCAGCTCAAGCTGCAATTGAATACCTTGCGCCAGCGATGTCGAACCGAACAGGCGGTAGATGACTGCGGCATATTGCACGGATTGGCGGCGATGGAAACCGAACAGAAACCAGAGCGCCATACCCATTTGGGTTAAAGACCCGTCAAATCCATGAGCACGCTGCATCGTGCCGCCTTGTCCGCTCTGGGCGCGGCCATCCTGTTTGGCGCGAGCACGCCATTTGCCAAACAGCTCATTGGTAACGGGCTGGGCACCGCGTCTCCTTTTCTGCTGGCAGGGCTGCTTTACTTGGGTAGCGGCCTGGGCCTGACGCTGATGCGGTTGCTGCGCGACCGTGGCTGGAAACCGGTGGAGATGCCCCACCACGAATGGCCATGGCTGCTGGGTGCGATCGCTTTCGGCGGTGTGCTGGGACCACTGTTGTTGATGGTTGGACTCTCACACAGCACAGCTGCGACGGCTTCGCTCTTTCTGAATCTGGAATCGGTGCTGACCGCCGTGCTCGCTTGGGTGGTTTTCCGGGAAAGCACCGACCGGCGCATCGTGCTGGGCATGTTGATGATTGTGGCGGGCGGGGCCGTGCTCGCCTGGCCGGGTGGCGAAGCGTCATCTTCCGGTATCGGTTCGCTGGCTTTGGCGGGTGCATGTCTGGCCTGGGCCATTGACAACAACCTCACGCGCAAGGTCTCGGCTTCCGACGCGCTGTTCATTGCCGGTAGCAAAGGTATGGTGGCCGGGTGTGTGAACACCGGTCTTGGGCTCACACTGGGCGCCGCTTGGCCAACTAGTGGTGTACTGTCTGTCGCGTTGTTGGTTGGTTTTCTGGGTTACGGATTGAGTCTGGTGCTGTTCGTTCTGGCTTTGCGTGGGTTGGGTACCGCCCGCACAGGCGCCTATTTTTCAACCGCGCCGTTCGTGGGGGCCGCCATTTCGATTGCCGGTTTTGGAGAGCCCACGAGCGCGACCTTCTGGTTTGCCGCGGCACTGATGGCCGCCGGAGTGTGGCTGCACCTCACCGAGCACCACCTGCATGAACACGAGCACCTGCCCTTGTCACATGCCCATTCACACCGGCACGACAGCCATCATCAGCACACGCATGAATTCGAATGGGACGGGCTGGAGCCCCACACCCACCCGCACCCACATGGTGCGTTGAAGCACCGCCACCCGCACGCACCCGACATACACCACCGGCACTCCCACTCGTAAATAACGAGCTGGGAGTCAATTCTCAAACTACTATCGTTTTGATAGCTGCTGACGCATAGTGGATTAGGGCCAAGGCCTGTTTTAACTCGAAAAAACACGGCTTGAGGGCTGTAAGTAGGTTACAGCCACGAACAAAACCTCAGGGAAGATCACGAATAAAGACCCCGGATGGGGTCCTTATTCTTCTATCGGGCCACTCAAGTCTCGGTACGCTACACCGATAACCCTTGGAACAGGTCTCACCTCAGACCCGTACCCAAGGTCGGTATCAATCCTGTTATCAGAATGCGACTATGTTTGTCATCATCGGCTGGTTAGTGGTCTTGGGATGCGTCTTCGGCGTATTCATCATCCACGGCGGAAACATATCCGTGATTCTGCATGCTCTTCCGTGGGAAATGATCACCATTGGTGGGGCAACGCTGGGCGCCTTTCTGGCAAACAACCAGATGAAGGTGGTAAAAGCGACCATGAAAGGCCTTGGCTCTTGCTTCAAGGGCAGCAAATACACCAAAGCACGTTACATGGAGCTGATGGCACTGCTGTTCGACATTTTGCAGAAAGCCCGAAAAGAGGGTTTGATGGCAATTGAGAAAGACGTTGAGTCACCGCACGAGTCCGATATCTTCAAGAAGTACCCCGCCGTCGGCAGCGATCACCATGTAGTGGAGTTCACGACGGATTACCTGCGAATGATGGTTTCCGGCAACCTCAACGCACACGAAATTGAATCCCTGATGGACAGTGAAATCGACACCCATCATCACGAAGAGCACGCGGCCGTAGCAGCCATCCAGCGGATTGCAGGTGGTCTGCCCGCCTTCGGTATTGTGGCGGCGGTGCTGGGGGTTGTGAACACCATGGGCTCGGTAGGGCAGCCGCCAGCCGTATTGGGGGGCATGATCGGATCAGCGTTGGTAGGCACGTTTTTGGGCATTTTGCTCGCCTACGCTTTTGCAGAACCGCTGGCCGGGCTGCTGGAACAAAAGGTGGAAGAAAGCGGCAAGGAATTGCAGTGCATCAAGACCACCTTGCTCGCGTCCATGCAAGGCTATAACCCGGCCACGGCCATCGAATTTGGGCGCAAAGTCCTGTACTCAACAGAACGGCCCTCATTCAGTGAGTTAGAAAGCCATGTCAAGGGTAAGAAATAGCCATGGCAGGTGACGCAAAAAAACTGCAACCGATCATCATCAAGAGGATCAAGAAGAACGGCCATGCGGCTCACGGTGGTGCGTGGAAGATCGCATATGCAGACTTCGTGACGGCCATGATGGCCTTCTTCCTTTTGATGTGGCTGCTGGGCTCAACATCAGAAGGCGACAAAAAGGGCCTGTCAGACTACTTCAATGCGCCGCTGAAGGTTGCCTTGCAAGGTGGCAGCGGCGCTGGCGCCAGCAACAGTATCTTGTCGGGTGGTGGCAAGGACCTGACACGTTCCACTGGGCAGTCACCTGCAGGTGAAGGCGAGGACCCCATACGAAGAAAAATGGCCGCTGACATCATGCGCGCTGAAGTTGCCAAGCAGGAAAACAAAAAGATGGAGGCACTGAGTGCCAAGATCAGTGCCGTCATTTCGAACAACCCGAAATTGGCCGAGTTTCAATCTCAAATCAGGCTCGAAACTACGCCAGACGGACTACAGATCCAGATCGTTGACGACCAAAACAGGCCCATGTTTGACACCGGAAGCGCGCTGGTCAAACCATACATGCGGGAAATACTGAGGGAAATTGGCACCGCCCTCAACGGCGTGGAAAACAAAATCAGTCTCGATGGCCACACCGATCGCTCGCCTTACGGGAATGGCGATAAAGGCTATAGCAACTGGGAACTTTCAGCAGACCGTGCCAACGCCTCCCGCAGGGAACTGGTTGCATCGGGAATGCCGGATGAAAAACTCGCGCGGGTCACCGGTCTAGCCTCCAGCAACCTGCTTGATCAGCAAAATCCGCTAGCTCCCATCAATCGCCGAATCAGCATCATCGTCATGACCCGAGAAGCCGAAGAAAGGCTGATGGGTGGCGGACGGACACCAGTTTCAACCACCGAGGCTCCGCCGGAAGGCGATGCGCCTTCCACCCCCAAACAATAAAACTTCAGGACTTCATTTTGACCTGGAATATTCTTTTAACCAATCCCGTTTAACTTGTGTAAGTAGAGGACAACATGGCAACTGAACTCCGATTTTTAGTAGTTGATGATTTTTCAACTATGCGACGAATTGTCCGAAACCTGCTCAAAGAGAGCGGCTACGCGGAAGCAGATGAAGCAGAGGATGGCGTCATAGCGCTTGGCAAGCTGCGGGCAAGCAAGTTCGACTTTGTGGTGAGCGATATCAATATGCCCAACATGAATGGATTTCAATTACTGGCTGAGATAAAGAAAGACGAGAAGTTGAAACATATCCCGGTTCTGATGGTGACAGCAGAGGCCAGGAAGGAAGACATTGTGGCCGCTGCCCAGCAGGGCGCCGCTGGATACATCGTCAAACCGTTCACCAAAGCCACCCTGGAAGACAAGCTGAATAACATTCTGGTCAAGACGGGGCTCAAATGAACAAACCAGTCGAGAACCCGGCGATTTCAACAAAAACAGAGGCGCCTATGCATGATGTCCATCAAAGAATCGGCCAACTCACCCGTCAACTGCATGACTCGCTCAACGGATTAGGCTTGACAGAACAGCTTAAGGACTCTGTTGAAGAGTTGCCTGATGCCAAGAGCCGATTGACCTACATTGCACGCCTGACTGGCGATGCCGCCGAAAAGGTCTTGAACAGTGTCGACCAAGCAAAGAGCCTGCATGACGAAATCGCGAGGGAAACGCGTCGAATCGCAGAATTGATCGTGAAAGATCCGGTGGCAGCAGTTGCCAAGGGACATGTGATGAATTTCGTCACTCATGTCGAACAGTCATCAAAGGCCATCGACAAGCATTTGACTGAAATCATGATGGCGCAGGATTTCCACGATCTGACTGGCCAGGTCATCGCCCGTGTCGTAAGTCTTACAACCACGATTGAAGAACAACTAGTCCAGTTGCTGATAGAGACGGCCCCAGCTGTCTCTACGAAAACCACACCGGTTGCGGAACGCCAGCACGCACTTTCCGGTCCGGCAATTTCGCCTGAAAATAATCCTGACATTGTTACCAGCCAGTCGCAGGTTGATGACTTGCTGGCCAGCCTCGGTTTCTGAGGCGAAATACGGACAAAAAGCACAGAAACGCGCCGGTAGAACTGGCGTGGTAAACCGGGCTTTATCGCCCTTTAGTTACGGGTATCGCTGAAGACAATGGTAGGAAGCCAACGCACCTACCATCATGGAATCAAGCAGTCAGGACCGCAACTTACCGGCCTCCCAAAGAAAGCTGAACAAAGCTAAAGACGACGGTCAAGTCGCGCGTTCCAGGGATCTTTCGCACCTTGCGGTTCTAGGTGGTGGTGCCGTAGCCGTCATGGTACTGGCTCCGGTACTATTCGAACAGCTCAAGCTTGGGCTCAGCCAACAGCTGTCGTTCGATTCAAAGTCCATCCTTCAGACAGGCAGCATGCTGGGCCGCCTGCAAGACATGACCCTCACTGGCCTGATCGGTTGTGGCGTATTCGCTGCAATTGTTATGGCCGCAAGCATACTGAGTGCAATTGGCTCTGGTGGTTGGGTAGCCAGCCTCAAACCCGTGATGCCGGATTTCAGCCGCCTGAATCCCATTTCGGGATTTGGCCGGATGTTCACCAAAGAAAAATTCTCGGAAGTCGCCAAAATGACTTTTGTCATGGCCGTGCTGATATTGCTCGGAGCCATGTATTTCAGTACCAATCTCCAGGCTATTGCTTCGTTGACGCTACAACCTTCGCAAGCGGCAATTCAAGCTTTGAACGAGTGGCTGAAAAAAGGCATGGGGGTTTTGCTATTGGTAATCTTCGTTGTGGCGGTGGTTGACGTTCAACTTCAGAACTTTCTGCATAAGTCACGTCTCAAGATGTCCCATCAAGAGGTAAAGCAAGAGCAGAAGGAGTCGGAGGGTAGCCCGCAATTGAAGGGACGAATGCGGCAACGCCAACGTGAAATCTCGCATGGAAACAGCATCAGTGCGGTAGTGCGCGCAGACTTTGTGGTGATGAATCCAACGCACTTCGCGGTTGCCATTCGTTATGACGAAAAGACCATGCGAGCACCTCAGGTCATTTCCAAGGGCGCCGACTTGTTGGCAATGAAAATTCGGGACATAGCCAAAACGAACTCAATTCCGGTGTTGCAGTCGCCGATTCTGGCGCGTGCGCTATACGCCAATGCCGAATTGGACCAGGATATTCCCTCCAGCCTTTACACGGCCGTTGCGCAGGTGCTGGCGTATGTGTACCGCCTCAAGTCGGCATTACGTGGCGACGGCCCCATGCCGGGTGAGCAGCCCGACCCCTTTGTGCCACCGGAGCTTGACCCGCTCTCGAGTCAGGTCAGTAACCAGAACCAGCCATGAACGAAAACTTTGGTATTTTAAAAAGGTGGTTTGGCACAAATGCCCTTGCCATGCAAGGCGCAGCTGCACCGGTACTTGTCGTCGCCATTTTGGCTTTGATGGTGTTGCCACTGCCACCGATGATTTTGGACGTATTTTTTACGCTCAATATTTCCATTGCGCTGATGGTGATGATGGTTGCGGCGTACATGATTCGGCCACTTGACTTCGCCGCCTTCCCCGCTGTCTTGCTGCTCACGACACTTATGCGTCTGTCGCTGAACGTAGCTTCTACACGGGTTGTCTTGCTGGAAGGTCATACAGGTCCCGGAGCCGCGGGCGCCGTTATTGAGGCATTCGGTCATTTTTTAATTGGTGGAAATTTTGCGGTCGGACTAATTGTCTTTTCCATACTGGTGGTAATCAATTTTGTAGTTGTCACCAAAGGTGCAGAACGAATCGCAGAGGTCTCGGCCAGATTTGCGTTAGACGCCATGCCTGGAAAGCAGATGGCGGTTGATGCCGACCTGAACGCAGGCACTATTGACGAAAAAGAAGCAAAACGACGTCGCGCTGAGGTTGCGGAGGAAGCAGATTTTTTTGGATCGATGGATGGTGCCTCCAAATTCGTGCGTGGTGATGCTGTGGCAGGAATTCTCATCCTGCTGATCAACATAGCAGGTGGTTTCACGATCGGAGTGCTGCAGCATGGCCTCAGTGCCGGTGCGGCTGCCGACACCTACGTGCTGTTGGCCGTAGGCGACGCCTTGGTCGCACAGATACCCGGCCTGCTCATCTCGGTTGCGGCGGCGATGGTGGTGTCGCGTGTAGGCAAAGATCATGATCTGGGTCGGCAGATTGTTCAACAGATGTTTGTGTCTCCCCGGGTTTTGGGTATTACCGCCGCAATCATGGGCGTTCTGGGCATCATTCCAGGCATGCCACATCTTGTGTTTATAGGAATTGCCATTGTTTTGGGTTATGCCGCATGGGTGCTGGCGAACAGGCCGGAACCTTCGACTGACGTCGATACAACTGCTCCCGCCGCATCTGACGGAGAAGCCACATGGGACGACCTGCAACCAGTTGATCAGCTGGGTCTGGAATTGGGCTACAGATTGATTGCGCTGGTGGACAAAAACCGTCAAGGTGATCTGCTTACCCGCATCAAGGCAGTAAGACGTAAGTTTGCTCAAGAGGTTGGATTCTTGCCGCCGCCCGTGCACGTCAGAGATAACCTGGAGTTGAAACCGAGTGGCTACAGGATCACGCTACGCGGAGTCATCGTCGGTGAGGCAGAAGCGTTTCCCGGAATGCATCTCGCAATCAATCCTGGGGGTATCACGACACCATTGATCGGAACTCCCACAATCGATCCGGCCTTCGGCCTGCCGGCTCACTGGATAGATGATCGTCAGAAGGAAGCTGCACAAATGGCCGGATTTACGGTCGTTGATTCCGAGACCGTCATGGCTACCCATTTGTCACACTTGATGCAGGTACAAGCCTCCAAACTATTAAGTCGCATTGAGACCCAACAACTGGTTGAACACGTGAGTAAACAAGCACCAAAACTGATCGAAGAAGTTGTTCCGAAAATGGTTTCCATCGCCATTTTTCAGAAAGTGCTGCAACTCCTGCTCGATGAATCCGTACACATTCGGGACATCAGGACCATTGTCGAGTCTTTAGCTGAGCACGCTGGAAGCACGACCGACCCTGCAGAATTGGCAAAACGGATTCGCATTGCGTTGTCGCCTGCCATCGTGCAGCAGATATACGGCTCGTCCCGCGAGCTCAGCGTAATTGCTATCGATCCTGGACTGGAGCGACTATTGATGCAGGCCCTCGGTAGTGCATCAGGACCGGCACTGGACCCAGGTGTCGCTGAAATGCTGACTCGAACGGCAGCCGAAGTTGCACTCAAACAAGAAGAAATTGGTGTTCCAGCATGCCTTTTGGTGCCCGATCAAATTCGCAGCGCAATCGCCAGACTGGTTCGACGGGTGGCGCCCAGATTGCAGGTACTGGCTCACAGTGAAATCCCGGAAACACACACGATTCGGATAGGTCCGATTCTTAGAGGCTCACCATCATGAATATTCAGCGATTTATTGCCCCCACCGCACGTGAGGCCCTTGCCAAGGCAAGAATGACATTTGGTGATGGAACGCTCATTCTTTCCAATCGCCCAACTGCGGACGGGATTGAAGTTGTGGCTACCGCAGAAGATGCCCTTGCAAGTCTCGATCGCGAAGAAACTGTCGTCAGTCGACCAAAAGGCACCCCGGCAGATACACGACGGGCATTCACTTTAACCGTTGAGCCAGACTCTAAAGTTGAAGATGATGTGGCCCAACTTTCAATGAGCACATTGTCTTTTCAGGACTATGTCCGTGAACGGATGCTTCGTCGTCGCCAAGACGCTTCGGCCGAGTCATTGAGAGCTGGCAAGCCTGCGGAGAGCCGACCACGACCATCACAAGTAAACGCATCCATCCAATTGGACACGACACCCAAACAGAAAGCTGCTCCTCCCAAGGTATCGAACCCCGCTTTCCCGAGTACACCATCGGCACTTCCACAGGCTTTGATGAATGAGCTGAACTCGATGAAGGAACTCATCGAAGAGCGGTTTACCGCGTTAACCTGGCTTGGCCAGGCCCGTCAGCACCCCATCGTATCCAACATGATGTTGAAATTCATTCGCGCCGGATACTCACCATTGCTGGCTCGTACAGTTCTTGAAAAATTGCCTGAGGATTCTGATGCAGCTGAATCCATGCAATGGGTTCTTGACGTGCTAGAACGTAATCTGAAAACTGATTCAGAGATGAAACCTCTGTATGAAGAAGGTGGCACCTTCGCCCTTGTAGGGTCAACGGGTGTTGGGAAAACCACTACAGCTGCCAAATTGGCTGGTCTGTGTGCTCAAAAACATGGGGCCAGTAGTGTTGGACTCATCACGCTTGATACTTATCGCGTAGGAGCGCATGAGCAGCTCAGGTCCTTTGGAAGAATGCTTGGTGTAGTTGCTCACCTCGCCCACGACAGAGCCGCATTGCAGGACTTACTGGGTCTGCTCGCAAATAAGAAAATGGTCTTGATTGACACCACCGGCATCGCACCTCATGACCCACGACGCCGGGACATGATGGACGTACTTGAACTTCCCAACGTAAATAAGCTACTGGTCCTGAACGCAGGCAGCCAAGGCGACACTCTTGACGACGTCGTGACTTCATTCAAGACAAAGGGTATTCAGCAAGCAGTCCTTACCAAAGTAGACGAGGCTGTCAAGCTGGGGCCAGCGTTGGATGCCGCCATCCGGCATCAGCTGCTGCTTCGCGGTGTAACAACTGGACAAAAGGTGCCGGAAGACTGGGAAGCGGCAGACGCAGCGAAGCTCATTCGAGCCTCCATGCGCGCACAGGGTAAATCCGCCTACGAACCTAAAGCAATTGATCTCGGCTTCTTCTTTGCACAGTCGTCGAGCAAAGCAACATCAAGAGACAACTTACATGCTTGAAGCTTGCGCAGATCAAGGCGCAGGCCTGCGTCACCTTGGAATGAACTCCACGACACGAGTTGTTGCTGTAACAAGTCACGGTAGTCACCAAAGTGAGTTAGCACTTTTGTGGTGCATTTGCTCCGCTCTCATTGAATTGGGTTACGCTGTAACAGTATTGGATGGAACGCTTGAAGAGCAGGAACGCGAGCCAGGACTGCTTCAAATTCTTGACTCGCAACATTGGCAGTTGGGAGCAGACGTCGACCAGGGCACTTGGTCGGTGCTGGCGGCTGCAATGGGTCTGAGCAAAATCTGTCATCCTCAGGAGAGCCTGGGACAGCCCCTACAAAGACTGTCAAGCCTTTTTGAAAGTGATCAGGTGGTAGTGGTGTTTGCGCGTGGAGACCTCTTGGCCAAGCTACTAGAGGGAAGCAATGTTCAACCTCTTCTCGCCGTCTCTTCAGCTCCTATGTCGCTCATGACTGCCTACTATTCTCTCAAGCAGATGCACATCACTGCGCAAATTCATCCATTGATCGTTTCCATTGAGCAGGAATACATTTCCCGCATAAACAATACCCAGACACCCGGAGAAACTCTGTATGACTGTGCTCGAAATTTTCTGGACTGCACCTTGAGTCCACCACTTATGGCCAATCTAACCTTAGAAGACAGCATTTCACCCGACATGAATCGCCTGATCACTCGGATGCTGGCAACGGCTATGCCGATTGTTCGCCACCGTCAAACCGCACAAATATCTCGTGGAACACAACCTCGAGCACATTTTTCAGGGAGCCACTGATGTATACCGCCAAGGGGCAACTTGACCGTAATGCCATGATCAAGCAGTATCAACCGCTGGTTCGCAGACTGGCTCACCACATGATGGCGAAGTTGCCACCCAGTGTTCAGGTGGATGACCTGATTCAGGTTGGACTGATCGGTCTTTCCGAAGCACTGACGCGATTTGAGGCAACTCAGGGTGTTCAGTTTGAGACTTTTGCTACCCAACGTATCCGCGGGGCCATGCTGGACGAACTTCGCGAAAACGACTGGATGTCCCGAGGATCTCGCAAAAGTCAAAAAACTATCGAACAAGCGCTTCGTCGCCTGGAGCATCAGCTGGGGCGGAGCCCTTCCGAGTCTGAAATTGCTTCAGAACTGGGTATGACACTAGCCGACTACCAAAGCCTCCTGGGTAAAGTCAGAGGTACGCAATTGGTCTATCTCGAAGACATGTCTCATGGCAACGAAGACGAGGACAACTACCTCGATCGTCATGTCAGCGACAGTGAGGCCGACCCTCTATCGGTATTGCGGGATCAGCGCCTGCGTCAGGCACTCGTGGATGCCATTAAGCATTTACCCGAACGTGAGCAATACATCATGAGTATGTATTACGAACAGGACATGAATCTCAAAGAAATTGCTACGGTTCTCGGAGTCACTGAGTCCAGGGTCTGTCAATTGCACAGCCAATCTATTGCTCGACTCAGAGCGAAGATGAGAGATCACTAAGGGCTTGCGAGCCCTTTTTTTTGCGACCGGTAAAAGTATAAAGCTGGAGGGACATTGAAGTCCGTCCAGCGCCAGAGAGAGTCAGGCAGCAAGGACCTTGAAGGCGCCGGACTGCCTGCCAGGTCGGCCATAAGTTCCGGCAGACTGGTCATAGCTTGAGGCTTGGGCAGAGGGCAACATGCTATGCAACGCCCGTTCCACTGAAACTGTTCGACGCGACAGGCCTTCACGCAGTGTTTTCACGCTCTCATTAGCAGCATTCAGCCGCGCCTGAAAGCCTTGATCTAGTTCATGCGTTCCGTTGATGCCGGACAGCAGTCCATGCATCTCTCTTGACGCCTCGCACAAACTCATCGCAACGGACTGCAACTTCCCTGGCTCACCATCAATCAAGGCAGCTGATACCAAGCACAACTGACTCTCAATCTTTGCAAGTGCAGTCTGCATATGAATGGCCACTTTGAAGAATTCCAGAGAATGAACCAACAACTACCGGCGGGTTCGATCAAGCATTTCCTGCGCGTTGGCAAGCAGCTTGTCCGCTATCGCTTCAGCGTTGACAACGTAGGACCCCTGCTCAATAGCTGCTCGAATGGCATTAACTTTCTCAGTATCCACTTCAGCCATGTCGCCCTTGCCTGCTTGTTCCAGGGTTCGCGCAGTGGTTGATACCGTTACCGCAACGCCAGAAGACTTTGCAGCCTGCGCAGCGGAAGCCGCAGGCCCGCCTGTAAGGCCTGCTTTGGCAGACGCGGACGCCACCGATGCGGCGGCGGGAATTGGAATATCGCTGGGTTGACCTATCTTCATCGTTTTCTCCAAAACTACCTTGTATGTAGTCCAGTACGAATGCTATCGGCGGGATTCTGGAAGACTTTAGTTCTTTTCGTAGGCATTTGCATCATCCTAGATATCTATTTTTACTGTTCGGGTATCCAGCACCACCCCGCTCATGATCCGCCCGTTTTCCATTTTTACCCGTGCGGATTGCCCAATAACACCGACAGAAAGCGCCTGGCCGTCCGAAGTGATATGAAACCCGGCTCCCTGTGCAACAACCCGAACCTGGGCCCCGGCTTGAAAAACCTGCGCTGGCCTAAACATGCCTTGCCGTAATACTTGGCCAGTAACCAACCCTCTGGTGGCCACTTGTCCCACCCAAAGAGCGGGGTCAATCACCACCGCGCCCGCTTCTTCAGCCCAATCCACTTCGGCTTCCATCACATCCTCCAGAGTCAAGGGGGTTCCCGTAGCAATATTCCCCTTGATAACCCACGCCACACCCAAGGCTTTGACAGTGACAGGAACGAAAACACTCCATTTTGAGACTCCATCCGTACACCTCAGCCCCATGCGGGTTCGCCCCCAGAGCCGGTTACCCGCAGGGAGAAAGGGGTCGACCCGTCCGCAAGGGGCGAGACGAAGGCGGCTGTCGATGGTGCCAAGGGTGACTTCCATCCTCAAGGCTGACGAACCCGATGTGCGAGCAGTTGAAACAGCCTGGTCCAGCCAACGTTGGGTCGTCTGCAGAATTTCTGTGTCTGCCATCGAATTTGGGGTCTGCGACTGAGCCTCCCCCACCAATAAGAAGAAGACTGCAACCACCCCAAAGCCCACGTTCAAGACCTTTCGGAACAAGCAATGCAGTTTGAATCGATAGTCCGGCATGGAACTCTTCATCAGCTTTCCCCAATTTGAATATCGCCATACAGATAGCTCCTGCGAGCTATTTCCACACAAGCAACTATAAGGAGTTCCATGCTTAAGGAAACCCTCAAGTAAAGCAGAAATGCCCCGTTATTCGAGGTATCGACCATTAAAGGTTTTCCCATAATTGATTCACATCGAAATCCTGGGCTAGCCCCGGGATAGTTGGAACCAAGAGTGGAGGTGTTTCATGTTTGCGAATTTGACCAGCGGGCTGGACTTTCATTCCAAAGCTTTAGTGCTTCGTGCCGAGCGACAGCGCGCCATTGCCAGCAATATCGCGAACGCAGACACACCTGGCTATGTTGCCCGTGATCTTGATTTCAAATCTGCAATGGCCAACGCGACTACCAGTAGTCTGGCGCCAGGCAGCAACACAAGTCCTGCCAGCGGTGTTACACACAAAAACCATATCCCACTGCCAGATGGCACCCAGGGGGGCATTGGAAGTCTCTCCAAGCTGGGCTATGCGGCTCAAACCCAGCCCAGCATGGACGGAAATAGCGTTGACCTAGACCGCGAGCGCGCCAACTTTGTCGATAACTCTGTCCGTTATGAAGCAACTCTTCGGTTTATTAACGGCCAGTCAAAAACAATCTTGAGCGCTATCCAGGGTCAGTAACAAATCCATTTAGAGAAATAAAACGACCATGTCCATGTTTTCAATTTTTGGAGTTTCGGGTAGCGCGATCAGCGCCCAGTCACAACGACTCAATGTAGTTGCCAGTAATTTGGCCAATGCGGATGCAGTCGCGGGCCCAGATGGTCAAGGCTACAAGGGTAGACAAGTCGTCTTTGAGACGGTTCCTATGGGATCAGATGCTTCTGCAGGCGTGAAAGTGAGTTCGGTACGCGAAAACAATGAGCCACTTCGTAAAGTGCACAACCCCAGTCATCCTTCGGCCGATTCGGAAGGATACGTCACGCACTCCAACGTCAATCCAGTTGAGGAGATGGTCAACATGATCTCTGCCTCTAGGTCATATCAGAACAACGTTGAGGTCATGAATACAGCCAAAACCTTGCTTCTGAAGACTCTTCAAATGGGTCAGTAATTTTTCAAGGATCACACATGCTTTCAGGTACCGTCAACACAGCTTCGGGCGTCAACGCAATCACGGATGTTGCGAGCGTCAAGTCCGCTTCTACAGACCCTGCCGCAGCTCAGGACAGATTCATGAAATTGTTGGTTGCTCAACTGAACAACCAGGACCCAATGAATCCAATGGATAACGCGCAAATGACGAGTCAGATTGCGCAAATCAACACGGTGACCGGCATTCAGCAGGTCAATGACACATTGAAAAGCATGGCCGAACAATTCACCTCCTTGCAGGTTATCCAGGGTGCCTCCATGGTGGGCCATGATGTACTGGTGCCGGGCACAACACTTACACGTAGTAATGGAGTTGCCAAAGGTGCGGTTGAGTTGGCCGGAAGCGCAGATAGCGTAAAAATCGAAATTCTTACCCCCGGAGGGCAGGTTATCGACACACTCAACCTCGGTTCGCTGGATGCCGGTCGTCATTCATTTGAGTGGAACGCAGCAAGCTATCAAGGTACGGGGGAGCCAGGCTTTCGGGTCGTCGCGAGCCGCGCAGGCCAATCCGTTGATACGGTTTCACTCTCCCAGAATCGCGTGCTGTCGGTCGCCAGTGAGGCTGGCGTCATGACTGTTCAGCTGGAGGGCAGGAGCTCTGTCCCCTACAGCACCATCAAGGCCATTCTCTAAGTCCAGCCATCAAGCACAAGCTTCGTACGTAACACCATATATTCAAAAGGGAAAACAATGTCATTCGAAACAGGCCTATCCGGACTCAATGCTGCCAGCCGTAACCTGGACGTCATTGGCAACAATATTGCCAATGCCAACACTACAGGCATGAAGTCATCGCGAACTGAATTCGCGGACATCGTTGCGTCGTCTATTGGCGTGGGTGGCGGAAACTCCAACGGCATTGGCGTAGCAGTCGGAACTGTCTCGCAAATGTTCACTCAGGGAAACATCAACATAACTGGCAACGATCTCGACGTCGCCATCAATGGCAGCGGTTTCTTCCAGTTGCAAATGCCCGATGGTTCAGCCGCCTATTCCAGGGACGGGCAATTCAAGCTCGACCGCTTGGGCAATATCGTCACCAATGCCGGGGCAAATGTGATGGGATATCCAACAGACACCGCCGGCAATCCCACAAGCACCACCCTGCAAGCACTTCAACTCCCGACGACTGCACCCATCGGCGCACAGCAGACTTCCACGATGACAGCCGAATTTAATCTCGACGCACGTGCACCGGTCTGGAATGCAGTAACCCCAAATACACCACTGACGACCTACGGAACGTCCCTGACGACTTATGACGCCCAGGGTGTTGCAATTCCAACTTCCTTTTATCTCCAAAAAACAGGGAGCGATACCTGGAACATGTTCACCGACCCCACATCCGCGGCGACGGCAGTCACTTCCTCCGTGGGAACGATGACCTTTGGGACCAATGGATTACTGACCAGCGCAGGCACCACAACATTGAACGTCACATCACCAAACCCGGCAATAGGCGCATTCCCGGTCACGGTTGACATCAGCAGCGTCACCCAGTATGGCGCCTCATTCGGCGTATCGAATCTGACCCAGGACGGCTATGCCCCCGGCGAACTCACCGGGCTGAAAATTGGTGAAGATGGCGTTATCACGGCACGGTATTCCAATGGCGTCACCCAGGCGGCTGGCCAGTTGTCATTGGCTGACTTTCGTAACGTACAGGGGCTCGCTCCCACGGGGGGCGGAAATTGGGTTGAAACCTTCGCCTCAGGGCAACCTGTTCAAGGCTCTCCTGGACAAGGAAAACTCGGCGTGCTTCGTTCTGGCGCACTGGAAGAGTCAAACGTTGACTTGACCGCCGAGCTAGTCAACATGATGACTGCGCAGCGCTCCTATCAGGCAAATGCCCAGACGATCAAGACACAAGATCAGGTTCTATCCACGCTAGTCAATCTTCGCTAACAAGACTTCAGGATAAGACATGGACCGTCTCATATATACCGCCATGACCGGCGCCAATGCAGCTGCGCATAGGCAGGCAGTCCTGTCCAACAACCTGGCTAATGCATCTACCAACGGATTTCGCGCCGAACTGTCAACTTTTCGTGCAGTGCCACTCCGGGGAGACGGTGCAACCACCAGGGTCTTTGCGCTTGAGGCGACCGCCGGTCATCTTGACACTCCTGGCGCCGCCCAGCGCACTGGCAGAAGCATGGATGCAATGACCACGGGTAACTCATGGTTTGCTGTCCAGGGACTGGACGGTACTGAGTCTTACACACGAAACGGCGCCTTCGAGGTGTCACCAGAGGGGACTTTGATGACATCGAATGGACTGACCGTCCTCTCAGATGGCGGATCTCCCATCACAGTGCCATCTGGAGCAACGGTATCGCTTGGACACGACGGCAGCTTGAGTGCCAAAGTAGGCGGACAACCCGCCAACGGAATTGGCCGTCTGAAAATGATTACCCCCAACGCTGATGATCCACTCAAACGCGGTGCAGATGGTCTGTTTCGCGCCACCTCCGGAGATCCATTGCCCAACGACGGCAACGCCCGTTTGCAGGTCGGGGTACTTGAAGGATCCAACGTGAATCCTATCGAGACGATGGTTGGAATGATTCAAACAGCCAGGCAATTTGAAACCCAGATGCGTCTGCTTCAAACAGCCGAATCAAATGATCGGTCAGCGGGTCAGCTTCTGGGTCTTCAGGGTTAAGTGAATCACACGTCCCACTTGCAAAGCACATAAGGAAACATCATGATCAATTCTCTGTGGATATCCAAAACCGGCATGGAAGCCCAGCAAACCCAGCTGGATGTCATCTCCAACAATCTAGCCAATGTTTCAACCACCGGCTTCAAACGTGCGAGTGCGGTCTTTGAAGACTTGATGTACCAAAATCTGCGGCAAGTAGGCTCCAATAGCTCGGAGCAGTCACAACTACCGACAGGCCTGCAATTAGGTCTTGGCGTACGAACTGTCGCTACAAGCCGGTCATTCGCGCAGGGCAATCTTCAACAGTCCGGGAACAAGCTGGATGTCGCCATTCAGGGCAACGGCTTCTTTCAAGTCACCATGCCTGATGGCACCACCAACTACACCCGCGACGGCTCCTTCCAGGTCGATGCACAAGGCCGCCTCGTGACCTCATCCGGGCTACCTATTGCCAACGGCGTCACTTTCCCGGCCAATGCAACCAGTATCGCCATCGGCTCCGACGGAACGGTTACTGCGCAAGTGCCTGGCAATACCGCGCCACAAAATATTGGCACTATCGCGCTGGCGAGCTTTGTTAACCCCGCAGGTCTCGATCCCAAAGGGCAGAACCTGTATGCAGAGAGTACAGCCTCGGGCCAACCCAACAGCGGCACGCCCGGTGGCAACGGCCTGGGCTCGCTGATGCAGGGCTTCGTTGAAACATCCAACGTCAATGTTGTGCAAGAGCTTGTCACCATGATTCAGACCCAGCGGGCATATGAAATGAATTCCAAGGCTATTCAGACTTCAGATCAGATGCTGCAAAAATTGGGACAGCTGTAAGCGGGTCATTCATGTACTTCCAAAACATGGTGAGAAGCTACTTCAGATTTTGTCGCTTGGTGGTGTCAACCGTACTGGTTGGCTTGGGATGTTCTGCATGCGAGTCATTGCCACAAAAAGTGAAAGTAGATTTTGCAGAACCCAGAACTGCGCAACCCGTCGCAACGCCAGTCAAAGTTACCGGCATGCAACCTACGGGCAGCCTGTTTCACGCTGCAAGCTATCGACCTGCATTTGAAGATGTAAGAGCACGCTCCGTGGGCGACACGGTTACGATTCAAATCGTTGAAAACATCACCGCCAGCCAGAAATCTGCCTCAACGGTCAATCGAAGTTCAACTATTGATGCCAGCGTGTCGGCTTTCCCGCTGTTCCCGGCTTCAGAGTTGGCCAAGCTGGGGGTGGGCACTTCTTCATCGAATGATTTCTCAGGCAAAGGTGGCACTGAAAGCGCCAACACATTCTCGGGTTCAATCACTACAACCGTTGTTGAAGTCCTTCCCAATGGACATCTTGTGGTCGCAGGAGAAAAACAAATCGGCGTGAATCAAAACGTGGATGTTCTCCGGTTTTCCGGTACCGTTGATCCGCGAGTGGTCCAACCAGGGAGCATCGTGAACTCCACGCAGGTTGCAAACGCAAGAATCGAGTCTAAAGGGCGTGGCGCCCAAGGCGAGGCGCAGACAGTTGGCTGGTTATCCCGCTTCTTTTTGAGCTTTCTTCCTTTCTGAGTCTGCCCAGAATCGAGTCCTGTTCAACCTGTTGCGCATCATGTCCGCCATCTTTCATCATCTCTTGATCTTCCCTGCAAAACGGAGTTTTTGGGGGTTACTCGCGGTTTGCCTGCTGTCGCTGGGTGGCGCGCAGGCAGCCCGCATCAAGGAGGTAGCCTCCATTGAGGGCGTTCGCAGCAATCAACTCACAGGATTCGGGCTCGTCGTTGGATTGGACGGAACGGGTGACCAGACAACCCAGATGCCTTACACATCCCAGGGTCTGAACAACTACCTGCAACAGCTCGGCATTACGTTGCCGGCGGCATCGGTATCCCAGCTACAACTGAAGAACGTCGCTGCTGTGCTGGTCACCGCGCAGCTACCCGCATTTGCACGTCCCGGACAGACGCTGGATGTCAACGTGTCTTCGCTGGGCAATTCCAAGTCACTCAAGGGTGGCATGTTGATCACAACACCACTAAAGGGTGCAGACGGCGAGGTTTACGCACTAGCTCAAGGTAACTTGATAGTAGGCGGCGCAGGAGCTGCCGCGGGTGGCAGCAAAGTCCAGATCAATCACCTGAGTGCGGGGCGTGTGCCAGACGGAGCCCAAGTAGAGCGGTCTGTACCAACGCCCCTGCAACTGGGGGACAGCTTTAACCTGGGACTAAATGCTTCGGATTTTCAGACTGCGCGCAAGGTAGCTCAAGCCATAAACCAGAAATTTGGTCCCGGTTTTGCACGGGCACTGGACGGACGAACTGTACAGGTCAAGGCGCCGCCAGATGCCAACGACCGGGTGTCTTTCGTCGCCGAGATGGAAGAACTTGCACTGGAGTCTTCGATACCCAGCGCAAAGGTTGTGATCAATGCCCGTACCGGTTCCATTGTGTTGAATCAGGCCGTCACGCTGGGTCCTTGCGCGATTGCACATGGCAACCTGTCTGTCAGTATCAGTTCAACACCCGTCATCAGCCAACCCAGCCCCCTGTCTCCGAACGGCCAGACGGTGGTCACTGAAAAAGCCAACATTCAGATCAAACAGGAACCCGGGATTTTGATCCAGGTGCCAGCTGCACCACAACTCTCCGACGTCGTTCGCGCTTTAAACGCATTGGGTGCAACTCCTCAGGATTTGCTGGCAATCTTGCAAGCGATTAAGGCTGCTGGCGCCCTGAACGCGGAGCTTGAGGTCATCTAGCATGGGCTTCGGACAACTCCCATCAGCTTCCAATGCACTTGCGGCAGACGCGCGCACGCTGAATACGTTGAAGCTGCAGGCCGGACAGCAAACAACTCCCGAGTCAATCAAGGAAGCAGCCAAACAGTTTGAGTCGCTTTTCATGCGCGAGCTCATCAAAAGCATGCGGGAAGCCACAATGAAATCCGGTTTGCTGGATAGCCCGGGTGGAGATCTGGGTGCAGACTTGCTTGACCAGCAATTCGCTGTGCAAATGTCCGGGCAACCGGGTGGCTTGTCTGACCTGATTGCCCAGCAATTGAGTCGTCAGATGGGTGTGCCCCAGACTGGCGATGCAAGTAAAAAGAGTGTCTCCATACCTGCCGTCCAGGCTCCCTCGATCAATCCCATTGCCCCAGTGAGCACGAGCGCCAACGCTGCGTCACCATCCATACGCCAGGCAGGCTTCGTCCAGCGTCACAACGAAGCGGCATCCCGAGTTGCGGCTTCCAGTGGCATTCCAGCCGGATTCATGATCGGGCAGGCAGGCCATGAAACAGGATGGGGCAAACATGAAATCAAGATGAAGGGCGGAGAGCCGTCCTTCAATCTGTTTGGCATCAAGGCTGATGCCAAATGGAAAGGAAAAGTCGCGGAAGTCACTACAACTGAATATGTGAATGGCGAGCCTCAAAAGATGGTCGCCAAATTTCGGGCCTACGCCTCTTACGAAGAGTCATTTAAAGACTATGCCAGGCTGATTTCCGAAAGTCCCCGGTACGCCCAGGCCCGTCAGCAAACAGCCTCGGTCACGGCATTCGCCAGCGGCCTTCAACGCGCTGGCTACGCGACCGATCCAGCATATGCGTCCAAGCTTAGCAGGGCGATCAACACCACGTTGCAATTGCAACGTGCGCAAGCCTGACCGGGGACGTCATGAGCGGAATTCTCAATATCGGAACCCGGGCACTGCTCGCAAACCAGGCGGCGCTGCAAACCATTGGCAACAATATCGCCAATGTCAATACACCCGGTTATTCACGTCAGTCAGTTGTTCTGCAGAATGTGGCCGGGCAGTTTGCCGGCAACGGGTATTACGGCAAAGGTGTGGAAATCACCACTGTGCAGCGTAACCACAGCGAGTTCCTGACCCGGCAAGCCTCACTTTCCAGTTCTGTCGCAGCATCGGATTCCAAGCGACTGGAGCAGCTCAAACAACTTGAAGATATTTTTCAGGGGGGCCCAAACGGACTGGGTGCAGCAGTGGGCGACATGCTGAACTCATTTGCCGACGTAGCGAATGCCCCGACTGACTTGACGGCTCGTACAGTGGTGTTGACCCGAGCGGGTGAAACTGCGGCGCGTATCCGCGCCGCATCCAGTAGTCTTGCGGATCTCAAACAGGGTGTATCCCTCGCCCTCGAAGGCTCCGTCTCTGCGGTCAATAGCCTCGCCCAACAGATTGCCTCGGTAAACGAAGAAATCGCCCGAGCCCAAGGAACGGGGCAAACGCCCAATGACTTGCTGGACCGGCGAGACCAGTTGATCAGAGAAGTCAACAAATATGTTCAGACCACCAGCATTGCCGCTGACGATGGAACTGTGGGCCTCTTTCTGGCCAACAGCCATCCGCTGGTATTGGGCACAACAGTTTCGCAGTTGGTACTGGTATCTGACGACTTCTCTGACCCATCAATGACCAAGCTGGCAATCCAGCGTTCAGGACAAACGACCGTACTTGAAGAAGCCACACTGGGTGGTGGTGAGATGGCTGGCTTACTCCGTTTTCAAAACAGCGATCTCGTGGAAGCAGGTAACCTGCTGGGTCGAATGGCTCTAGCCATTGGCGGTGCCATAAACGAGCAACACCGGCTCGGCGTGGACCTCAACGGCAACGCCGGGGGAAATCTGTTCAATCTGGGCTCCATACCGGTTGGATTGGCCGCTGCATCCAACACAGGTACGGCAACCATTGCAGTGAGCGTACAGTCTTCCCCGGTTTCAGGAACCACTTCCTTTTCAGCGTCCAATTACGAAGTGAGCTTCACTTCTGGAACAGCGGGCAACATTGTGCGTCTTTCCGACGGTGCAGTAACTGCATTCGATCTGGCGGTCACTACGCCCGCCCAGGTGGACGGGCTGGACATCCAGATCAGTTCAGGCGGAGCAGCAGCGGGGGACCGTTTTCTTCTCAAACCCTTCAGCACGGTATCCGGAAGCATTGCCACCGCGTTTTCGTCGCCCCGTTCGCTGGCCATGGCCAGCCCCGTGGCAACCAGCGCCGGAGCTGGCAACACCGGGGACGGCGCAGTTGCCAGCCTGGCCGCCCGCTCCAATCCTGCCCCCGCCGCCGTTACGTTGACGTTTATAGGCCCCGGCACATTCACCCGGTCTGACACCGGAGCTGCAACCTACACCTACACACCCGGTCAGGCTATTGAATACGATCTGACCCCACCCGCAACCACCGGATGGTCACTGGTCATGAGCGGCAACCCTCAAGCCGGGGATACGTTCACGGTACAGGCCAACGCTTACCCAACACTCAACGCTGGCAATGCAGAAACCATCATGAGCCTGCGAGATGTGGCCATGTTTGATGGCGCCGCGCTAACCGACGGGTATTCCGGCTTGATGGCGCAGGTAGGCGTTCGGGTTCAAAGCGCTGACTTTGCCGCCAATATCTCCAAATCCATCGCGGACAACATTGAAGCAGACCGAACCGCCGTGTCTGGTGTCAACCTGGACGAGGAAGCTGCCAAGCTGTTGCAGTTTCAGCAGTCCTACCAGGCTGCCGCCAAGATGCTGCAAATCTCACAAAGCATTTTTGACACCCTGCTGCAAGGCATGGGGCGTTAAGGAGACTGACTTATGCGCCTGGGTACATCCCATACTTATGATTCTGCGCTGGAGCAGCTGATGAAACGTCAGGTCGAAATGGCCAGCCAGCAGGAAAAGCTGACATCCGGTAAACGGGTCAATCGCGCCAGCGATGACCCGACTGGCGCCAGCCAGGCGGAACGTGCACTGACACGCATGTCACGCCTGGAGTCCGACCAGCGAACCCTGAGCCTGCAAACCAACGCGCTGACCATGGCCGAATCGACACTGGGTGAATCGACCAATCTGGTTCAACGGTTTCGTGAACTGGTGGTCAGCGCGGGCAACACCTCCTACAACACGCGTGATCGGGCAACGATCGCCCAGCAACTCACGGGCCTGCGCGACCAGATTTTTTCATTGGCCAACAAGACAGACTCCAATGGCATCCCGCTGTTCGGTGGCTTGGGCAGCGCCAGTGCACCTTTTCTGGACGCCACAGCTGGCGTCGCATTTCAGGGCATTCCGGGTCAGCGGGCCAGTACCCAAAACTCGGTTCCTGGCGCCATGGATGGTCAGGCCATCTGGATGAAAGTACCGTCTGGGAACGGTGTGTTCAACGTGGCGCCCAACAGTGCCAACACCGGTGCCGTCTGGACAGACACGGGGCAGGTAGTAAATCCTGGTGCAGTTACCGGCGACAACTACACGATAGCCTTCGCGGTGGCCGCAGGCGTCACCACCTACAGCGTGACCAATACCACCACCGCAACCACCGTAGCAACCGGACAACCCTTCGTGTCGGGTCAGGCCATTGCCTTTGACGGGCTCTCGATGGTCGTCAATGGCACCCCACAAAACGCAGATGCAGTTCAGGTTTCACCCAGCACCACCCTGGATATGTTCAAGGTCATGGACGATGCCATTTCAGGCATTCGCAACGCCACCACTGGCAGCACGGCATCGCAGGCAGTAGCCACAGCACTATCGCAAATTGACTCTGGCATGGACCGGCTGCAGGCAGCTCAGGGCCAAGCCGGTGAATGGTTGAACCGGGCAGACACGATTGCAGACGCACAAAAAAGGCAGACTGTGCAGCTGGAGGCCGATCGCGTGCGCGCGGAAGACCTCGACATGGTCAAAGGCATCTCGGATTTTCAGAAAATCCAGACCGGCTACCAGGCGGCGCTGCAGTCATACGCCTCGGTACAGAAGATGTCGCTATTCAATTTCATCAACTAACCGCATGACCCAGTCTGTTTTGGATAACCTGACCCTCGGTTATCAACCTTTGTGGAACCAGTTGCGCCAGCTGACGGGCGTACAACTCTTTGTCGGGTCTGGTTCTTCCAGCCCGGTTGATGCCACCCACCTGCTGTCGGTCCTGCAAGAAGCCTGGCCAGAACAGGCCCCACCGCTGCTGTTGTCCATCCAGACGCACCAGTTGCTCGGCGACGTCATTGCGCTTGCCGACCAACATAGCCCTTGGGTCGAGGTTCGTGAAGACACGTTATCAGACCCCGCCATGGCCCAACGGGTACACGGCGCCCATCAGCGCGGCCTCAAGATGATCTGGCGCGGCGAGCCGGGTGAGCGCCCCAATTCGACTCTGGCCTCCTGCTTCGCTCGGAACATGGTGACGCTAACGGCTGAAGAGGCATTGTCTGGTCTGCGGGCCTCTCTCATCAAACACAACGGCACGGCTGCCCTGTCGGCAACACCCTCCAAAAGCCCTGTTGTGCCAGGTCATGTTTACGAAGCAGTTGCCAGCCGCGCACTGGTGGAACATTGCCTGGACGACCAGGGCGCGTGGGCAGTTGCAGGCTGGCCGTCGGAGGATGTGTTGCACGGCTACCGGCACCGGCTCATCCAGCCCGACCACCGCGCGGTAGTCAAGCTGATTGAAGCCACCATGGCCGATGACTCCATGGAGTCGATTGAGCATACGCTGGCTGAAGAGCCCGTGCTGGTTTACCGGTTTCTGCGCTATGTCAACAGCGCTGCGCTGGGTCTTCCGAGCGCTATCGATTCCCTGAGGCATGGCTTGATGGTGTTGGGCTATTCCAAACTGAAGGCCTGGCTACTGGAACAACTGCCCCACACCAGCAGCGACCTGAACCTGCGTCCCATTCGTGTGGCTATGGTCATGCGCGCCCGGCTGATGGAGCACTTGCTGGACGCCGGCGCCGAAGACGCCCTGCGCCGCGATGTCTACTTGTGTGGCCTGCTCTCGCAGATCGATCTGTTTCTGGGAGAACCGCTTGGAACGGCCCTGCAACGCCTTCCGCTGTCGCCCCGCATTGGCGCTGCCATTCTGGCCGAGTCTGGTCCCTACCTGCCGTATCTGCAGGTTGCAACGGCACTGGAGTCACCCCAGTTGCGGCACGTGGGTATCTTGTGCAAAGCGCACCAGATCAGCAGCGAAGAGGTCAATCGCGCCCTGTTGCGCACGCTTTCCATCGTTCAAACCAATCCGGCCCGCGGTCACCTATTTGCCTGATTTGCCGGACCTGAGTCGTACAAAAGTCTGCCAGAACAGCGCATCCTGCGTGGTGGCGAAATTGATGCGCATCAGGGTGCTGGGCTGCCGGTTGGCGTGAAATAACGCGCCCGGCGCCAGCAGATACCCTTCGTCCAGCATGCGCTGCGACAACTCATCGGTGTCCACACCGGCGTCCACCCAGCCAAACAACCCTGCAGGCTCCGCGGCAAAGGTGCAACCCGCGGCCAGCGCCAGCTTCACGCTGCGCGCGCGTGCCACATCCAGCCGCGTGCGGATGCGCTGTGCATGACGGCGCAGTTGCCCCTGATCGATACACCAGGCCAGTGCTTTTTCCAGCAGTGCCGGTGTTGTCAAGGTAGCGAGCAGCTTGGTATCGGTCAACCTCTCTACCAGTTCGGGCGGGGCCGCCATGAACCCAATTCGCCAGTTCGGCGCCAGTATTTTGGCAAAGCCACTGACGTAAATGGTTCGCTGCAGACCGTCAAGCGCACACAGGCGCGTGGCGTGGTCGGGCGCGATGTGGCTGTAGGTATCGTCTTCAACGATATGAAAGTTGTGGGCATTGGCCAGTTGCAGCACGCGGTGTGCACTTCCGGGTGACAGGCAATAACCCGTGGGGTTGTGAAACACGCTGACGCTGACGAACAGTTTAGGGTTGTGCGCCTCGCAGTAACGCGCCATCACATCCAGGTCAGGTCCGTCGGCCCTGCGCGGAACGGGAAGGATGCGCATGCCCAGGGCTTCCAGTCGCGCAAACTCGATGGCCCAGCCAGGCTCTTCCACCATCACGTAATCACCGGCGCGCAGCAACGTGCGGCTGACGATGTCCAGCGCATGTGTGGCACCTACGGTGGTGACGATCTGCAGCGGGGCCGCGTGAACATTCAGAGCTGCCAGTTTTTTTGACAACGACTGCCGCAGTCCTAAATCACCCGCCGGTTCGCCATACTGCAGGGAAAACGCCTTCAGGGCTGCCGCGCCCGTTACCTTGCGCACGGCCGTCGGCATAAAAGTCGTTTCCAGCCATTCGGGAGGGAAAACACCCATGCCGGGCTGGGGCTTGTCACTCACCGCATGGAACATGCCGCGGATCAGCGCCGTGGCGTTGATGGGCGCCCGGGTCAATCCGGCAGTTTGATTTGCTACTGATTTGACAGCTGTCGACGAACTATCTACGGGCACTGAGGGCACTTCACGCACATAAAATCCACGGTTTTTATGTGCTTCCACCAAACCTTGAGCCAGCAAATGGTCATACGCTGCCACGACTGTCGAGGGGCTCACGCCCTGCTGCTGCGCGCACAACCGGACAGAGGGCAGCCGGGCGCCGGGTGCCAGCAGACGCGTACGGATGCGATCAGAGAAGCGCGCGCTGAGCTGCTCTGTGAGAGACTGTGAGGCGGATTTCATCAACATGGGCGTGACTTTGATGTGCTGCGACTTGCAGCAATACAGTTCTAGAAAATGTCTGGCTAACTGTACTGTCAGTGTAATGGTTTTTACCCTAAAGTTTGTCTCATGACCGCTTCCGAGTTCACCGCCCTGCTCCTGCTGACGACAGCCGCCAGCTTTACGCCCGGACCCAACACCACGCTGAGCACAGCGCTGGCAGCGAACCTCGGGTTGAAACGTGCGTTGCGTTTTGTGTGCGCCGTGCCGGTAGGCTGGGGCCTGTTGTTCAGCCTGTGCGCTGGCGGTTTGGGGGCGCTGGTGGTTGCGGTGCCGCCGCTGCGGCTGGCCATTCAGTTATTTGGAGTGGCCTATTTGTTGTGGCTGGCCGCCAAACTGGCGCAATCCAGCCAGATGGCACAGGCAGACTCAGCGCGGCTCAACGTCACCTTTTTTCAGGGCGTGATGTTGCAGTTTCTGAATATCAAGGCCTGGATGCTGGCATTGACCGTCGTAGCCGGATGGCTGGCCGGGCGTGCGGACATGGGGGCCCGGTTTGCAGTGATCCTGCCACTGATGATTGTGTTTGGGTTCGTCAGCAATCTCGCTTACGCCATGGTGGGCTCGCTGCTGCGCAGCTGGTTGACACACGGACGGCGCCTGATCTGGTTCAACCGGGTCATGGCTACAGTGCTAGTGGTGACCGCCGCATGGATGGCCACGATATGAACGGCCGCTTTTTATGAACCGCGAAACCAAAGGCTTATGGCTGGGTCTGATCGGTGTGGTGCTGTTTTCTGCCACTCTGCCCATGACCAAGCTCGCCACAGGCCCCTTCGACGCGCCGCAACTTTCACCCCTTTTTGTCACCTTTGGTCGGGCCGCGCTGGCGGGTATTCTGTCGCTCTTCTACTTGGCTTTCACCCGCAGCCCCATTCCGCGGCGCGGCCAGTGGGGCGGATTGTTTTTCACAGGCCTGTGCGTAATCATCGGGTTCCCGCTGCTGATGGCCATGGGCCTGCGTCATGTGGAGTCGGTTCACGCTTCGGTGATCATGGGCATCTTGCCACTGGCCACTGCAGCGATTGGTTCACTGTGGTTGGGGCAACGGCCCAGCTTGGGCTTCTGGCTGTGCGCTGTGGCGGGCAGCGCACTGGTCGGCGCCTTTGTGCTGTTGCGTGCCAGTACCGCCGCCGTGGTGCCAGAAGCAAGCAGCATCAATGCCAACTGGGCTGACCTGTTGCTGTTGCTTGCCGTGCTAAGCGCTTCATGCGGATACGTCAGCGGCGCACAACTGACGCCGTCATTGGGTGCTGAACGAGTGATCTGCTGGGTACTGGTCATCAGTCTGCCACTCACAGTACCCATGATGCTCGTCAACTGGCCACCGCTTCCCGTTCGAACCAGTGCCTGGTTAGGCTTTGGCTACGTGACGCTGTTTTCGATGTGGATCGGGTTCTTCGCCTGGTACCGTGGCCTGGCACTCGGCGGCACGGTGCGCGTCAGCCAGGTGCAACTGGTGCAGCCCTTTTTTAGCATGTTGTTCTCGGTGCCTCTGCTGGGTGAGTCGCTGGATGTGGTGACGGTCGGTTTTGCGCTGGCTGTGATTGCAACCGTTTTTATTGGAAAAAGAATGCCGGTGCAACAAGAAATCTCTGTCAGGAGCAACCGATGAACATGACCAACATCCCTTTTGGCACGGTCAATTGGTCGGCCATAGCACCCGTAGAAAAAAGTGCACAAGCAGGACAGGCGTTCTGGCGCACACAGCAATTCGGCGACCTGCGCGTGCGCATGGTGGAATACACGCCAGGCTATGTTTCTGACCACTGGTGCGTCAAGGGTCATATCCTGCTCTGCCTGGAAGGCGAACTGCTTACCGAGTTAAAAGACGGCCGCACATTCACCCTCAAGCCTGGCATGAGCTACCAGGTGGCGGACAACGCGGAGCCGCATCGCTCGACGTCATCGCTTGGCGCCAAATTATTCATCGTGGATTGATTTCATGCACATCGCCATACTGACTTTCGACGGGTTCAATGAACTTGATTCACTGATCGCCTACGGCATGCTAAGCCGCATTTCGCTGCTGGGGGACACCAGCTGGAAGGTCAGCATTGCCAGCCCCAGCCCCCGGGTCACGTCCATGAATGGCCTGACCATCGACGCCCACATTGACCTGAAGCAAGCCTGCCGGGCCGACGCCGTGCTCATTGGCAGCGGCATGAAAACGCGGGAAGTGGGTAACGATGCAGCCATCATGGGCCAGCTGCAACTCGACCCTGCCAAGCAGCTCATTGCAGCCCAATGCTCGGGAACGTTTTTGCTCGCGAAACTTGGCCTAACCAAACAGATGCCCGCGTGCACCGACACCACCAGCAAACCGTGGGTGCAGGCTGCAGGCGTGAACGTGCTGAATCAGGCTTTCTAT
>JAKQJK010000269.1 GCA_029561195.1 Pseudomonadota bacterium
CCGTTCACATTCACGATGTCGTGGCTCAGCCCCAGTTCATGCATCAGCGCCATAGGCACAACCGCAAAAGCCTCGTTCACTTCCCACAGATCCACATCCAATACACTCCAGCCCGCTTTGGTAAGCAACTTCTGCACGGCACCTACCGGTGCGGTGGCAAACCAGTTCGGCTCCTGGGCGTAAACGGCATGCGCCACGACACGGGCGAGCGGCCGGGCTCCCAGCTTCGCAGAAGTACTTGCGCGCATCATCACCATGGCGGCGGCACCATCATTGATGGATGAGCTACTGGCAGCCGTGATGGTGCCGTCCTTCTTGAAGGCGGGTTTAAGCGATGAAATCTTGTCCAGCTTGACCTTTCCGGGACCTTCGTCAATGCTGACGACAGCCTCGCCCGCACGGGTTTTGACAGTGACGGGCGTGATCTCGGCAGCAAATGCGCCGGATTGGGTGGCTGCCTGGGCCCGCTGCACGCTGGCGGTGGCGAATGCGTCCTGCTGCTCTCGGGTGAACGCATATTTGCCAGCGCAGTCTTCACCAAACGTACCCATCGAACGCCCCGGCTCATAAGCGTCTTCCAGGCCATCAAGCATCATGTGATCAAACATGCGGTCATGACCGATGCGGTAACCGCCACGCGCCTTTTGCAACAGGTAGGGAGCGTTGGTCATACTCTCCATGCCGCCGGCCACCAGTACGTCTGCACTGCCTGCCAACAACATGTCGTGACCGAACATGGCCGCACGCATACCCGAGCCACACATCTTGGACAGGGTGACCGCGCCGGCGCTAATGGGCAGCCCACCCTTGAACGCCGCTTGACGTGCCGGCGCTTGACCTTGGCCCGCCATCAGGCAGTTGCCAAACAGCACTTCATTCACCAGTTCTCCTGACACGCCCGAGCGTGCAACCGCCGCCTTGATGGCGGCGCCACCCAGGTCATGTGCGGCAAGCGAGGAAAAATCACCTTGGAAACTACCCATCGGCGTACGGGCCGCACCCACAATCACGATTTGTTCAGACATTTCAGACCTCTTCAGCTAGTAAATAATTCAAGGCACATCAAATAGCAGCTCAGACCCGCTCCGCCTGCCGGTTGGCGGGCAGAAACCTCTTTTCCCGGTCATACGGAAACACGTCAATCACGTCGCCCGCCAGGATCCGGTCCTTGTGGCCCTGCCAGAAAGCCGCATCGAGCAGATCGGCATGGTGTTTCATGAAAATCTCGCGTACCGCCGAGTTGCCCAACAAGAACGGACCAAAGGTTTCGGGGAACACGTCCTTTGGACCGACGCTGTACCAGACCTCGCCCGACATTTCGTCTTCCTCGTTACGCGGAGCGGGCACCTTGCGGAACTTGCAGTCCGTGATGTACTCGATTTCGTCATAGTCGTAGAACACGACCTTGCCGTGGCGCGTGATGCCAAAGTTCTTCCACAACATGTCGCCAGGGAAAATATTGGCAGCCACCAGATCCTTGATGGCGTTCCCGTATTCAACGACACCCCGCTCAATCTGCTCGCGCCCCCGCGCGGCGGTTGGCCCCAGCTCGCCAGCACCCGCGCCGCCTGCATCAAATGCCTCCTGCAAATAAATATTAAGCGGGATCATCCGGCGCTCGATGTATACGTGTTTGATGATGACTTCCACATGACCATCCCCATCACGGTCACTGACCTCCAGCTGGCTCGGCGCAAACTTTTCGAGTTCAGCAATTAATTCGTCGTCAAACCGCTCACGGGGAAATGCCACTTCGCTGTACTCCAACGTATCGGCCATGCGACCCACTCGGTCATGCTGTTTCACCAGCAAATACTTGCCCTTGATCTGTTCTCTCGTGGTGTCCTTTTGCGGGGGGTAGTAGTCCTTGATTACCTTGAACACATAGGGAAACGACGGCAAATCGAATACCAGCATGACCATGCCCTTGATGCCGGGCGCAATGCGGAACTTGTCGCTGGAGTGGCGCAGGTGATGAAGAAAATCCCGGTAGAACAGGGTCTTGCCTTGCTTGGCCAGCCCGAGCGCGTTGTAGATCTCATTGCGCGGTTTTCGCGGCATCATGCTGCGCAAAAACTGCACATAGGCAGACGGAATCTCCATGTCCACCATGAAGTAAGCGCGCGCGAAGCTGAACAGCATCAGCAGGTCATCCTCGCCAAACAGGGCGGCGTCGATAGCCAATTTGTCCCCGTTGGCCACATGCAGGATAGGCAGTGCAAACGGGAACTCATTGAAGCCGTTGATGAGCTTACCCACGATGTAAGCGCCCTTATTGCGGAAAAACAGGCTGGTCAGTACCTGAAACTGGAAGTTGGCCCGCAGCTTGACATCTCCCAGGGCGGCATTCATCGCGTCCGCGACCAATCCAGCGTCCCGAGAAAGATCTTCAAATGACCGGCGCAGGTCAAAATCTTTCACCATCTGCGCGAGCACTTCACGCATGCTGGCCGATGTCGGGTAATACGCGCGGTAGGTTGGCCGCGCTTCAGACTCACCGTTTTCAATGTATTCGGTGCTAACCGCCGGACGCACAAAAATGAAATCGTTGTGAAAATGGGTCCGGTGCAGAATCTTGGTGGTGACCGAATTGAAGAAAGTCTCGGCCAGTTCAGGCTGGTGGTGATTAACCAAGAGACCGATGTAGTGCAGTTTCACCTGCTGCCAGATATCCATCGGCTGCTCGCCCGCCCTGTATTCACGCTCCAGCCGGTTGGAGCACTCTTTTACACGAAGATCATAAAACTCGATGCGCTCGCGCTGGGCGCGCTGCTGGCCGTGCCAGTCCGCTGTTTCAAACCGGTGTTTGGCCCGCGCCGACTCTGTACGAAAAAGCCGATAGTGGCGATTAAAACCGTCCATCATCGCCTTGGCGATGTCATAAGCAACGGTAGAGTCCAGTCTTTGGGGAAACATGCGCCCTACTCAGTCTGCTCCGCCCGGGGATAGCGTTTCAGGGCATCGCGGAAGACCTCCACAATTTTTGCGGAATCATCCATGGTCACTTCCAGGTTTTTGAGCAACCCATCGCGCAGACCATAGACCCAGCCGTGCACCGACAACTGCTGACCGCGCGCCCAGGCATCCTGCATCACCGTGGACAATGCCACATTTCCAACCTGTTCGATCACATTGATCTCGCACAAGACGTCTTCCTGAAGCTCCGGGCTGAGGTGCTCAATACGCCGACGGTGGCGCAGGCGCACATCCTGAACATGGCGCAACCAGTTGTCAGCCAGCCCGATGCGTGCGCCTTGCAGCGCGGCGCGCACACCAGCGCAGCCGTAATGCCCAACCACCATGATGTGGCGTACCTTGAGATGCTCCACTGCAAACTGGATAGTGGACAACGCATTCAGGTCAGAGTGCACAACCACGTTGGCCACATTGCGGTGAACAAAGACCTCGCCCGGGTCAAGCCCAGTGATCTGGTTGGCCGGCACCCGGCTGTCGGAGTAACCGATCCACATGTAGCGCGGTTGCTGCAAGGCCATGAGGCTGGTGAAGAAGCCCGGCCGCTCGGCCTCCATGCGGGCCGCCCATTCACGGTTGTGGGCAAAGAGTTCGTCGAGGGATGTCGTAGTCATCGGATGATTGTGCCTTGGTCGCTGATGGCAAAGTCGGCAAGTTTCAGGCCCCCGGGCGGATGCACCCGGGTGGGTGCAGACGGCAGCACATCGTCAGGGCGGTTCCGCAATTGCGCGCGCCGTTGATGGTCGCAGATCTACATGGTCTCGGCAAAGAGCTCGCGGCCGATCAGCATGCGCCGGATCTCACTGGTGCCGGCGCCGATCTCGTACAGCTTGGCGTCACGCCACAGGCGACCCAGCGGGTATTCGTTGATGTAGCCATTGCCACCGAACAGCTGTATGCCTTCGCCCGCCATCCAGGTCGCCTTTTCGGCACACCACAGGATCACGGAGGCGCAGTCCTTGCGCACCTGGCGCACATGTTCGCTGCCCAGCGCGTCGAGGTTC
>JAKQJK010000271.1 GCA_029561195.1 Pseudomonadota bacterium
AACCCGCCCCTTTCGACTGCTGATTTGGCAGACACCTTGACCATGGCGGGACTTGAGGTGGAAGAACTCAAGTCCGTAGCCCCACCATTTACCCATATCGTTGTGGGTGAAATCAAGGAAGCGGTGCAACACCCCAATGCGGACCGGCTGCGCGTGTGCAAGGTTGATGTGGGTCAGGGTACTTTGCTGGACATCGTCTGTGGTGCGCCCAATGCGCGCGTAGGTATCCGCATTCCCTGCGCTATGGTGGGTGCCGAGTTGCCTCCCGGTGAAGATGGCAAGCCGTTCCTCATCAAGGTTGGCAAACTGCGTGGCGTGGAAAGCCAGGGCATGCTGTGTAGCGCCCGGGAGCTGAAGCTCTCTGACGACCATGGTGGGCTGCTGGAGCTTCCTCTGGATGCGCCTTTGGGCCAGAACATCCGTGAGCTCCTAAAACTGGATGACACGTTGCTGACCCTTAAACTCACGCCTAACCTGGCACATTGCCTGAGCGTGTATGGTGTAGCGCGTGAACTGGCCGCGCTGACGGGCGAACCGTTGAAAACGCCGACGTTCCCAGCCGTTCCGGTCACAAGTACTGACAAGCTGACGGTGAAAGTGAGCGCGCCCGATTTGTGTGGCCGCTTCTCGGGCCGTGTAGTGCGCAACGTCAATCCCAAGGCCTCAACACCGCAATGGATGGTGGACCGCCTGGCCAGATGTGGCCAGCGCAGCGTTACGGCTCTGGTAGACATCTCCAACTATGTGATGTTTGAGTTCGGCCGCCCAAGTCACATCTTTGATCTGGACAAGATTCACGGTGGTCTGGACGTGCGTTGGGGCAAGCCGGGCGAACAGCTCAAATTGCTGAATGGCAACACCGTCACTGTGGATGACAAGGTTGGCGTGATTGCCGATGACGTGCAGGTTGAATCGCTGGCTGGCATCATGGGTGGCGACGCCACGGCCGTGTCTGACGACACGCAAAACGTCTATGTGGAGGCCGCCTTCTGGTTTCCGAAGTCGATTGCTGGGCGTTCGCGCCGCTTCAACTTTTCTACCGATGCGGGCCACCGATTTGAGCGCGGGGTCGATCCCAGTCAGACTGTGGAGCACATTGAGCGCATCACCCAACTGATCATCGACATCTGTGGAACGCCCGCCACCCAAGTCGGCCCTGTCGATGATCTGAAAGTCAACGTGCCCGTGGCCGCACCGGTCACTTTGCGGGTGGCACGTGCCAACAAGGTTATTGGTATGCCAATGACCCAGGCGCAGTGCGCAGACGCGCTGGTTCGTCTGGGCCTGCCTGTCACACAGACGGATGGCACAGTCACCGTTGCTCCGCCCTCGTACCGGTTTGACCTGCAGATTGAAGAAGACTTGATCGAGGAAGTGGCGCGTGTCGTGGGTTATAACAATCTGCCCCAAACGCCTCCACTGGCACCCATTACCGCGAAGATTCGCCCTGAGTCACAGCGTAGCGCGTTCGCCGTTCGCCGATCATTGGCGGCTTTGGGTTATCAGGAAACCATCAATTTCAGCTTCTGTGATGAGCGTTGGGAGAATGAGTTGGCAGGCAATGCCAATCCCATCAAGCTGTTCAACCCGATTGCAAGCCAGATGAGCGTCATGCGTTCGTCATTGCTGGGTTCCTTGCTACAAGTTTTAAAGTTCAATCTGGACCGTAAGGCCCAGCGCGTTCGTGTGTTTGAGTTGGGCCGTGTGTTCTTGCGCGATGCTTCCGTCAAGAACTCCGATACCACCGTTGAAGGCTTTCACCAGCCGATGCGCGTGGCGGGTATGGTGTGTGGCAGCGCTGACATGCTGCAATGGGGCCGCAAAGAGCAGGGTGCAGATTTCTTTGAGGCGAAAGGAGATGTTGAGGCCCTGCTTGCGCCGCTGAAGGCCACCTTCGCCCCAGCGCAACACCCAGCGATGCACCCCGGCCGTTGTGCCAGCGTTTCACTGGGTGACAAGTCGATTGGCTTTGTTGGCGAACTGCACCCCAAATGGCGTCAGGGCTATGACCTGCCTTCCGCACCGTTGATGTTTGAATTGGACCTGGATGCCGTGCTACAGCGCGCGGTGCCGGAGTTCCAGTCGGTTTCACGGCATCAGGCTGTGGAGCGTGACATTGCCGTGCTGGTGGCTGAACAGGTCACCCACGCTGCGTTGATGAGCGCTGTCTGGTCGGCGCCGACTAGCGGTCTTCTGCGCGATGCAACCTTATTTGACGTTTATCGGCCCAAACTTGCGGCAGGTGCAACTGGCGAGGGAGCTGGAGAAAAAAGCCTGGCTGTCCGCTTGACGCTGGGCAGCGACGCCGCTACGCTGACGGATGAGCAGATTGACGCCAGTGTGCAGGCCGTTGTCGCCAAGTTGGTGACGGATTTGGGCGCCCGCCAGCGCACCTGAAGCTGATTCTCCTAACGTCACCTGCCAGACAATAAAAGCAAAGATCGGGAGCCTTTATGGATTTTTCTGTTGAGAGCCTGGAAACACCGGCATTGACCAAAGCGCAGCTGGCGGAACTGTTGTTTGAGCAAATTGGCTTGAATAAACGCGAGTCCAAGGACATGATTGACGCGTTTTTTGATCTGATCTCCACCAGTCTGGTGGAGGGCACTGACGTCAAGATTTCCGGGTTTGGCAACTTCCAGATCCGCACCAAAGCTCCCCGGCCAGGGCGCAACCCCCGTACCGGGGAAGCCATTCCCATCGAAGCACGTCGGGTGGTCACCTTCCACGCAAGCCACAAACTCAAAGAGCAAATCCAGGACGAAAAGCGCGCCTGAGACGCTTTACATCGTTCCGCACGGTTTTGGTGCGTTGATTTGGCGTACTTTGTCACAAACCTTGACGTATTTCACACGCCCGGGTCAAAACTCCCTTTGCGTCATCTGAAGACTTAGAGTAACCTCGAAGCTTTCCTTCGTACAGCATTGATTTCAATGGAGAATAGTCTTCCTTCGATACCGGCCAAGCGCTATTTCACCATTGGTGAGGTAGGCGATTTGTGTGGTGTAAAACCCCACGTGCTACGGTATTGGGAGCAGGAGTTCACGCAGCTGCGCCCGATGAAGCGACGCGGCAACCGCCGTTACTACCAGCATCATGAAGTCCTGATGATCCGCCGGATTCGTGATTTGCTGTATGACCAGGGCTTCACCATCAGCGGTGCGCGCAACAAGATGCAGGAGTTGCTGCAATTGGAGCGTGACAAAAAACGCAACGGCGAAGTGATGCTGGAGGGCGTGGAAGTTATCGAGCTGAGTGACTCTGTGCTGGAAGATTTTGACGACAGTCAGTTCGAAAGCAGTCAGTTTGAAGGCCAGTTCGAGGATCGGCGGGACGCCAGTGCCGACAAGCTCACACTGGTCCGCCGCGAGCTATTTGCCATTCGCGA
>JAKQJK010000308.1 GCA_029561195.1 Pseudomonadota bacterium
TTGAAGCTCACCACATGGAAATGCGTGACTTCAAGCTTGGCGCCGATGTGCTGTATTTCCCTCTTACCCGTTACTTCCACGCGGGACGCAAGGACTTTTCCGAGCAGTGCCGCCTGCAACTCGATGTTCAGCTAATTCCCAGCAAGCCCTGATTGTTTTCCAACGAACAAGGAGTTTTCCATGGCCAACCAAGCCTCACGTCTCGTCAACGATCTTTCCTATCTTCCTGCGATTCTTGGCCGCATGGGGCTATCCGTTGCCGAAGCACAGGATGAACTGAACCACGGCTATGTCCAGGCCGTTGCCGACCTTGTGAAATTGCTCGCCGCCTTCGTTCCAAAATCTGACATTCCGGCGCAGCTTGACCCGCAGATTGCCACCCTCTTGCTGCAACTGGCCCCTAGCCGCTACCAGTTCAGTGAAACGACCTTTGATTTCAGCGCTGATCTGGCGGAGAGCTTCAATGCCGGTGCCTCGGGCGAGTTGCGCTTGGGCACCAAGGCTGTGGCGCTCAACGCGGCAATGGCGGTGGGCTTCGGCTATGACTATCGCGCTGCTGCCCGTATCACTTGCAAGCTGCATGCGCTACCGGCGGGAAAGGACATTACCAGCGAGTTACTGACACGCGTTGGGACGATCGACAGTACGCCGCTGCCCGCTCTTCCAAGTGTCTCCACCGCCCGTGCCGATACGACCAAGTTGCTCGACAGCCTTGGTCAGACCTTGAAGAAAACCGGTGCTTGAGGGCGAATCATGGCGAGGGATCAATCTGAGCTGACCAGCATTGCAAAGAGGGGGATCGATCCGGAAACGTTTGCTCTCATGAAGACGATTAAACAGATTGTTGGCGCGCCTGCTGGCGCTACAGGAGATTTTCCGGAGCGTCACATTGCGGAAGCGCTCAATGATCTTAAGGATGGCGATCTTCTGAAAATTCAGGAAAATCTGGAATTGTTGAGTGATGCGCTCAAACTGTGGTTAGGCGAACCAAGTCAAGCTCCGACGGCAACGACTTCTGCGATGGATACAGCCGATGTAAAGGATCAAGCGGATGCATTGGACGCTGGTAGCGGTAGGGGCGGGCATCCGCCACGAGGGGCTTCCGAGGCCGACAACCGCACGCCCACGACCATCTCCGCATTCCTGCAGTCGGTCGGCAAAGCAGTCATCGAGGCGCAGGGGGAGTTGGACAAGAGTCTGACCGCACCCGATAACACCAACGCTTCGGCGGCATACCGGATTCCCAAACTCTCGGCCGAGATCGCCTTCGAAGTGGAGAAGGCGG
>JAKQJK010000319.1 GCA_029561195.1 Pseudomonadota bacterium
TGACGTAGCTAAACAAGGCGTTCTGTTTGTGGTCGGGGCCGCGCATCGGAGTATTACTGGTTCGCCAATTTGAATGGAATTATAACAAGCCCGAAACCCTTGCCGTCCTTGGCTCTGGGGTAAATCAACACCCTGCTAGGCACGTCCCCTATTTCTCTACTCACTTGACACCAGCTATTTCCTACGGCTTCTCGGGGTTTTTCATCGGCCTGCTAACCCCAATTCGCAAGCTGCTTACGCGAATATTCCAAACGCATTTTTTCCGCCGACGATAGGTGCGGCTCCAATGGCTCAAGCGCCGCAATCAAGGCCTTGAAATTCCGACTTAACCACGCAATTTCTGATTTTGCCTTGGCCACCCGAAGATCCCGTTCCAGAGCATATGCATCGCCTTCTTTTTCGCGTAGTCTCCCAACTTGTGCAAACGAGAAATCATTACATCTCAGGAAATCAGAAGTATACTCGGAAGTCAATGCAGCAAGCCGTTTTATTGCATCTGGCAACCGCGCAGCGTCACTAACTATAATCCCATCAATGGAGGCCGCATCTGCTGCAGCTTCTCGCAAGCGCAGCACCTCAACAAGCGAGAAAGGGCGTTCCGATTGCGTCGACGTTTTCCTCCCAACCTCAACTCCCAACTCATATGAGCGCCCGTTATCGAAATGAACCGTGAGGAAAACAGCTTCATTCTCGTAACGAACCCTCTGCTCACTAGATGCCACGCAAGACAGTCCAAATCGTTCAGCCACAGGATCAAAGTGACACCTTACCTCTGACGCAAAAGACATATCCATAGTACCTATCCACTCAGGGAGCCGGCGGGTGATATGCACCCGTCGATGAATTGTACTGCCAGCCGTGTGATTCGAGCAGATTACGCTCCGCGCCCAAAAAACCTCTAGTCGAAATTTGCTTTCCTGTTACCGCATCACGATACGAGTCAAAAATCGGATTACCTTGCCTCATCTGTTCTCTCAATCGACCAGCATTCTGTGCCCAGTTCGCTTGTACGCTGCCCTTCTCTGGCAGATGGAGCATAAAGTCCCCTGCCCTCCATCCACCCGGTGCAGTCGTGGTCTCCGCTCCCCACTTAAAGAGGCTCAAACCGCCTTTCTCGGCTGCACCTAGTCCTTCTGCCCCACCCCGCTCCACCACCAGCCCCAAGGCACTGACCGTCTCGTCGGCACCCCCAACTACTTTGGTCACAGCCCCGAACAGCAGCCCACCGCCCTTGATGAGCGCCGAGCCGAGTAGTCCGGCACCGTCGATCAGTACAAACTCGGCCATGCCTTGCCCGACGGCATTCTGCCACGTGTTGCCGGCCCGCTCCGGTGCCTTCAGTTGTGGCGTATCGGCAGGCACCGCCGACACGACACGGCCTTGGCTATCGTAGAAAAGTTGGTAGTTCCGCGGGAGTGCATAGACCTTGCCATCAGCTCCCACGACGACTTGGTTCCCCGCAGCCCGCGCCTCGTTGACCGCCGTTATGCATCCTTCGCCACCCGCGCACGCACTGGCC
>JAKQJK010000324.1 GCA_029561195.1 Pseudomonadota bacterium
CTACCGTCGTGCTCGATCCCGCTGCCAAAGAAGCAATCGGCGTATTCAAGGTGGCAATACCACCACTCACACTCCAGTTCGCATCCGCCAGCGTCAAACCAGCTGGAACGTAGTCACTCACCTGGATGTTCGTCGCATCCAGCGTGCCCTGGTTGAGCACATTGACCGTGAAGGTCACCGTGCTACCTGGTACAAATGGCCCGGGGGTTGCAGTGGTGTTCAATACCTTGGTCAAAGCCAGGTCAAACACCTGACCCACGCTGATCTGCGTCGGGTCATGGTCATCCTGATCCGTTCCGGCAATGCCGTCTCCAGGAGTACCTGTACCATTACCACCAGTGCTGTTGTCTGCTGCACTACCGGGCTGGCCACCAGCGTCATTCGTATTGTTCTGATCCGGACTTGAGTCCACATCCGCCTCGTTAAAGGCATTGCTCGCCGCACTGATCTCCGCATAGTTCACCAGGCTTGTGCCCATGAAGTTGGCATTGATCGTAAAGCTGATGTCTACCGTCGTGCTCGATCCCGCTGCCAAAGAAGCAATCGGCGTATTCAAGGTGGCAATACCACCACTCACACTCCAGTTCGCATCCGCTAGCGTCAAACCAGCTGGAACGTAGTCACTCACCTGGATGTTCGTCGCATCCAGCGTGCCCTGGTTGAGCACATTGATCGTGAAGGTCACCGTGCTACCTGGTGCAAATGGGCCAGGAGTTGCAGTGGTGTTCAATACCTTTGTCAAAGCCAGGTCAAAACAAAAAATGGTCACTACCATCTGGTCACTCACTGCAGGGCAGGGGCCAGTTGGGTCATTTGTCGTCAAGGTCAGGATCACTGTTCCTGCACTGATGTCTACTGCACTTGGGGTGTATACTGCATTCAACGAACTTGCATTTGGGCTGAATGTGCCTGTGCCGCTGCTCGTCCAAGTGCCGCTGCTCGCTGAGCCACCCACACTGCCCGACAAACTCACTGTTGAGCCCACACAAATCGTCTGATCTACGTTTGCATTTGCGGTCGCCGCAGGGTTGATGGTCACTACCATCTGGTCACTCACTGCAGGACAGGGGCCAGTTGGGTCATTTGTCGTCAAGGTCAGGATCACTGTTCCTGCACTGATGTCTGCTGCACTTGGGGTGTATTCTGCATTCACCGTACTCGCATTCGGACTGAATGTACCTGTACCGCTGCTCATCCAAGTGCCACTAGTTGCTGAGCCACTCACGCTGCCGGACAAACTCACTGTTGAACCCGCACAAATCGTCTGATCTATGTTTGCATTTGATGTTGCTATAGGGAAGATCGTTACACTCACCGTCTCGCTGGCATCGCAACCATTGGCATCAGTGTAGGTATAAGTCACCGTGTAGGTACCTGGACCTGCTGCACTTACATCCAGGCTCGCAGTACCCGCCGCTCCGTTCGATGTAAACCCGGCTGGAGCGTTCGTCGTGAACACACCACCCACTGGGCTGGCTGTGAAGCTCATGTCTGAGCCATCAACACACACATCCGCCGGGTCACTCAGTGTCACCACTGGTTCTGGGTAAATCGTTACACTCACCGTCTGGCTGGCATCGCAACCATTGGCGTCAGTATAAGTGTAGGTTACCGTATAAGTACCTGCACCCGCTGCGCTTACATCCAGAGTCGCGGTACCCGCTGCTCCATTCGATGTAAACCCGGCTGGAGCGTTCGTCGTGAACACACCTCCTACTGGGCTGGCCGTGAAGCTCATGTCGGTACCGTCAACACACACGTTGGCAGGGTCGGACAAGGTTACGATTGGTTCTGGGTAAATCGTTACCGATACAGTTTGTGAAGCATCACAACCGTTCGCATCAGTATAAGTATAAGTTACGGTATATGTACCCGCACCCGCTGCACTTACATCCAGGCTCGCGGTGCCCGCTGCTCCATTCGATGTAAACCCGGCTGGAGCGTTCGTCGTGAACACACCTCCTACTGGGCTGGCCGTGAAGCTC
>JAKQJK010000330.1 GCA_029561195.1 Pseudomonadota bacterium
CACCGTCACCGTGCCCACCACGCTGGACACCATCGATGAAGGTGCTTCCGAGAACTACAACCTGTCGGTCGGCGGCGTCGCCGCCACCGGCACCATTACCGATGACGACAACGCGCCGTCCATCGCGTCGGTCTCCAGCCCAACTGCAAACGAAGGAAACAACCTTGTCTATTCCGTTGTACTGAGCAATGCCTCAAGCTCCAGCACAACGTATCCATTCACTTTGGGCGGAGGAACTGCAACAGCGGGCACGGACTTCAGCACCACACCATCTTTCTCGAATGGCGTAACCCTGGTCGCCGGCAACCTGATCGTCCCGGCTGGCGTAACCAGTTTCACTGTAACTGTCCCAACCGTCCTTAACCCACAAGATGAAGCAACGGAAACCGTACCACTCACCATCGGGTCGGCGTCAGGCACCGGCTCCATAATTGACGCTGACAACGGATCACCCGTGGCAGTCAACGACACTTACACAACCCTGCTGGGCACACCCATCACGCTCACTACAGCACAGCTGACTGGCAATGACACCTTGGTTGACGCTGCGGCCATCACAACCACAGGCAGCGTTGCGGGCGGCTCGTTGGTCAACAACGGAAATGGCACGTGGACCTTTACGCCTTCGATAGTCGGAAACGGCAGCTTTACTTACACACTCACCGATCAGCAAGGACAGACGAGTACCGCAACTGTTAATGTCACGACTTACGCGACGCGCGACGATCTCATCATAGTGAACGAGAGTGCACTTGCTAACGGAACGGGTGGCGGCGTCAGTACCGTAGCAGGTAACCTGCTTACCAATGATCCTGGAGCAACGTCGATTACCAACGTTGGTGGCGTGACTGACGGTGGTGCGGGTGATTTGGATGGTCGCGCCGGCTATGTCGGCGTTCAGCATGTGGTCGGCACTGTCAACGCGGGCGTCATGACCGTGGACATAGCAGGCACTGGTTTAGGCGATTTCACCTATGTGCTCAACGATAACGTCGACCACAGTGCGGCCGCAAACAACAATAGCCGCACGTCTGCTATCGCCTACACAACGAATACGGGAAGCGCCAACGCACAAATCACCATCGTCGACGATCGTCCACAGGCATTTAACCGCGTCATCGAAGTTACAGAAGACGCTCTTCCCTCGTATAACCTCGTATTGGTACTGGATGTGTCCGGCAGCATGACGCAGCAAAACGCAGGCGGTGAGGTACGTCAGATCAATCCGGATGGTTCAGTCACCATCAGCACACGACTCGCACTAGCCAAAGCCGCGCTCGTATCACTGGTTACTGAATATTTTGATCAAGCACAAAACGTTTCTGTCAAATTAGTTACGTTTGCAAGCACCGCGACGATACTGAATGGCAATGTCGCCTATACGGATAAAACTACCCTGATCAACGCCATAAACGCTATTACAGGTACCGGTGGCACCGACTACACCGATGCGCTAACCGCTGCCCAGACTGCGTTTGGCACGGTGGACACATCTGTCCAGAACATTGCTTACTTCCTGTCCGACGGTGTTCCAACTGAACAGAACACCGTGAATCCTGCGACGACCACCGGATATTCAACCTTTGTCAACACAAACGGTATCAGCTCATATGGCGTCGGCATTGGCAGCGGCATTTCCAATACAGGTCCACTGAATGGTATCCACAACATTGACAGTGATGGCAACGGAGCTATCGACCCCGCTATCATCGTCCCCGACCTCAATGAACTCAGTAACACCCTGATATCGACAGTGCCAGTCGCCACAGGCGGCAACGTGATCAGTGGTGGTGGAGTTGGCAGTGCGCTGGGGGCGGACGATGGTTATGTCCAGTCCATAACTGTGCAATTGGACACCAATGCCAATGGCACACCAGACACCAATGTCACTTTCACCTATAACCCAGCTACGGGACAAATCAGTTGGGCAGGCGGATTTCCGGCCGGTTCACCACTTACCGCTGACACGCTCACATTGAGTGCGAGTAGGGGCTTTACTCTGGGAACATTGACGTTTAACTTTGAAAATGGCACTTACACCTACTTCACAGGTGGCGTTGCCAGCCAGGGAGACACCTTCAATGTGAATTTCGTCGCCCGCGATACGGATGGAGACGTGACACCTTCGACCACGCTGACCTTTAATGTCGTGGATGGTCACCCGATTGCGCGCCCCGATACTGACACCTTGTTGGCAAACGAAACCCGGTTCACTGGTAACGTCATCAGCGGACTTAGCACTGATGGTGGTTTGGCCATTGGAAGCCTTAGTACCGACTTCAGCGCCCAAGGTTCAGGAACTGACAACAATGTGGATGGAGCAACAGTTAGCTCCATCGTCTTCCAGGGTCAGTCCTTCAACCTTACGGCGAATGTGGGGGCTACCGCCGCTTTGGGCGGAACCTATTCTGTTAACAACGGGCAGCTGATCTGGACACATGCGACCAATGGCAGCAGTCTGCGCTTCAACAGCGATGGTTTCTACGAGTATCAACCTACGGCTGCCAATACGCCTTCCACGCCATCGGGTGCTATAAACACAGTAACGCTTACGGGTGCAAATGCTACTGGCACGAGCCTGGCGATTGGGGCATTGACTTTCACTGGTATCGCACGAAACTCAACCGTGGAAACTGCAGGTGTCCGGCGAACGAATGCAGATGGTATCGGCGTGAATCTCGCAAGTGGCGGTGCTGACACTAACACGCGAATTGGAAACCTGGAAACCTTGGTCATCACGTTTGATAGGGTCGCAAACCCGTATGGCGTCGAAAATGTCAGTATTAATCCGGACAACAGCAACAGCAATTTGGGTGGGTCCATTGCACTGACTTACTCGATTTACCATATTGACGGACACCTACTGGGCCAGTTCTATAGCAACTCCGAATTGAATGTTGCGATGCCTACCCAGTACAGCAACATTGGTCGCATAGAAATCACCGCAAACAGTGATGCCTATGCCAGCATTGAGGCAGTCAGCTACGCCACCATCACCAACAGCGCAGCGGTTGCTATTGCTCCCGAACAGATTGGCTACACATTGACGGATACCGATGGTGACACCAGTAGCTCTACTTTGACGCTGCGGGCCATCACCAACTCGATCAGCGGGGATGCCTCCAACAATACTCTGACGGGTAACGCCGCCAACGATCTGATCAACGGCGGTGCAGGAAACGACACCGTCGATGGCGGCGCGGGCAATGATCTGCTCGTTGGCGACCTCGGCAACGATTCCTTGACGGGTGGAACTGGTGATGATGTATTGCGCGGCGGCTTGGGCAATGACACGCTTCTAGGTGGCGACGGCAATGACGCGCTTGCAGGTGGCAGTGGCAATGACATCCTGAATGGCGGCAACGGTTCAGATGTTTTCGTTTGGTCGCTTTCCGACAAAGGTGCTGCAGGAACTCCAGCTTTAGATACCATCCAGATTTTCAACAACGCTTCTGCTGGCGCTGGCGGCGATGTCCTTGATTTGCGTGACCTGCTTCAGGGTGAAAGCCATACGGGAGTTGCTGCAGGCAATTTGCTCAATTACCTTCACTTTGAAACCAGCGGCGGCAACACGACCGTGCAGATCAGCAGTGGGGGTGGTTTTGTCAGCGGGTATAACGCCGCATATGTCGATCAGGCAATTGTTTTACAAGGCGTTGATCTCACGAGTGGCGGCACGTTAAACGACCAGTCAATCATTCAGAGCCTGCTCACCAACGGCAAGCTCCAGGTCGATTAATTGAACTGATCTCGCCCTATGGGCCTGCTTGCTTCAACCGCAAGCAGGCCTTCCAATTCTCTAGACGACTTCTTTTATCGCAGGTCCAGTTGCACCATCAAATCCGACTGAAGCCAGGGCCAGAAGGTCAGCCTCGTTATCGACCCCTTCGGCAATCACGACTAAGCCGATAGCTTTTGCAATAACTGACAGGCCTCTCAGGAAAGCTTGATTACCAGGGTTGGAATCCAGACCGCGGATGAAGCTGGCGTCTACCTTGATGTAATCGAGGCCGAGATCGTGCATTCGCCCAAATTCGCTGAACTGTCGACCAAAGTGCTCAATACCCAGTCTGCAACTGACTTCCCGGAGCTCTGCACATAGCGCACGAAACGCGTCAAAGTGTGCCAGCACGCCTGCCTCGGAAACCTCCAGCCAAATACGAGATGCACTTTCCCGCTCTCTCAATAATTTCACCAGTTCATTGCGAAACTCGGGTAACTGGATAGAGCTTGCAGAGAGGTTAATGGCCAGTCCTGTTAGTTGTGGATTGGTATCCAACTCGTCCAGGCCCAAGACTACGGCAGCAAGGTCCAGCCTGGGCGTCAGTTTAAGTCGCTCTGCAACGGGCAGAAATCGACCAGCAGGCTGCCATTCACCAGAATCATCAAACATCAGTCGTAAAGGACACTCCCTGTGTATCAACCGACCGTCAATTGTCGAGACCGGGAACGACACCAGGCGCACCCAGTGTTTGTCAAGGGCGCGGTGAATCACTTTGGCCCATTCAATGGCGCTTCTGGGCGACACATCCCCTTCGTGCATATCGATAATGCGCAAGCCATCCCGTCCCTCGGCTTCAACAGCTGCGAGCGCGGTGTCAACTTGCGCCAATATTGACTCCATGCCAATTCCGCGAGGGAAATGACCACAGGCTAGCCAGGTGCTCGTTTGTCCCGACAGAAAGGCTGCCGCTTCCAGCGTCAAAGTGCTCAAAAGGGTATGAGCCGCGACCTGCGGATCGGCAAGTCCAGGCAATAACATTGCAAAATCTGCACCGTTCAAACGCGCAGTTAACGATTCCGGGTAACTTTTTGCCACTTTGGAAACACCCTTTCCAAAGGCTTGCAACAATTCATCCGTCACGGTCCGCCCCAATGACTCGTTAATGGAGGCGAGGTTGGCGAGGCGCGCGATGAATAAGGTCCCACCTACCGAGTCCTCAGCGATCACGCTGTCATGCAACCGGGCGAGAAAATGACTTCGGTTGGCCAAGCCGGTCAGTGCATCGCAATTGGCCTCCCGTCGTACCGCCTCCAGGCGGCCCGCTTCTTCATCAAACATGGATTTGAGCCGCCCAACCGTTGCATTCATAGCTGCGGCCAGTTGTTGCAACTCAGGCACCCTGGGTTCATCCACAGTCACAAATCGGCGCTGAGTAATAGCTTTTGCCTGCTCAATCACGGTATTTAGAGGAATGCGAAGGCGGCGTAGCACCAGCGAGCCCAGGTAGCCACCAACCAGGCCGGCCGCTGTCAGAGCCAGCACCATCTCATATGCACTCTTCCACAATGCTCCATAAGCAAACTTGCTGTGGCTAACCAGAGTGACAGCGCCCAACTGTTTCCAGCCGTTGGTGATTTGGGCACTACCGGGCTGGGCATGAATAGGCAACGCGCGCACAAACCAGTCCGGAACAGCCAGATTTCCCACGGGCGCGACACGCTCAACCATGACTTTACCGTTGGGCTCTGTCACCCTTATCAGTTCGTAGTGACCACCATCAAAAAGCGAAGCCACGACCAGCTCCACCGTGACGGCATCTGGGTTGTTTTGGCTTAGAGACAGGGCCAGCGCCGTCGCATTGTCCGAGTTCTTGATCGAAAGCTGAGACTCCAGATAACCACGTGCGCTCAAGAGAGAAGCCAGTAACCCGCCGCAAAGTGCCAGCAGGGTACTGATAATGACCGCGAGCCAAAGTTGTCGATACATGGACATGGAAAACCTCTCAATCAGACATTTTTATTCAAACCCTTCGGCACTGGTGCGCCTGAGAAGGTCTTCCCAACGAGAAAGGCGACCGGAACCGATTGCGGGCGCCAATTGGGTACTGGAAGCCCCGGCAAAGATCCCCTGCCCGTTAAAGCTGAAGACTGGAGCTAAGTCCGGACGACGCGATGCTGGCCGGATATCACTAATCAGGTTGTCCAAAACCAGCGGCTCACTATCAGGCTGCGCGTAGTAGGCTAACACCATGTGCGCAAGGGTAGCCACCGAGTCACTGGAGCCAGTGCGTGCACGAACATACACCAGCCGGAGCTTGTCCGTTCCAACGCCAACCAGGCGAAGCGTAAAGTATTTGGCGATAACAAAGTCTTCACAATCTCCGCTACCCCGACCCAGGGTCTCCAGCGGAGTCGCCCAATAGTCCACCTGACCCCAGATCGCAGACTCTTCCCCAAAGATGATCTGCCGGTTGAAAAATTCGTTGACTCTGGCCAACCGCTCCAGTTCCGGAGCAGACCCAGCGGTTTGAACCAAGTTGCGCCAATTCTGAAACTTTGGCGTCGCTGCAGCGCCCCAACGTTGTAGGACCGTCTCAAGCATTCGGTCAAAATCAGGCGCCGAGTATGACCACGACCCAACCAGCCACGCCAGTACGACGATCAGCGTCCGTCGCCAAATCCGGGCATTTGCGAACCTGACGATCAAACAGCAGTTCAAAAATGAGGGGCTCAAACGCTTTTTTACCGGATAAATCGTAAAGAAACTGCAACAAATGGCAGGGCTGTGAGAAAAGTCATTGATTCATAAGGGCATTTTTAGGGTGCCCTCTATAATTTCCCCGCATCCCATACAACGGACAGGCCCACCAAGCCCAATACAGCATATCGCTCCACCACAATCGAGAAGCGTTGAAATACGATGAACTTGAAGCCCTGTTTTCTGGCTGTAACCGCCGTAGCGCTCGTTTGTAGCCATGCATTTGCGCAAAGCCCCGGCACACTTAGAGATGCAGTTGAGAAAGCTGTTCTGCAAAACCCTGAAGTGAAGTTCCGGTATCAGAACCTGGAAGCCGCCAGAAGCGAGCAGGATGTAGCCAAAGGAGGATGGCGCCCAAGGGTTGACCTGGAAGCCGCCATTGGCCGGGAAAGCATCACAACTCCCACGATTGCTTCTCGGTCCTACACAGGCTCAACCACATCCATCCAGTTGCGCCAAACATTGTTTGACGGTTATGCGACTTCCAGCGAAGTGCGGCGCCTTGGCCACAACCGGCAGGTGGCCTACTACGAATTGCTCAACGCCAGCGACCAAATCGCGCTGGAGACTGTGCGGGCCTATCTCGACGTTCAACGATACCGCGATGCGCTGGCACTGGCACGCGACAATTTCGCTACTCACGTGGATGTCCACAAACGGCTCTCCAGCCGTGTGTCAGCTGGTGTTGGGCGAAGGGTTGACCTGGAGCAGGCGTCTGGGCGCATGGCCTTGGCCGAATCCAACTGGTTAACCGAATCCAGCAATCTGCACGATGTATCTGCCCGGTTCCAACGCCTCACTGGAGACGCTCCAAGTCAGAATCTGGCTGCCACTCCGGCACTGGATAAATTCCTTCCTGCACGCGACCGTCTGTTGGCCGACTCAATAACGAACAACCCTGAGTTCCTGGGTGCCGTATCGACCATTCGCGCCTATAGAGCAGATGCAGATGTCAGGCGCGCGGCAAACTACCCCACACTTGAAATACGGGCGCGTCAGAGCCTTGAGCGCAACCAGAGCGGCGTTTCCGGCAATTACCGTGACAGCGCGATACAACTTGTCTTGAACTACAACCTGTACCGTGGCGGTGCTGACACGGCTCGCATCAATCAATATGTCTCCAAACTTAACGCCGCCTATGAGCTGCGCGACAAGGCCTGCCGAGATATTCGTCAGACCACGCAGATTGCCTATAACGATGTGGGGCGCCTTGAGCAGCAGATTGTTTTCCTGGCGCAACACGAGTTGTCCACATCCAAAGCGCGGGAAGCCTATCGCCAGCAATTCGATATTGGCCAGCGCTCTTTGCTGGATTTGCTGGACACGGAGAACGAGCTTTATCAGGCCCGCAGGGCTTTGAGCAACGCCGAATTCGACCTCCGACTGGCTAAGACCCGTGTGCTGGCTACATCTGGTACTTTGCTGGGTGCCTTGCAGCTGCGCCCTATCGAAATCGAGGCACCTCCAGCACCTGGCGGGAATAACGACGACGATGACCTAAAGCGTTGCAGCACGGAGATGCCGTCCGTCATCACTCTGGACAAAGAAACCCTGCCGCGAATTGAAACCACCACTCAAGCGATTACGCCTTTGCCCGCCGCACCTGTAGCAAAACCTCTGCCTACGCCTGCCCCCGCCGTTGTGGCGGTTGCTGGAGACTGCAAGAAGGTCATGCCTGCAGTGGACGCATGGGCGAGTGCATGGAATAGAAAAGATACCAGCGCCTATCTAAGCGCATACAGCGACACGTTTGTGCCTGCCAAAGGCCTGACGCACGCCGCATGGGAAGAATTGCGTAAAAAACGTATCGCGAAACAAGGGGAGCTAAAAGCGGTGCTCAAGAACGTCCGCCCGCTTACCTGTGAAGCCAATGTGGCCAACGTGGCGTTCACCCAGGAATACGGCTCTTTCGACTACAAGGATGTGGTCGAAAAGACGTTGACTCTCGAATTCCTCAAAGGTGAATGGCGCATTACACGTGAGCTGGTCACCAAAGGCAAGACCTTCTAACTCTAACGAGAGCGGTGCCGGGCACACTGGCGCAAATATCAAAAAAGCCCGCAGTGCAAATCACTGCGGGCTTTTTTATAGGTCGAGCAGCAGTGCGCGATCCTCAGAACGGAATGTCGTCATCCATATCATCGAAGCCGCTTGAAGGCTTGGACTGCACAGGCGCCTGCTGCCGTGGTTGCGAGGATGTTGGGCGCGAGGCAGGAGCTGGACGGGAATAACCCCCACTCCCGCCACCGCTGCCTTCATCGCTACCGGGGCCACCCATGCCTTCACGTTTGCCAAGCAGCTGCATTTCGGTGGCGATGATGTCAACCGTGTTTTTCTCCACGCCGGCCTGATCGGTGTATTTGCCGTATTTCAACCGACCCTCCACATAAATGGGCTGGCCCTTCTTGACATATTCGCCCGCGATCTCAGCCAGCCGGTCATAAAACGTCACGCGGTGCCATTGGGTATCTTCAATGCTCTCACCCGTGTTCTTATCTTTGCGGCGACTGGATGTTGCGATGCTGATATTGGCTACCGCCTGGCCAGAAGGCAGATAGCGGATTTCGGGGTCGCGCCCGCAATTTCCGACCAGAATGACTTTGTTGACTGATGCCATGGTTTTCTCCTGAATTAGATGATTATCCCGCCTTTGCTGACGGGGTTTGCATGGGCCAGGCAACCACCAACCAAAGCAGCATTCCAGCGCCGCATGCGATAAATAGGCCCTGCATCCCTACGTGTTTGATCAGCCAGCCGCCTAACGCACCGCCCACAAAAAAGCCGAGCGACTGCAGGGAGTTATAAACGCCCAAGGCCAAGCCACGGGCGTGTGCCGGGGCTACTTTGGAGGCCAGACTAGGCTGGCTGGCCTCCAGCACATTGAAGCCGCAGAAGAATAAAAATAACAGGGCAGAGAGCAAGCCCATGCCTGCACTGGAAGAAACACTCCACCACAGGCCCAGTTGTACCAGCGCGATGAGAGCAATAGCAGACAGGAAAACCGCACGCAAGTAGCCCCGCTTTTCCAGAGGAAATAGGGTAAAGCCCATAACGAGAAACGAAGCCAGAACTGCAGGCAGATAAACCCACCAATGGTGCTCTTTGGACAGCCCCGCCTGCACCAGTAGCGCGGGAATCGCTACCCACATCGCCAGCTGTACAGCATGCAGCACAAACACCCCAAAGTTCAGCCGCAGCAAAGCCGCCTGCCCCAGCACTTCCGACAGACGGCCGCGTGGCAGATTTTTGTGCTCCAAGGGCTCCGCAGGAGCCCCCCAGATCACTACGGCAATGCCACCCAACGCAAGTGCACCGGTCATGGCAAAAAGCCCACCCAAGCCAATCGCCACAACAAGCAAAGGAGCCAATAAC
>JAKQJK010000341.1 GCA_029561195.1 Pseudomonadota bacterium
GCGCCCAGCCCCGTGCGCACCAGCCTGGCGCATCTGGCGGGCCAGTGGTGTGACACCACACCCACCAATAACCCCTCAGCCAGGGGTTCGTTTGGTTTGTACCGCGGCGCGGAGTCGCTTGTTTATCAGCGCGAAAGTTACTGATAACGCGTGATTCCGTCGGCCAATAAGTGGCGATTAGGTAGCCTTTTTCAGGCTTTGAGGTCTGAAAACCTCAGCAGAATCAACAGTAACACCACCCATCCTGTTGGACATGTCCGCCATTTTTCGAAGTAACCTTTTGCACCTGCCCTGGCGACCTCGCAAGTCGTCGGATCAGGTCGTGGTTTCTTGGGTGGACAAAACCCTTGCGTTCGTGCGGGCCAGTGCCCGCAAGGAGGGTGGATTTGACATCCGGCAAATGGGTGTAGAGCACCAGGGAGCCATGAGTGACGAAGACTTTGTGCGTCGTCTTCAATCGATTGGGTTGAAAGGCAGGCAGGTGCAGGTGATGCTGCGTCCCGGACAATACCAGTTGCTGCAGATCGATGCACCGGTAGTCGCCCCGGAAGAGTTGCGTGCTGCGGCACGGTACCAGATCAGGGACATGCTGGATGTGCACGTGGATGACATCACCCTGGACATCATGCGCGTGGGTGATGGTCGACAGAAAGGCACACCACATCTGTTTGTTATTGCTGCCGCCAATGCCACGTTGCGACAGGTGCTCGCCTTGGGTCAGTCGCTGGATTGGGATGTGCCAGTGATCGATGTGCAGGAAACTGCCCAGCGAAATCTGCAGACCGCTCTGGCCGTCCGCGACAAGCAGTTTGACCGAGCACATGCGGCTCTGGTGCTCGGTGACGAACATCAGGCGGTACTGACCATCAGCGCGAATGAAGAGCTTTTTTATACCCGACGGCTCGAATTGCCGGCAGGGCTGATGAACAAGTCGTGGGGCCTTTCGGATGATGAAGGCACTTCACCAGTCAATGAATATACGCCGGTGGGAGAGTATGTGCCGGACTACAGCCTTGACGGTGCTTCCTATGGCAACGACTATTCGGCCGCTACCGTTGAAAAAGCGGACCAGGCTTTGTCCGCGACCGACGACCGGGACAAGGCGCAACGCTTTCTGGTTGAGGTCCAGCGGTCACTCGATCTGTGGGACCGTTCCTGGTCCAGCATGCCGTTGGCCAGCGTGCAGGTCTTTGCTGGCGAACACACGGATCAACTGGCGCAGTGGCTGACG
>JAKQJK010000110.1 GCA_029561195.1 Pseudomonadota bacterium
GCGTTTGAGTTCACCCCACACGTGACGGTACGACAGACCCAGCGCACGGGCACCGGCGGAGATGGAGCCCTCGCCAGATACCGCCTGTAGCAGGTCAATCAAGGGGTTGCGAATCAGGGCGGGGCTGCTGTCGCGGCCAAGTGTGTAGTGAAACTGGAGCCTATGCACGGCAGTTCATATCGCAGGTGATTAATGGAGCGCCTACGATACATGAAGTTATGTCTACGTTTACTGAAAGCGCGACTACAGCGCTGCAACTGATCGCATCATTCGATCCCGTCTTGCTGTCCATCGTCGGCCGCTCCATGGCTGTGAGCGCTACCGCATGTGCGCTGGCCTGTGGCGTGGGGCTGGTGCTGGGTGCTTGGCTGGGGGTTGCCCGCTTCCCCGGGCGGCTGGGGGTGCTCGCCGTACTCAACACCTTGCTGGCTGTGCCTTCGGTGGTAGTGGGCCTGGTAGTTTATCTATTGCTGTCACGTTCGGGTCCGCTGGGTTTTCTGGGGTGGCTGTTCAGCTTCAAAGCCATGGTGATTGCGCAGGCTTGCCTGGTTTTGCCTGTGGTGACGGCGCTGACGCGCCAGGCCGTTGAAGACGTGGAGCGCGTTCATGGCGAACAGTTGCGGTCTCTGGGCGCTGGGCCGCTGCTGCGCAGTCTGCTACTGGCCTGGGACGAGCGTTATGCGCTGCTGACGGTGCTGATTGCTTCTTTTGGCCGGGCCATTTCCGAGGTGGGTGCGGTGATGATTGTGGGCGGCAACATCGACGGATTTACCCGTGTCATGACCACCGCCATTGCGTTGGAAACCAGCAAGGGTGATCTGCCACTGGCGCTGGCGCTGGGGCTGATCCTACTGGGCGTCGTGCTAGTACTCAACGCTTTCATTGCCGTGGTGCGGCGCTGGCGTGAAGACGTACAGGGCAGCCTGCTTGTAGCGGCAGGGGGTGCGTCGGCATGAGCGCGCTGTTTGAACTGCAGGCCGCTGACGTCCGGTTCGGGCAGGTTACAGCCCTGAAAGGTGTCAATCTGACCATTCACCCCGGCGAGCGTGTCGCCTTGCTGGGCAGCAATGGCAGTGGGAAAAGTACGCTGTTGCGCCTGCTGCATGGGCTTTGCACACCAACCGGTGGCGCGTCCCGACGCGATGAAGCACTGCACCAAGCCATGCTGTTTCAGCGGCCGTACATGTTGCGCACGTCTGCCCGGAACAACGTTGCGCTGGGGCTTTGGCTCGCCGGTCAGGCCTGGGGTGAGGCGCGCACGCGTGCCGAGCGGGCACTGGAGCGTGTGGGCCTTTCTCATGTGGCCCTGCGCAATGCGCGCTCGCTCTCCGGCGGGCAGCAGCAGCGCCTGGCTTTGGCGCGTGCCTGGGTGTTGCAGCCGGATGCCCTGCTGCTGGATGAACCTACCGCCAGTCTGGACCCGCATGCCAAGCGCGAAGTGGAGGCGCTGATGGACGAGTTCGCCAGAGGCCACAACGCCAAACCCATGACCCTGATTTTTGCCAGCCACAACCTGGGCCAGGTGAAGCGCCTGGCCAGTCGGGTGCTGTATCTGGAGCAGGGGAGGTTGCTGGCTGATTTGCCGGTGAATGAGTTTTTTAACGGACCGCGCCTGAAAGAAGTTTCGGAGGCGGCACATTTGTTTGTCAAAGGAGAATCAACATGACTTTTCATATGCCTTCTAGGGCCTCAGCCCTAGCCAGATATGCGCTTATAGCTATAATTTCAATAGCATCCACCGTTGCATCTATGACGGTATCTGCGCAATCCATCGTGGTGGCATCGACCACCTCTACCGAGCAGTCGGGACTGTTTCCGTACCTCTTGCCCGAATTCAAGAAGGCGACGGGAATTGATGTGAAGGTGGTGGCGCTGGGCACCGGCCAGGCGCTGGATATGGCTCGCCGGGGGGACGCCGATGTGGTGTTTGTCCATGACCAGGTGGCTGAGGAAAAATTTGTGGCTGAGGGTTTTGGCGTGAAGCGCCTGCCGGTGATGTACAACGACTTTGTGCTGATTGGTCCCAAGGCTGATCCGGCCGGAACAAAAGGTAAAGACATCGTGGAAGCCTTGAAGAAGGTTTCCACGGCTAACGGCCAATTCATCTCGCGCGGTGACAAGAGCGGCACCCATGCAGCCGAACTGCGGTTTTGGGGCCTGGCTGGTCTGACGGACAAAATGGGCGTCGGCTACCAGTCATGTGGATGTGGCATGGGCCCTGCACTCAATATCGCCTCCAGCAGTGCCGCCTACGTACTGGCGGATCGTGGCACCTGGCTGAACTTCAAAAACCGGGGCGATCTGGTGGTGCTGGTAGAGGGTGACAACAAGCTGTTTAACCAGTATGGCGTGATGCTGGTGAACCCTGCCAAGCACCCGCAAGTCAAAGTGGCTGAGGGGCAAAAATTTGTGGACTGGTTGGTGTCATCCTCCGGCCAGGCAGCGATTGCGGGCTACAAGATTGGCGGCGAGCAGCTTTTCTTCCCGAACGCGGCGAAGTAGTCCATCGGGTCCAAGTCGGGTGGGTTTACACCCAGCCGGCCTTGCGAAACTTGCGGTACAGCAGGGTGCAGGAAAGCACGATGGTGCCCAACGCCAGCGGATAGCCATAGGTCCATTTCAGTTCGGGCATGTGCTCAAAGTTCATGCCCCACAGCCCGGCGAACGCTGTACACACCGCAAAAATACTGGCCCATGCTGCCAGCCGTTTGGTGATTTCGCTCTCTTCAATCGTGGCCATGGCCAGATTCACTTGAATGGCGGTAGCAATCGTGTCGCGGATGGTGTCGATCAACGAGTTGATGCGTGAGAGATGATCGGCCACATCGCGAAAATAGTCCTGCACACCCGAGCACATCTGGGGAACCCGGCCACCGTGCAGTTTGCTCACACCTTCCAGCAGCGGCGCGACTGCATGCTTGAGCACCATGACGCGACGCTTGAGCTCATACAGCCGCTCGATGTTTAACCGGGCCGTGCCCTTCGTGAAGATGTCTTCCTCGATGTCTTCCAGCTCGGATTCACACTTGTCCAGTATGGGAAAGTAGCGGTCCACCACCGCGTCCATCAGCGCGTACAAAACAAAGCCGGAGCCATGGCGCAGCAGCTCAGGTTCCCGCTCGCACCGCTCCCGCACACCCAGAAAGCCCTGCTGACTGCGGTTGCGCACCGACAGCACGTAGTTGCGGCCGGTGAACACATTCACCTCACCCACGCTGAGTTCTTTCAGGTTTCCGGGGACGGGCTCCACCAGGTGCAATACAGTGAACAGCGAGGCGCCATACTCTTCAATTTTGGGCCGCTGATGGCCGTGGTGGGCGTCTTCCACGGCCAGCTCGTGCAAACCGAACTCTTGCTTCATTTCGGCCAGCTCGGCGGGCGTTGCATCCTGCAGGGCCACCCATACAAAAGTGTCGTCGCGCGATATGTGGTCGCTGATTTGAGCAACCTCAATGTCAGCCAGTTTCTTGCCGTCTCGGTACGCAACACAGTTAATCAGCATCTAGCCCCCCGGGGAAAGGAGGTGGGTCAGTGCTGAGCAGCCAACCGCTTTGTGCGGGCCCGAATGTTCAACGCCTCAACCACCAGGGAAAACAACATGGCAGTGTAAACGTAGCCCTTGGGCACATGTACGTCAAATGCTTCGGCTATTAATAACGTGCCGACCATGGTCAGGAAAGTCAATGCCAGTACCTTGATGGATGGATGTCGGTCCACAAAGTCGCCAATAGGTTTGGCTGCAAACATCATCACTGCAACCGACGCGACGACGGCAGCCACCATCACGCTGATGTTGTCTACCATGCCCACTGCGGTAATGACCGAGTCCAGTGAAAACACAATGTCAACGATCCCGATCTGGACGATAGTTCCCCAAAACAGGGTGGCACCTGTCTTGATGTTTTCTGCGCCGGAACTTACTTCCTTGGTCTGATGGGCTTCCACCTCCAGAAAGATTTCGTGTGTGGCTTTGTAAATCAGAAAAAGTCCGCCGCCTAGCAAGATCAGGTCACGGCCGCTGATTTCCTGGCCAAACACTGCAAACAACGGGCTGGTGAGCGTCATTACCCAAGACAAGCTGAACAAAAGCGCGATGCGAGAAAACATCGCAAAACCCAGCCCCAGGCGGCGGGCCAGATCCCGCTTTTCGGGCGGCAGGCGACCCACTAAAATGCTGATGAAGATGATGTTGTCGATGCCCAGCACGATTTCCAGCGCAGCGAGCATGAAAAACGCGATCCAGATGTTGGGGTCCAGCAGAAAGTCCATAACGTATCCAGTCGGTTTGAAAGCCGGGTAGTTTAAGGCCGGTGAAGGGAAGTGCAGCTTGCGACGAACAGGTATCCACAGCCTGGAAAAGGCTTAACCCAGAATTGCCACGCCTTTGACCTGGGCATAAACGACACGTCCGCAAGCCAATGCGGATGCCAGACCCAGCGTGTCTGCCGACTTGCGGGTGATGCGGGCCAGAAGCGGCGTGCCTGTGGCGTCGAGACGCACCATCACCTGGCCGGGACTATCGTCCGAAATGGCTGTGACTCTGACCGGCAGGATGTTCAGGATGCTGGTGTCAGTTTGGGGCGCCAGCGTCAGACTGACATCACGCGCCTGAATACGGATACGAAGCGGCTGCCCTACCGCTCGCATTTGCTGTGGCACGCTCAGGCGACCACCTGGGAAGTTCGCCAGCGTCAGATGGTAGGCGGGTTCGTGGTCACTGATGGTGGCGTGCACGATGGCGCTGGCGGCGTCACCGTGCGCCAGCGACAGGTCCAGCCGCGTCATCAGGTCACCCGTGGCACCGCTGTCAGTCACGTGGCCTGCGTCCAGCAGTACCAGATGGTCTGCTAGCCGGGCCACCTCGTCACTGGCATGGCTGACGTAAAGGATGGGAATATGCAACTGGTCGCGCAGCTTTTCCAGATAAGGCAGTATCTCGGCCTTGCGCTTCGAGTCCAGCGAGGCCAAGGGTTCATCCATCAGCATCAGTTTTGGGCTGGTCGCCAGCGCACGAGCGATGGCCACGCGCTGGCGTTCACCACCGGACAGGGTGCCAGGCTGGCGACTCATCAGGCTGGCCAGTCCCAACAGTTCAACCACCTGCTCCAATGGCACGCGTTGCGGTGTAACGGGGACTCGCAGGCGACCGTAGTTCAGATTTTTTGCAACGGACAGATGGGCAAACAGCGCTGCATCCTGAAACACGTAACCTAATGCACGTTGATGTGTGGGTACAAAGATATCGTTTGTGTCGTCCTGCCAGACTTCACCATTCACCTCCACATACCCGTCAGCGGCTCGGTCCAGCCCGGCGATGGCACGCAGGCAGGTGGTTTTACCTGAACCAGACGGACCAAACAGCGCGCTCACCTGTCTGCCTGGCAGATTCAGGTCCACGTCCAGCTTGAATCCGTGGTCACCCGTGCTGGGACGAACTACCTTCAGGCGTGCCTTGATGCCCATTGGTTGAATGAAGGGGGTCATGCCGATGCGCCGAGTTTGCCGGAACGACGACGCCCGGTCGGGTTCAGCATGTAAAGGGTCAGCAACACCGCAAATGAAAAGACCACTAGGCCACCGGCCAGCCAGTGCGCATGGGCGTATTCCAGCGCTTCCACGTAGTCATAAATCTGCACAGAGACTACGCGCGTTTGGCCAGGAATGTTCCCGCCCATCATCAGCACCACGCCAAACTCGCCCACAGTGTGCGCAAACCCCATGACAGTGGCGGTGAGGTACCCGGGTCGGGCTAGCGGCAACATGACGCTGAAAAACGTGTCCAGCGGTGAGGCGCGCAGTGTAGCTGCTGCCTCCAGTGGCTGGTCGCCAATGGATTCAAATGCATTCTGCAAAGGCTGCACCACAAAGGGCAGCGAATACAGCACCGAGCCGACAACGAGACCGGGAAACGTAAACGGCAAGAGACCGAAACCCAGTGCTTGTGTCAACTGGCCTACCGGTCCGTTGGGGCCGAGTGTCACCAGCAGATAAAAGCCGATCACCGTGGGTGGCAGCACCAGTGGCAACGCCACCACCGCACCAACTACACCTTTCCAGGCCGAACGGGTGCGCGCCAGCCACCAAGCCAGTGGCGTGCCCAGCAACAGCAGGATGACCGTGGTCAACCCCGCCAGCTTCAATGTGAGGGTGATGGCGGACATAAAGCGTTAAAACACATAGCCAAACGTCCGGATCACCGTGCGGGCTTTTTCGGTTTTCAAAAAGCTCATCAAAGCTATGGCAGCGGGATTGCCTTTGCCGTGGGCAAGCACCACTGCATCCTGACGCAACGGGTTGTGCATTTCGGCCGGGACAACCCAAGCCGAGCCGCTCTTGATCTGTCCCAGCTCCATCACCTGCGAGAGCGCGACAAAACCCAGCTCGGCATTGCCGGTGGAGACGAAACTGAAGGTCTGCCCAATGCTCTCACCTTGAACAAATTTGGCGCTCAACGTGTCTTGCAAGCCCAGTCGCGTGAGGGTTTCCATGGCGGCAGCGCCGTACGGGGCGAGCTTGGGCGCGGCCAGCGCCAACTTGTTGAAGCTGCCGCCTTTCAGAACCTGCCCCTGCGCATCAACAAAGCCGGGCCTGGCAGACCAGAGCACCAGTCGCCCTGTTGCGTAAGTGAAAGCCGTGCCGGGGACGGTATCACCTTCCTGCTCCAGCTTGCGCGGTGTTTCGTCGTCCGCCGACAGAAACACATCAAATGGAGCGCCACTCTTGATTTGTGCGTAAAACTTTCCCGTGGCACCGAAAGACAACTGGGCCTTGTGACCCGTTTCTTTCTCGAAATCTGCAGCAATGGCATTCATCGGTGCCGTGAAATTGGCAGCTACGGCGACCAGCACGGTTTCGGCGTGAAGCGTGGTGGACAAAGCCAGAGCGAGAAGTGCCGGCAGGATCTTGGGGCGGTGGGTGAGTTGATGAAAACACGGAGCCATCGGGTACTTTCTATCGCTATTACCTTTGTGAATAGCGAAAGTTTAGCAGGACACCGTGCTCATTGCTACCTTGGGCGAAAATCCCGGGATGCCCAAAAATGGTTCCCCATCTGTCGCCTACATCAATGCTCTGAGTCATACCTCTGCTGACAAACGCATTGATATCCTGCGCCTGATCGCGCAAAGCGGCTCGATCTCGCAAGCCGGGCGGGCGGCGGGCGTAAGCTACAAAGCGGCGTGGCAGGCGATTGACACACTCACCAACCTGGCTGGTGTAACCCTGGTCGAGCGGGTGGTGGGCGGCGCCGGAGGTGGTGGCGCACGCATCACGCCAGCGGGCTTTCTGTTGCTGACGGCGGCCGATCAGATGGATCAGGCGCGCAGCCAGGTGCTGGCCCGTTTGCAGCAAGGTGGTGACTTGCAGGCGGCCAACTTGTCACCTGCGCTGACGCAGCTTTCGATACGCACCAGTATGCGCAACCAGCTTCCCTGCAACGTGCAGACGCTGGATGCACAAGGTCAGATTGTGCGGGTGCGCCTCCAATTGGCACCCGGTGTAGTACTGGTCTCGCGGATCACGAAGGAGAGTGCTGAATTGTTGGCGCTGCATCCCGGCCGCACAGTGCTTGCCTTGTGTAAAGCCACCGCGGTCTCCGTCATCCGGATGGTCGGCACGGCGCCGAAGGATCAACAACCGTCCCGGGGAGCCAACGTGCTCCTGGGCCGGGCGACGCGGGTGTCACGTGGCGAGACGGGCGATGAAGTGGCGCTGACGCTGGATGCGGGTCTGCAACTGGTTGGGTTCGCGCAGGCAGTCAGCGGCATTCGCAAGGGCTCCAAAGTATCGGCCAGGGTGGACGAGTCCGCCGTGGTCGTGGCCTTGTCGGGCTGACAATCAGGCGCTATAACAATAATAGCTACTTGCCCATATTCCACGGAGGCTGAAGTCACTATTTTTGCTAACAATAGTGAAAATCCGGAGTGCAAACCTGAAGACACAATATCAGCTAGGCTATGCATGCCGTTGCATACATTCAACGAATGTATGGAGCCATGTTGAGAATAAATTGGACCCGCATCGCCTGTGCCCGCAATACTTCGCGCGGTTCATAACAACTGCGGGCAATCAAATATGGCTACCGAAACAATCCACCACACGGTTGAAGTGCTGGTCGCCGCGAAGAAAGAAATGCAGGGCGGGCTGCTGCCCCTGTTGCACGACATTCAGGACGCGGTGGGGTATATCCCCTATGGGAGCGTGGGCCTCATCGCGCAGGAGTTGAACCTGTCGCGGGCCGAAGTGCACGGTGTCATCACCTTTTATCACCACTTCCGCTCGGAGCCCGTTGCCCGAACCGTGGTGCAGGTGTGTCGTGCTGAAGCCTGCCAGTCCATGGGCTCGGAGCACTTGTGGGCACACGCCTGTTCTGCTGCCGATAGTCATCTCACCGTGGAGCCCGTGTATTGCCTGGGCCTGTGTTCGTCATCACCCGCCATGGCTTTGAATGACAAGGTTCATGCTCGTGTGGACAGGAAAAAATTTGATCGTTTGGTCGCGATAGCCCGGAGCGCGGCATGAGCATCACGATGTATGTTCCGAGGGATTCGGCCGCACTGGCGCTGGGCGCTGACGAAGTGGCATCAGCCATTACGCTGGAAGCGCAGCAGCGCGGACTGACGGTCAACCTGGTGCGCAACGGTTCGCGCGGTATGTTCTGGCTGGAGCCACTCGTTGAAGTGGTGACGGACGCCGGTCGGGTGGCTTACGGGCCTGTTACGCCAGAGGATGTGGCTGGACTGTTTGAGGCGCGATTTCAGGCAGGTTCTGAACATCCCTTGAGACATGGTTTGACCGACGAAATAGCCTATTTGCGCGATCAGGAGCGGCTGACTTTTGCGCGAATGGGTGTTACCGACCCCCTTTCGCTTGCTGATTTTGAAGCCCTCGAAGGCTTTGCCGGATTGCGCCGCGCACTTGCCCTGAGTGCCCAAGAGGTTGTGCAGCAAGTGCTTGATTCGGGTTTGCGGGGTCGAGGTGGGGCGGCATTCCCCGCGGGCATCAAGTGGAGAACCGTAGCAGCCGCTCAAGCTAGCCAGAAGTACGTCGTTTGCAATGCCGACGAGGGTGACTCGGGCACTTACTCTGATCGCATGACCATGGAGGGCGACCCTTTTGTTCTGATTGAGGGAATGACAATTGCAGCCATCGCCACTGGGGCTACGCAGGGGTATGTCTACATCAGGTCTGAATACCCGTACGCCATTGCCACCATGCGCGAGGCGATTGACCTGGCCACTGCCGCCGGGTTTCTGGGCAAGCGCATCCTGGGCTCGGAGCATAGCTTTCACCTTGAAGTCCGCAAAGCCGCCGGAGCCTATGTCTGCGGCGAAGAGACCGCCATGCTGGAGAGCATTGAAGGTAAACGTGGTGTGGTGCGCGCCAAGCCGCCTATCCCAGCGCTGAAGGGCTTATTTGGGCAACCAACAGTTATCAACAACGTGATCACGTTTGCCTCTATACCCATCATTTTGGCGCGGGGCGGCGCCTTTTACAAAAACTACGGCGTGGGCCGGTCGCACGGCACTTTGCCCATTCAGCTGACTGGCAACGTCAAATACGGGGGGTTGATTGAAAAGGCATTTGGTATCACCTTGCGCCGGCTCTTGTATGACTATGGTGGTGGCAGTGCATCAGGCCGACCCATCAAGGCGGTGCAGGTAGGTGGGCCGCTGGGCTCTTATGTGCCTGAGGCGCATTGGGATGTGCCACTGGACTACGAAGCCTATGCCGCCGTCGGCGCGACGGTGGGGCACGGTGGCATTGTGGTGCATGACGATACGGCAGACCTGTCGAAGCTGGCGCGTTATGCGATGGAGTTTTGTGCGATCGAGTCGTGTGGCAAATGCACGCCCTGCCGCATTGGCTCCACCCGCGGTGTCGAGGTGATTGACCGCCTGACCAGCGGCACCAACCAGCCTCAACAGGTCAAGTTGCTGCGCGACCTGTGCGACACCATGTTGCATGGCTCACTGTGTGCTCTGGGCGGCATGACGCCGAACCCGGTTATATCTGCACTGAATTACTACCCCGAGGATTTTGGTCTGGCTCTGCCAGTCGCCAAAGCCGCTTGAACGTCTTCGCACCAGGAGCAAATCATGCTTGAACATCTCAAGGAAACCGATTTCGGAACGCCGCGCCGCGAATCCATTCAGGAAGTCACACTGGAAATCGATGGCGAGAACGTGACCGTGCCTGCGGGGACGTCGCTCATGCGTGCGGCGGTGGACGCCGGCATCAAGGTGCCCAAACTATGCGCAACTGACAGTCTGGAGCCCTTTGGTTCGTGCCGCTTGTGCCTGGTGGAGGTTGAGGGGCGAAAAGGCTTTCCGGCCTCTTGCACTACGCCCGTAGAAAACGGCATGAAGGTGCGCACGCAAACGCCCAAACTGCAGGACATCCGCAAGGGGGTGATGGAGCTCTACATCTCGGACCATCCGCTGGACTGCCTGACCTGCTCTGCCAACGGCAATTGTGAGTTACAGGACATGGCCGGAGTGACTGGCCTGCGGGAGGTGCGCTATGGAGTGGGTGACCAGTTTGGCGGCGCCCATCACCTCAAGAGCAAGAAGGACGAGTCCAACCCTTACTTCACGTACGACGCCTCCAAATGCATCGTCTGCAACCGCTGCGTGCGCGCGTGTGAAGAAACGCAGGGCACGTTTGCACTGACGATCAGTGGGCGTGGGTTTGAATCACGCGTGTCGCCAGGTCAGGATCAACCTTTCATGGAGTCCGAGTGCGTGAGCTGTGGCGCCTGCGTGGAAGCCTGCCCGACCGCGACTTTGCAGGAAAAGACCGTCATCATGCTGGGTCAGCCCGAGCACAGCAAGATCACCACGTGCGCCTATTGCGGTGTGGGTTGTGCATTCAAGGCCGAGATGAAAGGCAACGAGGTGGTGCGTATGGTGCCATGGAAAGACGGCAAAGCCAACGAGGGTCACTCATGCATCAAGGGACGGTTTGCATGGGGTTATGCCACCCACAAAGACCGCATGACCAAGCCCATGATCCGCAAACAAATCACCGACCCTTGGCAGGAGGTGAGTTGGGACGTGGCCATCAACTACGCTGCAGAAGAATTCCGTCGCATCCAGGCGAAACATGGCAAGGACTCGATAGGCGGCATTACCTCCTCGCGTTGCACCAACGAAGAAACCTACCTAGTGCAGAAGCTGGTGCGCGCCGCCTTCGGCAACAACAACGTGGACACGTGTGCCCGCGTTTGCCACTCACCCACCGGCTACGGTCTGGGTCAAACCTATGGCACCTCGGCCGGCACCCAAACCTTCAAGTCGGTGGAGAAGGCCGATGTGATCATGGTTATCGGTGCCAACCCGTCTGCGGCGCACCCCGTGTTTGCGTCGCGCATGAAGAAGCGCCTTCGTGAAGGTGCGCGGCTGATCGTGATCGATCCGCGGCAGATCGACCTGGTGGATGCACCCCACGTCAAGGCAGACCACCATCTGCAACTCAAGCCCGGCACCAATGTGGCCGTTATTACCTCGCTGGCCCATGTGGTCGTGACCGAAGGCCTGCTGGCGAACGACTACATCGCCGAACGCTGTGATGAAAAAGCATTCAGGGAATGGCATGAATTCGTGTCTCGCCCGGAAAATTCGCCGGAAGCCATGGCGCCAATCACCGGTGTGCCCGCCGAATCCGTTCGTGCTGCCGCCCGGCTATACGCTACCGGTGGTAACGCGGCCATCTACTACGGTTTGGGTGTAACCGAGCATGCGCAGGGCTCTACCATGGTGATGGGCATTGCCAACCTGGCCATGGCAACGGGCAATGTGGGCCGTGAAGGTGTGGGCGTGAATCCGTTGCGCGGCCAGAATAATGTACAGGGTGCCTGTGACATGGGCTCGTTCCCGCACGAGCTGCCAGGCTACCGCCATATCTCTGACACCACGGTACGAACCCAGTTTGAAGCGGCTTGGGGTGTAACGCTGAATCCTGAGCCGGGCTTGCGCATCCCCAACATGTTTGATGCGGCGCAGGCTGGCACCTTCATGGGCCTCTATTGCGAAGGCGAAGACATCGTGCAGTCCGACCCCAATACCCAGCATGTCACGGCATCTCTGATGGCGATGGAGTGCATTGTGGTGCAGGACCTGTTCCTGAACGAAACCGCCAAATACGCGCACGTCTTTTTGCCGGGCTCGTCTTTCCTGGAGAAGGACGGTACGTTTACCAACGCCGAGCGACGTATCTCCCGCGTGCGCAAGGTCATGCCATCCAAGGCAGGTCTCGCCGACTGGGAAGTAACAGTTAAACTGGCCAATGCGTTGGGTTACCCGATGAATTACGCCCATCCGCGGGACATCATGGCCGAGATTGCCTCGTTGACGCCCAGCTTTCAGGGTGTCACCTACGCAAAGATTGAACAGCACGGCAGCGTGCAATGGCCCTGCAATGAGGGCACGGCGGAGTTGGGTACCGAAACCATGCACGTGGACAAATTCGTGCGTGGCAAAGGGCGGTTCATCATCACGCAATACGTGGCCACGGACGAAAAGGTCACGCGCAAATTCCCGCTCATCCTCACTACGGGGCGCATTCTGTCGCAATACAACGTGGGAGCGCAGACCCGCCGCACGGAAAACAGCCAGTGGCACAGTGAGGATCGGCTCGAAATCCATCCGCATGACGCGGAAGAACGCGGCATTCTGCAGGATGACTGGGTCGGTATCGAGAGCCGCTCCGGACAAACCGTGTTGAGAGCCGTGGTGACCGAGCGGATGCAGCCGGGAGTCGTATACACCACCTTCCATTTTCCCGAGTCGGGCGCCAACGTCATCACGACCGACAATTCCGATTGGGCTACCAACTGCCCGGAGTACAAAGTGACGGCTGTGCAGGTGATGCCGGTGGCACAACCCTCGGAATGGCAGAAGTCCTACTCCCGCTTCAACAGGGAGCAGCTGGCGCTGGCCGAAGCGGCATGCCAACCGGACGTCGCCAGCGCAATCGCTAACCGGTAGCTGAACATAATGGACATGTCTGACATTCCTTTGCCTGCCGCGCGGGCCTACCGTGCGCTGGATGTCCGCGGGATGCGCGCCGGATACCGCCATGCGGGACAAGACTGTGTGGCTGAGGAAGTGCCGGTGGCTTTTGAATTCAATGGCATCTCCCATGCCGTGATGATGGCCACACCTGCTGATCTGGAAGACTTTGCCTATGGGTTTTCCTTGTCTGAAGGCATTGTCGAAACACCGTCACAAATTCACGATTTTGATTATTCCAATTCAGACAAGGGCTACACCCTGCACCTTGGCATTGCGGCCTCCTGCTTTGCCAGACTGAAGGAAAAGCGGCGCAACCTGACGGGTCGTACGGGGTGTGGTTTATGTGGCACGGAAAGCCTGGATCAGGCCGTGCGCCAACCGTCACGCCTGCAGCTTGAGCAATGGTTCAGTGCGCACGCCATTGCCCGTGCAGTGGACGACATGCGTGCACACCAGCTGCTGCTGGCTGCTACCGGCGCAACACACGCCGCGGCTTGGTGTACGGCCCAAGGCGACATCGAACTCATTCGTGAAGATGTTGGTCGGCACAACGCGCTCGACAAACTGGTCGGCGCATTGGCCAGGGAGGGCAGGCCTGCCAGCGAGGGATTTATCACCATTACCAGCCGGGCGAGTTATGAGATGGTGCAAAAAGCAGCTTCGGCAGGTGTCGGTTTGTTGGCGGCTGTCTCGGGCGTCACCGGGCTGGCGGTAGAGGTGGCATATGGCGCCGGCCTCACGCTGGCAGGTTTCACCAGGGGTAACGATGTTTCTGTCTACAGCCACCCTGAACGTTTCAGAATGGATGATCAATGACCACACACAACACCAACCTGATCCGCATGGCTAACCAGATCGGTACTTTTTTTGAAAGCATGCCTGATCGTGAAGAGGCGCTGCAGGGAATTGCTACTCACTTAAAGAAGTTCTGGGACCCGCGCATGCGTCAGGCGTTTCTGGCGCAGGTGGACGACGGTAATTCTCTCGAAATCAGCCCTATCGTGCTGGCGGCAGCGCGTGAGTACCGGGCGTTAATCGCCTAGGTAAACGATTGCATAGGTGGCTGTTTCATTTTGAGAATTTCGCCGACTGGATGATTGCAAGCGAGGGTTTTCACTAGGCAAAACTGCGTGGCGCGGTCCAACAATGGGCGTTCGATTCCGACAACACCCACAGATGGAGACACGTCCTATGCAGGTTCAGCTCAAGGTCAACGGCAAGTCCGCCACGGTTGACGTTCCCCCCAATACATTGCTGGTTCAGGTGCTGCGCGAGCACCTTAAATTGACAGGCACCCACGTGGGATGCGATACAGCCCAATGCGGTGCCTGCACGGTGATCAAGGATGGCCGCGCAATCAAGTCCTGCAACGTGCTGGCAGCGCAGGTCAGCGGGTCGGTGATCACCACGATCGAAGGCTTGGCCAAGCCGGATGGCACTATGCACCCCATGCAGGCCGCGTTCAAGGAATGCCATGGCTTGCAGTGTGGTTACTGCACCACCGGCATGGTGATGAGCGCGGTTGATCTCTGTACCCACCACCCCAAAGCCAGCGAAGGCGAAATCCGTGAACTTCTGGAAGGCAACATTTGCCGCTGCACGGGGTATCAAAACATCGTCAAGGCCGTGGTCAAAGGCCAGGCCGACATGGCTTCGGCTTAAGGAGAAACAGACATGGGTGCATCCGATTTCGCCAACCTGCCACACATTGGCGCGTCCATCCGGCGCAAGGAAGACTATCGTTTTCTGACCGGTGCCGGCCAGTACACCGACGACATCACGCAGGCGAATCAAACCTACGCGGTGTTTGTGCGCAGCCCGCACGCTCACGCCAATATCAAGAGCATTGATCTGGCGAAAGCCAAAGCCATGCCCGGCGTGGTGGAGATTTTCACTGGCAAAGATATCGATGGAAAAATGGGTGGCTTGCCCTGCGGCTGGCTCATCACCAGCACCGATGGCACGCCCATGAAGGAGCCACCGCACCCGATACTGGCTATTGGCAAAGCCCGCTATGTGGGCGACCAGGTGGCCATGGTGATTGCCGAAACGCTGGAGCAGGCCAAGAACGCGGCCGAAGCCGTGGAGGTGGATTACGAGGTCCTTCCCGCCGTGGTGGATGTGCGTGATGCAGCAAAAGGTACGGCGTTGCATGAAGCCTCACCTGACAACCATTGCTACAAATGGGCTATTGGAGACAAGGGGGGGGTGGACGCTGCCTTTGCCAAGGCGGCGCACATCACCAAACTTGACCTGACCAACAACCGTCTGGTTCCCAACGCCATGGAGCCGCGTGCGGCGATCGGCATGTACAACCGGGCTACCGAGGAGTACACACTGTACGTGGCCAACCAGAATCCCCACGTCGAACGGTTGCTGATGACGGCTTTTGTGCTGGGCCTGCCCGAACACAAGGTGCGCGTGATTGCGCCTGATGTGGGTGGCGGTTTCGGCTCCAAAATCTTCTTGTATGCGGAAGACGTGGCGCTAACCTGGGCAGCCAAACAGGTCAACCGCAGCATCAAGTGGACGTGTGAACGCAGCGAATCGTTCCTGACCGACGCGCATGGCCGTGACCATGTGAGCCATGCCGAAATGGCGATGGACAAGGACGGCAAGTTCCTGGCCATGCGAGTGCATACGGATGCCAATATGGGTGCTTACCTGTCCACCTTTGCGTCGGCCGTGCCCACCATCCTCTACGCCACGCTGCTGGCCGGCCAATACACCTGCCCGCAAATTTACGTGGAAGTGGATGCCTGGTTCACCAACACCGCACCTGTGGATGCCTACCGTGGCGCTGGTCGCCCGGAGGCCACTTATTTGCTGGAGCGTCTGGTGAGCCGTTGTGGCTGGGAACTGGGTTTGGGTCAGGACGAAATCCGCAAACGCAATTTCATCAACAGCTGGCCCTACCAGACACCGGTGGCGCTCCAGTATGACGTGGGCGACTACATCGGCTGCATGAACAAGGCGCAGGGTCTGGCTGATGTGGCCGGGTTCGAGGCCCGCAAAAAAGCCAGTGCAGCAAAAGGCTTGCTGCGCGGCGTGGGTTACTCCAGCTACATCGAAGCCTGCGGCATTGCACCGTCGAACATCGCGGGAGCTTTGGGTGCGCGTGCCGGCCTGTTTGAGTGTGGCGAAGTGCGCGTACACCCCACCGGCAGCGTCACGGTGTTCACCGGCTCACACAGCCATGGGCAGGGGCATGAGACCACGTTTGCGCAAGTGGTGGCTGCACGCCTGGGTATTGCGGTTGAGTCTGTGGACATTGTGCACGGTGACACCGGTCGCGTGCCGTTTGGCATGGGCACCTATGGCTCGCGTTCGATCTCCGTTGGTGGCGCGGCCATCATGAAAGCGCTGGACAAAATCGAGACCAAGGCCAAAAAGATTGCTGCCCACTTGATGGAGGCGAGCGACGCGGACGTGGAGTTCAGCAACGGCGAGTTCACCGTCAAAGGCACCGACAAAAAAGTGACGTTCGGCCAGGTGGCCCTCACGGCCTACGTGCCACACAACTACCCGCTGGACAAGCTGGAGCCGGGTCTGAACGAAACCGCGTTTTATGACCCGACCAACTTCACCTTCCCTGCCGGAACCTACATCTGTGAGGTGGAAGTGGACCCCGCGACCGGCAAGACTCGCGTGGACAAGTTCACCGCGGTCGATGACTTTGGCACTATCATCAACCCGATGATCGTCGAAGGACAGGTACACGGCGGGCTGGTGCAGGGTATCGGTCAGGCGCTGCTGGAAAACTGCGTGTATGACCGCGAAACCGGCCAGTTGCTAACGGGCAGTTTCATGGACTACGCCATGCCACGCGCCGATGATTTCCCCGAGTTCAAGATCGACACCATCTGCACACCATGCACGCACAATCCGTTGGGCACCAAGGGTTGCGGTGAGGCAGGGGCCATCGGGTCGCCGCCAGCGGTCATCAACGCTGTGCTGGATGCGCTCAAGGGTGTTGGTGTGAAAGATTTTGATATGCCTGCCTCGCCCAGCCGTGTGTGGGAAGCCATTCAGGCCGCCAAATAAAAAGGAGAACACAACATGTACGCTTTTACTCTGGAACGTCCCGCCACGGTGGCCGATGCCGCGAAACTGGCAGCGGGTGGTGCCAAGGTGCTCGCTGGCGGCCAAACCTTGCTGGCATCGATGAAGCTTCGTCTGTCTGACCCAGGCCATCTGGCCGACCTGGGCGGCATTAAGGAACTTGCCGGTATCAAACGTGAAGGCAATGCCCTGATCATTGGTGCCATGACACGGCACATCGATGTGGCCAACAGTGCCGACGTCAAAGCGACCATTCCGGCACTGGCCGAGTTGGCCGCCCACATTGGCGACAAACAGGTGCGAGCCATGGGCACGCTGGGCGGCTCAGTCGCCAATAACGATCCTGCGGCGTGCTACCCAAGCGCGGTGCTGGCGCTGGGCGCAACTGTGCACACCACAAAACGCAAAATCGCAGCCGACGATTTCTTCCAGGGCATGTTCACCACAGCGCTGGAAGACGGTGAACTCATCACCGCCATCAGCTTTCCCGCACCTAAAAAGGCGGTCTACATGAAGTTCAACCAACCTGCATCCCGCTTCGCACTCGTGGGCGTTTTTGTGGCGCAGACTGACAGCGGAGTGCGGGTGGCAGTCACGGGTGCAGCCAACGGCGTTTTCCGCCACAAGGGCCTGGAAGACGCCTTGAACAAGAGCTTTACGGCCGCATCTGCTGCGGGTGTGAAAATTGACGCGTCTGACCTGAATGCTGATATTCATGCCAGCGCCGCCTACCGCGCCAACCTGATCAGCGTGCAGACCCAGCGCGCTGTGACGAAAATGCTGGGCTGAGCTGGCGCGGCCCGATTGCCCTGCGTAATGACAGGCCCCGTGTTGACAAACGCGGGGCTTTTTTACTCATTTTTAGGGGGTATAGCCCCTTAGACACCGCGGATATTGCGTGAGATGCTACTAAAGTAATAGCAAACCGGATTTTTGACCCTATGACACCCTTTCCAACCATTGATGCGCTCACACAGGCTCTGGAGGCCGCAGGGTATTTTGCGGACCGGCGTCTTGCCACGGCGGTGTTTCTGGCGCTAAAACTGGAGCGCCCCTTGCTGCTCGAAGGTGAGCCCGGTGTCGGCAAAACCGAGTTGGCCAAGGCCCTGTCGTTAGCGTTGCAGCGTGAGATGCTGCGCCTGCAGTGTTACGACGGGCTGGAGCAACGGGAGGCGCTGTACGAATGGAATTACGCCGCCCAGCTATTACACATGCGTGCGGCACAGGCTTTGCATGAACCGTCCAGTACGCCAGGCACCGGGGGGCCGGACCATGTGGGCGACGTGGTGGCCAAAATGGAGCGCGAGGTGTACCAGGCGCGGTACCTGATCCGCCGCCCACTGCTGCAGGCACTGCAAACCCCGGCTCCTGGCGCGGTGCTGCTCATTGACGAAGTAGACCGGGCCGATGAGCCGTTTGAGGCCTTTTTGCTGGAGTATCTGGGTGAATACCAGGTCAGTATTCCCGAGATCGGTACCGTGCGTGCGGGTGTCATCCCGGTCACCATTCTGACCAGCAACCGAACTCGGGAACTCAATGACGCGGTGAAGCGTCGCTGCCTGTACCACTGGCTGGACTACCCGGAACGCGAACGCGAGCTGGCCATCGTGCGTGCGCAGGTGCCGCAGGCGTCTAGCGCGCTGTCTGCGCAGGTGGCTGCGGTGGTGGGCAAACTGCGCAGCCAGCCGTTTGCCAACGCTTTCCAGCGCGCACCAGGCATTGCCGAAAGTGTGGAGTGGGCCAAGGCACTGGTGGCGCTGGACACCTTGGCCATTGACCCGGAAGTGATGGCAGATACCGCCGGCATCCTGTTCAAACAGCGGGAAGACGTGGCCGCACTTACTCGCGACATGGCGACGGAGCTGCTGAAGCCGGAAGAAGCTCCTGCGTGAAAGACGCATGAAGTTGCCATGCTTTTAGGCGATTCAAGGTCAGGCAAGCTGGCCGACAACATCACAGGATTCGGCCGCGCGCTGCGCCGTGCTGGGGTGCGCGTCGACAGCGCGCGCATTGCGCTGGCGGCTGAAGCCGCGCTGGCAGTCGGGCTGGAAGCCAAAGCGGATGTCAGCGCAGCGATGGAGGCCGTGATGGTTAGCCGCGAGCAGGACCGGCTGGTTTTTCGTGAGCTGTTTGACGTGTTTTTCCGTAATCCCGAGGTGGCGCAAAAGCTGCTTTCGCAATTGCTGCCCAGCGCAGAAGGCAAGGCCGAGCCAAGCAAACGCCGCCCGCGGGTGCGTGAGGCGCTGTCGCCGCAAAAAGCCTTTGGCCATCAGGCCAAACCCAAAGAGGAAGACCAGAAGGTCGAGTTTGACGCGGCCATGACGGCCAGCGACCTGCAGCGCCTCAAACATGCCGACTTCAATGCTCTGTCTGCCACCGAATACCGCCTGGTAGAGCGCCTGGCGCGCGATGTGCGCCTGCCGTTACCCTATGTTGCGTCGCGGCGCATGCGGCCTGGCCCTGCGGGTGCAAGACTGCACTGGTCGGGCGTGATGCGCCACGCCGTGCGAACCGGAGGCGAGTTGATGCATTTGCCGCGGATGCAGCGGCGTGAGCAGCCGCTGCCACTGCTGGTGCTGGTGGACGTGTCGGGGTCCATGGAGCGGTATGCCCGCCTGCTGCTGGCGTTTCTGCATGCGGCCACTCGCCGCCATCCGCGCCGTGATGTCTTTGCGTTTGGTACCCAGCTGACCGATCTCACTCCTGCCTTTCGCCTGGCAGATACCGATGAGATGCTGGCCCACGCCAGTGCAGCCATTGAAGACTTCGCTGGAGGCACCCAGTTGGGTGAATCCCTGGCCACGCTGCGTCATCATCATGCGCGTCGCCTTGTTGGACGGCGCACGCTGGTGCTGGTCATCACCGACGGGCTCGATACCGGCGAGCCGCAGGCACTGAACGACGAACTCACTTGGCTCGGCCGGCACAGCCGCCGCCTGCTGTGGCTTAACCCGCTGCTGCGTTTTGACGGCTATGCGCCAGTGGCGCGCGGGGCGGCGGTTCTCAGCCGCCATGCGCAGGGCATGCTGGCCGTGCACAACCTGAGCAAGCTGGAAGACCTGGCTGGCAGCCTGGCCTCGCTGATGAAGGCCTGATGGCCTGACAGCGGCACCCCCATTCAAACATCACACACAATCTGGAAAAAAGGAAACTCATCATGGATATGCAAGGGAGCCGTCAACTTGCCATCACCCAACAACAGGCCTGGGATGCGCTGAACGACCCGGCTGTGCTCAAGGCCTGTATTCCGGGCTGTGACAAGGTTGAAGCAACCGGCGATAACCAGTACGCCATAGGCATGGCATTGAAGATCGGCCCAGTGTCGGCGAAGTTTGCTGGCAAGATCAACCTCGTTAATATCGTGGCCCCCACGTCCTACACGATCAATTTCGAAGGGCAGGGCGGTGCCGCCGGTTTTGGCAAGGGGAACTCATCCGTGTCGCTGGTCTCCAACGACCAGGGCTGTGAGCTCAATTACACCGTTCACGCGTCGGTGGGTGGCAAGGTAGCGCAACTGGGCCAACGCCTGATTGATGGCGCGGCCAAGTCGATGGCGGAAGATTTTTTCAAGCGTTTTGACGACGCCATGCAACTGGCGCACCCGGCTGCTTATGCTGAAAAAATGGTAGCTGCTGACGCAAAAGGGAAAGGGGCTGCAGCCGAGAGTCGCACTGGAGTTCCGGCGTGGATGTGGGTTGCGGGTGCTATTGCACTGGCCGTCGGGTTGTGGGTTATCCGGTCATTCGGCTAGATTGGAGAACGTATGGAAAATCTGGATGTCATGGTGCTGCGAACCTTGCTGAAGTGGCGACAGAGTGGGAAACGTGCGCTGCTGGCTACTGTGGTGCGAACCTGGGGTTCGTCGCCCCGTCCTGTGGGCTCCATCATGGCCTTGTGTGAGGATGGCGCGGTAGTGGGCTCGGTATCGGGTGGCTGCATTGAAGACGATCTAATCTATCGCCATACACAAGCCTATGCGCAGGAGAACTATATTCCCTCTGGCGCGCCGGGGTTCGTTAAATACGGCATCACTGCGGATGAAGCACACCGGTTTGGCCTGCCTTGTGGCGGCACGCTGGAGCTGCTGCTGGAATACGACCCTGATGCGGCCAGACTCGCGTCGCTGGTTTCTGATCTGGAAGCCGGGCGGCTGGTGCAACGCACCGTGCGTCTGAGTGATGGCGCCGTAACCCTGCAACCCAGCGTGGCACCGGAAGCCCTGATTGTTTCCGACGCCGAATTGGTCAATACCTTCGGCCCCGAGTACCGAATGCTGCTCATTGGCGCCGGTCAGCTCACCGAATATCTGGCAACCATGGCCCTGTTCAACGGCTTTGCCGTGACCGTGTGTGACCCGCGTGAAGAATACCGGGGTGCATGGTCGGTGGCGGGCGTGCAGGTGCTGAGCGACATGCCGGATGACGTGGTGCTGGCGTTCAAGCCTGATCGGCGCAGTTGCGTGGTAGCCCTCACGCACGACCCCAAACTGGACGATCTGGCGTTGTTGGAAGCCCTCAAGACCGACGCCTTTTACGTCGGCGCCATTGGCAGCCGTCGTAACAACGAGGCGCGCAAGCAGCGCATGATCGAACACTTCGAGCAAACCGAGAAATCACTCACTCACCTGCGAGGCCCCATCGGCATCTACATTGGCAGCAAGACACCGCCCGAAATTGCCGTGAGCGTGATGGCTGAAATTCTCGCTGTAAAAAACGGCGTGGTGTTGCCGCGCGACATGGCTGTGGGTCATGCGAAGAATGACCGCGCGGTGCCCGCCAACGATCCGGGTGTGCTGGTGTGCAGCGTGCCGGCGAGGCGCTGATCTGGTGCCCGCTGCGGTCATTCTGGCGGCGGGCGAGGGCCGTCGTATGGGGGGCGTGGCCAAAGGGCTGCTGCGCATCAACGGCGAGCCTCTGGTATTGCGTCTGTTGGCCTCTTTGAATGAGGCGGGAATTTCGGACGTGCTGGTGGTGACCGGAACCCATCACGACGCCATTGCTTCGGTAGTGCAATCGATGGGGGCACGCGTGGTGCGCAACCCTTCACCTGAGGACGGCCAGCACTCATCGGTGCGGCTGGGGCTGGAATCTGCGTCACCGTCTGCCGAAGCCTTGCTGATGGTGCTTTGCGACCAGCCGCTAGTGGACGCTGCTGACATTCAGGAATTGATGGCAGCCTTCAAGGCGTATCCCGAACATGACTTTTGCGTTCCAGTGGTGGACGGGCAGCGGGGAAATCCGGTGGTGGTCTCCCGCCGCGCTGTGGAGCAGATTCTGGCCATGGATCGTCGCGTGGCCTGTCGTGAGTTCATGCACCAAAACCCGCAAACCGTCTGGCGGCATGTCACCGCCAACGACCACTTCATTATGGATCTGGATAACCTGGCGGACCTGGACGTGCTGGCAAAGCGAACTGGGTGGACCGTTGAGTCGCCTCAGGGGTACCGTTAAAAGTTAAAGCGTTTTGCTACAAATTAAATAGCTACTCGCACGTATCTCACGAGGGCTAAGGCCTGTTTTTATTGCCTAATTTGCGATAAACCGTGGCCCGGCTGATTCCAAGCGCCAACGCGGCCTGCATCACGTTGCCTTTGGCCTGCGTCACGGCCTGATGGATCATTGCGGTTTCCACATCCTTTAGGGCCAAGGGTGGTTTAGTGGCCAGACCTGTTGGTGCGGTGATATGAGATCCCGCCGCCCGGCTCGCGACCGCATGCAGCCGCAGCCCGGACCACAGTGGCACTTCAACCGGCGTTCGCTGGCCTGATGCGCGTGGCTGCGCGCCGTCAAACAGCAACTCGAAACTCATGGCAAACAAGTCACTGCAGTGAATGCTGGTGGCCAGCGCCGCGGACAGGTGGGGAATCATCTGCCGCGCGGCCGAGTTGGCTCCGGTTACCCAGCCATCGGGGTCCAGACAGATCAGCCCGTCGGTGTCTTCGTCCAGGTTGTGGCCGGGCCAGTTGATACGCACGGTCAGGTCATGGGGCTGGTTCAATGTCAGTGCGTTCTCAATGCTTCGCGCAGAGTGCATCACCAAGTGTTTGAGTTCAGGCCGCTCAACCGCGTCGATGCCGGTCAGGTCCAGCATGCCCACGCATCGGCCGTCCGGCCCAAACAGCGGGGCACCGGCGCAGCTGTAAGACGCGTTGGCATCAAAAAAATGCTCGCCCCGGTGCAGCCACACCGGCTGTAGCTCGGTCAGCGCGGCGCCGATCGCCGTGGTGCCGACCCGGGCTTCCGACAGATCGACGCCAATGCGGCTGATGACCTCGGCGCGCCGGTCATGGCGGTCCACCGGGCCGTTCACATCCACCACCACGCCGTCGGCATTGGTGAGGATGGCAAAGTATCGGGTGGCCGCCACCGCGCGGCCCAGCTGGCCCAGCACGGGGCGGGCGGCGGTTAGCAGGGTGTGATTGGCTTCTTCAATGCGGCGCAGGGCTTGCGCAGGAATTACGTCAAAACCCACCGCTTGCTGGGGCCGGTGGCCGTTGACCAGACAGCGCCGCCACGACCGCTCGATCCAGGGCTCCGGCAGCAGCCCCGACATGGGCTTGTCTTCCCGCAGGACGGCCTGACGGGCCAGGTCGATCTGGAGCAGGCGCTGGGCCGCATTGGCGGCACCGGGGGTGCTGGAGGCGCTGGGCAGGGAATGAGCGACGGGCTGCATGGGGGAATTAGACCTGATTCTGCTTGTTTCAAATTGAGAATTTCATGCGCTTTGCCAATCCCGACTAGGGTTCTCCCTAGGTATCTGGCGCCTGACTCGTCCAACAATGCCTATGTTCGTTATTTCATAGGCAAGGCGCTTCATAGGCGTCACTACCCACAGGAGAGACACATGCAAAAGGTGTTGTACATCAACCCGGACAAATGTACCGGCTGTCTGCAGTGCGAAATGGCTTGTTCGTTCGAGAACTACGGCACGTTTGCCACCGCAAAATCGCGCATCAAGGTATTCGACTTCCACCATACGGGTAAAAAAGTGCCCTACACCTGCACTCAGTGCGACGAAGCCTGGTGCTTGCATGCCTGCCCGGTGGAAGCCATCACCATGAACAAGGCCACAGGTGCCATGGAGGTGAACGAAGCGACGTGCGTTGGCTGCAAGGTCTGCACCATTGCCTGCCCGTTTGGCACCATCAACTACGTGGAAGAAACCGGCAAGGTGCAAAAGTGCGACCTGTGCGGCGGCGAGCCGGCCTGTGCCGACGCCTGCCCCACCGGTGCCATCACCTTCATCGATGCCAACTGGACCGGGCTTGGCAAGATGGCCGCCTGGGCCGACAAGCTTGGCAACCAACCCTCTGCTGCTTAAGGAGACGACTATGTCCTGGACTGGAAAAATCCTTCGCGTCAATCTGACTACCGGTGCCATCAAGGTGGAGCCCACCAACATGGACTGGGCGCGCGCCTACATCGGATCACGTGGGCTGGGCACCAAATACCTCGTGGAAGAGGTAGATGCCAAGGTGGAGCCGCTCTCGGCTGACAACAAGATCATCTGGGCTACCGGCCCGCTGACCGGCACCATGGCCAGCACGGGCGGGCGCTATACCGTCATCACCAAAAGCCCGCTCACCGGCGCGGTGGCCTGCTCCAATTCGGGCGGTTACTGGGGTGCCGAATTCAAGATGGCGGGCTGGGACATGCTGATTTTTGAAGGTAAGTCGCCCAAACCGGTGTACCTGTATGTCAACGACGACGTGGTGGAACTGCGCGACGCGGCCCACCTGTGGGGCAAGAGCGTGTGGGAAACCGAAGAGACCCTCAAGAAGAGCCTGCAGGACCCACTGACCCGCGTGTCGAGCATCGGCAAGGCTGGCGAAAACGGCGTGTTGTTCGCCAGCGTGGTGAATGACCTTCACCGCGCGGCTGGCCGCTCAGGCGTGGGCACCGTGATGGGCAGCAAAAACCTCAAGGCCATTGCCGTGCGGGGCACCAAAGGCGTGGGCAACATCAAGAACCCCAAGGCGTTCATGGCGGCCGTCAAAGCCGGCAAGAAAGTGCTGGCTGAAAACGGTGTTACCGGTCAGGGTCTACCGGCCTATGGCACCCAGGTGCTGATGAACGTGATCAACGAAGTGGGTGCCTTGCCCACCCGCAACCACCGCGACAACCAGTTCGAAGGTGCCAAGGACATCTCGGCTGAGGCCATGGCGACGCCGCGCAAGAGTGACGGCAAGAAACACCTGGTGACGAATCAGGCCTGTTTTGGCTGCACCATCGCCTGCGGACGAATCAGCAAGATGGACGAAAACCACTTCACCATCGTTAACAAGCCGCAATACCGGGGTGCCTCCGGTGGCCTGGAATACGAAGCGGCCTGGGCGCTGGGCGCGGCCAATGGCGTGAATGACCTGGAAGCGCTGCAATATGCCAACCTCCTTTGCAACGAAGAGGGCATCGACCCCATCAGTTTTGGCACCACGGTTGGCGCCGTGATGGAACTGTATGACATGGGCGTATTGACCAAAGAGCAGGTGGGCATTGAGGCGACGTTTGGTTCGGCTCAGGCGCTGGCTTTTCTGACCGAAGAAACCATCTACGGCCGCGGCTTTGGCAAGGAAATTGGCCAGGGTTCCAAACGCCTGACGGCCAAATACGGTCACCCCGAGTTGAGCATGAGCTCCAAGGGGCAGGAATTTCCAGCCTATGACGGTCGTGCCATTCAGGGTATCGGGCTGGCTTATGCCACCAGCAACCGGGGTGGCTGCCACCTGCGTGGCTACACCATCGCGTCTGAAATTCTGGG
>JAKQJK010000371.1 GCA_029561195.1 Pseudomonadota bacterium
GCTGCCGTTCACAAATGTCATCAGCTGACCGGACGCCAGAGGCGTCCAGGTCTCATTGGTTGTCAATGGCTCGGTGACCACAATAGCCAGCCGGTCATCGGGCCCATTGAGGTCTGCCAGATCCACTTTCACATCCTCATCCTTGAGTTGAACTTCCGGAAATGGGTGTTCCCGTACGATGTAATAGAGCTTGGTGCTGGCGTGAGTCCACAGTGCCTGGCCGTTGCTGAGCAGAAAATTGAAGGTGCCATGCTTTGCAATCTCTGGTACCAGATCCCGTAGCGTCAACGTGAGCTCTTCCACGCTGGGTACGCCGGCATGTGATTTGGACAGCTCCTGCATGATCCAGCAAAAAGCGGCTTCGCTGTCGGTGTCTCCCACCGGTTTGAAGGCGCCATGCAAGTTGGGCGCAAAGTCTTTCAGGTCCCCGTTGTGGGCAAACACCCAATAGCGGCCCCACAACTCACGCACAAACGGATGGCTGTTCTCCAGCGTCACGGCGCCCACCGTTGCCTTGCGCACGTGGGCTACCACGTTGTGACTCTTGATGGGGAAAGTGCGCAGCATCTTGGCGATGGGCGACGTGGATGCGCTTTCCTTGTCCACAAAGTAGCGTATGCCTTTGCCCGGCGCTGCGCCCTCACTCTCGAAAAAAGCGATGCCCCAGCCGTCTGCGTGGTGGTCGGTGCAACCCCCGCGCTGTGAAAAGCCGGTAAAACTAAGGGTCAGGCTGGCGGGAAGCCTGCTATTCATTCCGAGGAGTTGGCACATGGTGGTAGTTTACTGTCGGGTACAGGTTCTGATTCCGCAATGAGATGCAAGTTTCAAGCCTTGTCTGTGCCGGATTCACGGTTTGGTGGTTTGCCCACAACTTTCTCTATTTGCTTTCTCGCAATTGCCAGGCCGCTACCAGTGCCAGCAGGCACAGACCCGCCAGCATCAGGAACGATTCGTCGAAAGCGGCCAGACGCGCCGGACTGCTGGCGGCGTTGGTCAGCGAGTCGCCGTGCACACCCAGGCGCCACTCCAGCACGATACCGCACAGGCTTACTCCGGCAGCACCACCGAGCGTGCGTATGAAGTTGATGGCGCTGGATCCTTGTGGAATCAGCGCCTGGTTCAGTCCGCGCATAGCTCCCAGGTTGAGCGAGGGCAAAATGAAACCCAGGCCAATACGTCCGAGCACTGCAAACGCCACTACGACTGCCAGCGCCGTGCCTAGGCCAACCAGCACCATCAGCGCAAACGAAGCCGCCAGCAAGGCCAAGCCCACGCTAACCAGCAAATGGGTGGCATAGCGATCTGCCAGTCGCCCCACGATGGCGATCGTGACGGCCAGCACCACACCGGCGGGCAGCAAGATCGTGCCGACGTGAGATGGTGAGAGTTGCAACCCCAGCTGCATGTAAACCGGAAGCAGATAGGTAGACCCAAACAGCGCCATTCCATAGATGAATGCCACTATGCTGCCCATGGCAAACTGGCGATGTGTGAACAGCGCCTGATCCATCAGGGGTGCGTTGCCAATGCCCTGTTTCACGGCATGACCCAGACGCCGTTGCCGAACCACGAACCAGATGAGTGCGCCCGTGGCTCCGGCCAGCAGCGCGACGACTTGCGGCGTCAAGCCACCGTGCAGTTGCACCAGCCCGTTCAGCAGACACAGCGTGCCGGTACTGGCCAGCAGAAGGCTGCGCCAGTCCAGCCCGGCGCCGTCGCGGCTGGCGGCAACGCCCGCGGGTGTGGTCACCGGCACAAAGCGGTAGGCCATCCACAGCGAGACCAGACAAAACGGCACCACCATGAAGAAGATGGAGCGCCAGCCAAACAGGTCCACCAGCACACCGCCGATGCTGGGGCCAATGGCTGGTGCCAGCACCACACCCATGCCAAAAATGCCGCTGGCACGCCCCTGTTCATGGGGCTCGAACGCACGCAGGATGATGATGGCCGGTATCGGCTGCACCACACCGGCCGCCAGACCCTCGGCCACCCGGCCCGCCAGCACCAGGCCGAAGTTCGTGGCAATACCGCCCACGATGCCACCCGCCATCAGCATCAACATGCAACCCACGTAGGTGCGGCGGTATCCATAACGTCCCAGCAGCCACGGCGTGGTGAGCATGGAAACCGTCATGGCTACCATGAAGCCCGACGCCACCCACTGCGCCCGTTCCTGCCCCAGACTGAAATGCCTGCTCATGTCCGGCACTGCCACATTGATGATGGTAGACGACATGATGGACGCCATCGTGCCGATCATCACCGCCAGGAGAAGCAGCCAGCGGTATCGCGCGCCGTAATGCGCCTGCAGCTCGGGCAGTGTGGCGGGGTGTGTCAAGTGAGTTGGTTCAGGAGCGCGGCTCGGTCCATAGCTTGCCGCCTGTGGCCCAGTTTTCGCGTTTGACGTCGGTGATCAGCACGTCAACCGAATCGGGCGAGCCGCCCAGCACCTCGACAGTGACCCGTGTTATTTCCTGAACGAGCTTTCGCTTTTGCTCGATGGTGCGACCTTCGAGCATTTCGACGTGGTACGTTGGCATGACTTCTTCTCCTTGGGTGTAGATGCAAATCCGTGTGGACATCATAAAAGGAATCACCGTATGCGGCGTGAGAGCCTGCGGCACAATCACCGGCTGTCCGTCGAACCTCTCCTTCATGCCGCTGCGCCATCTTCGATCCCCTGCTGTCAAAACCGAAGCCTCTGCCCTGTGGTTGCTGGCCTGGCCCATCCTCATCGGGCAGGTGGCAACGGTGGGCATGTCGGTGGTGGACGTGGCTATGGCCGGCCATGCGTCAGCGCAAGACCTGGCGGGTGTGTCGTTGGGCGTTTCCATCTGGCACATCGTCATCGTCACACTGATGGGGGTGCTGATGTCGGTGAACCCCATCGTGTCTCAGCACGTGGGGGCGAAAGAGTTTGGCGCAATTGCCAACGTGGTACGTCAGGCGTTGTGGAAAGCGCTCGGTGTGGGGCTGCTGGCCATGCTGGTGGCCAATGGTGCAGCACTAGTTTTTGACCATCTGGAAATCGAACCGGTGGTGCGTGCACTGGCCAAAGACTTCGTGTTGGTCATCAGTTTCGCATTGCCCGCTTTTTGCTGCTACCGCGTGCTGTATGGCTACAGCGCCAGCTTGAACCAGACCAAACCGATGATGGTGATTGCCCTGATCGCATTGGGATTGAACGCGTTGGTCAACTGGTTGCTGGTCTTCGGCAATCTAGGTTTCCCCCGGCTCGGTGGGCTGGGTTGTGCGTGGGCGACGCTCATGTGTGTATGGTTCGACCTCATCGCCATCGTCTGGTGGATACACCGCTCCCCGGCATATGCACAGACCCGGCCTTTTGCCTTGGGTCGTGCCCTAGCGGAGCCTTCAGATTTTCAACGCCCCAACTGGCACGTCATTCGCGGCTTGCTCAAGATTGGCGTGCCCATCGGCATCACCTATTTTGCTGAAACCAGTGCCTTCAGCTTGATCGCCCTGTTGGTGGCCGGGTTTGGCACCACACAGGTGGCGGCGCACCACATTGCACTGAACTTTGCATCACTCGTGTTCATGGTGCCCATGAGCCTGGGCATTGCACTGCTCACCCGGGTTGGCCAGGCGCTGGGCTCTGGCGACCCAGTGGCCGCGCGCTTTCGCTCCTGGGTGGGCGTTGGTATGGCGCTGGGTGTGGCGGCGGTTTCGGCCTGTCTGATTGCCCTGTTCAACACCCAGATCGCCTGGGCTTACACCAAGGATGTTGGCGTGGGCGCATTGGCCGCGCAACTGTTGGTGTTTGCAGCGCTGTTCCAGCTTTCCGACGCTACCCAGGTGTCTGCGAGCAGCGCCATCCGTGCCTACAAGGTCACCCGCCCGCCTATGATCATTCACCTTGCGGCTTTCTGGGGCTTCTCGTTGCCGCTGGGCTGCGTGCTGGGGCTCGCGCCCGCGTGGTTGCCTTGGCGACCGGTGGAGCCGATGGCTGCGCAGGGCTTCTGGATCGCGTTGATTGTTGGGCTCACCATTGCAGCGCTGGGGCTCACCTGGCTGCTGAATTCACTGTCCCGCCAGCGCGCCGTGGTGGCACCTCGCTCGATATCCGGTACAACGGAGTCCAGGCGCTAGATACTGCTCTTGCGTCTGCGCCACAGCCGCACGGCCAGCAGAATCAGCGGCGCCGCATGCAGGCACAGGTCGAAGATGTCTAGTGGGCGGGTCAATGTACCGTTGCCCAGCATCCGGAGCTTTTCAATCAGGTGAGGCTCTGGCGTGATCGGTGCCACGCCCATCCACACCGCGAGAGCAATCAGCAAGGGCAGAGGAATGCTATCCAGCCAGCGCATCATGGCGCATCGGCCTGCGCACACGCAGAGCAAAGGCAGGCTTTGCCTCGCGCATGCTCCGGGATGCGAGACAGCAGCGTGGCCTCGAATTTGGCCTGACTGCACCAGCATGGCGGCTGCTTGACGCCGGTGGTGCGCTCCACCTCCATGGCGCATTCATTGAGCTGCCCACACAGGGGGCACAGGTTGGGATCCACGGGCAGGGCTACTTGCATGAAGGTTCTCCATCGCCGGGATTGCGGCATGAGGACAGTTTAGCCGCCGTGGTGTCAAACACGAGGACGTCTGCGGTTCAATGAAAACGGCACCCCAAGGGTGCCGTTTTGTGAGATTTCAAGTGTCAAATTGGCCTACAGACGCACATCAATAATGCGTAGCAAGCTATTGAATAAATAGCAGATGACAAGGCGCCTCAAGCCGTCCCCGCCTTCACCTTCAGCCGCCAGGCGTGCAGCAGCGGTTCGGTGTAGCCGCTGGGCTGCGTCAAACCCTTGAATACCAGATCTGTTGCAGCCTTGTAAGCCGCTGACGTGCTGAAGTTTCCCGCCATGTTCATGTACAGCGGGTCACCCGCGTTTTGCTTGTCCACCACGGCGGCCATGCGCTCGAAGGTTGCCTTCACTTGTGCCTCGGTCACCACGCCGTGCAGCAGCCAGTTGGTCATGTGCTGGCTGGAAATGCGCAGCGTGGCGCGGTCTTCCATCAGGCCCACGTTGTGAATGTCGGGCACTTTGCTGCAGCCCACGCCCTGGTCGATCCAGCGAACCACGTAGCCCAGAATGCCTTGGGCGTTGTTGTCCAGCTCCTGCTGTTTCTCGGCATCGCTCCAGTTGGGCGTGGCGGTGACCGGGAAGGTCAGCAGGCCGTTGAGCAGG
>JAKQJK010000116.1 GCA_029561195.1 Pseudomonadota bacterium
ATTTCACAGGGGAGGTCCGCAAGACCTCCCCTTTTTATTTCAGTGCGCGGGTGGCGAAATTGGTAGACGCACCAGGTTTAGGTCCTGACGTCCGCAAGGATGTGGGGGTTCGAGTCCCCCCCCGCGCACCACTTGATGAGAGAACTTAGGAGAACGATGATGGCTGTAACTGTTGAAACCCTTGAAAAGCTGGAACGCAAAATGACGCTGACGCTGCCTGTTGGCGCAGTGCAGTCCGAAGTTGAAACCCGCTTGAAGAAACTGGCCCGCACGGTCAAGATGGACGGTTTCCGTCCTGGCAAGGTGCCCATGAACGTAGTGGCCCAGCGTTATGGCTATTCAGTGCACTACGAAGTGATGAATGACAAGGTCGGCGAGGCGTTTGCGTCAGCTGCCAACGAGGCCAAGCTGCGCGTGGCCGGCCAGCCCAAAATCACGGAAAAAGAAGGTTCACCTGAAGGTGAAATGGCTTTCGACGCCGTGTTTGAAGTATTCCCTGAAGTGAAGTTTGGCGATTTGTCCACTGCGGAAGTGGAAAAACTCGACGCCGAAGTGACCGACGCGGCCATCGATAAAACGCTGGACATTCTGCGTAAGCAGCGCCGCACGTTTGCCCAACGCGCACACGATGCTGCGGCGCAAGACGGCGACCGTGCGACCGTGGATTTTGAAGGCAAGATTGACGGAGAAGTCTTCCCTGGCGGCAAAGCGGATGACTATCAGTTCATCCTGGGCGATGGCCAGATGCTGAAGGAATTCGAAGAAGCTACCCGTGGCATGAAATCGGGCGAAAGCAAAACTTTTCAGCTGGCTTTCCCCGCTGACTACCACGGCAAGGACGTGGCGGGCAAAACTGCCGACTTCATGGTGACCGTCAAGAAGATCGAAGCCGCCAACCTGCCTGAAGTGAACGAAGCGCTCGCCAAATCGCTGGGCATTGCCGAGGCAACTGTTGAGGGCCTGCGTGCTGACATCAAGAAAAATCTGGAACGCGAAGTGAAGTTCCGCCTGCTGTCCCGCAACAAGCAGGCTGTGATGGACGCTCTGGTGTCCAAAGCCGAGTTGGATCTGCCTAACGCGAGCGTTCAGTCAGAGCTGGAGCGTCTGGTAGAAGGTGCCCGTGCCGAGCTCAAGCAGCGCGGCATCAAGGATGCCGAAAACGCGCCAATTCCTGAAGACATGTTCCGTCCACAGGCCGAACGCCGCGTCCGTCTGGGGCTGGTGGTGGCCGAGCTGGTCAAGACGAATGACCTGCAGGCCAAGCCTGATCAGATCAAGGCGCATATTGATGAGCTGGCTGGCAGCTACGAAAAGCCCGCCGAGGTAGTCCGCTGGTATTACGGCGATCAGAAACGCATGGCAGAAGTTGAAGGTATCGTTATTGAAAACAACGTCACCAACTTTGTGCTGAGCAAAGCCAAAGTAACACCCAAGTCAATTTCATTCGATGAACTGATGGGGCAGAACTGATCATCGCTTCGAAGACCTAGCCTGACATGGGGTCTGTGCCGGACTTGTGGTTCCGGGAACAGACCCCATTTTCATTTCTGACGTATTTTTTCTGTACAGTACAGATATCTTTGGAGACAACATGAGCTTTACCAATAGCGCACTGGAAACACAAGGCTTGGGCATGGTCCCAATGGTGATCGAGCAATCCGGGCGCGGCGAGCGGTCCTATGACATTTATTCGCGCCTGCTCAAGGAGCGGGTGATTTTTCTGGTGGGCCCGGTCAATGACCAGACCGCCAATCTGGTGGTGGCGCAGTTGCTGTTCTTGGAAAGTGAAAATCCGGACAAGGACATTTCGTTCTACATCAATTCTCCGGGTGGCTCGGTCACGGCAGGCATGGCCATTTTTGACACCATGAATTTCATTAAGCCGGATGTTTCTACTCTGTGTACAGGCTTTGCAGCCAGTATGGGCGCGTTCTTGTTGGCTGCTGGCGCCAAAGGCAAGCGGTTTTCGTTGCCCAACTCCAAAATCATGATTCACCAGCCGTCGGGCGGAAGTCAGGGCCAGGCAACTGAAATCGAGATTCAGGCCCGTGAAATTCTCAAGACGCGTGAACAATTAAACAAAATTCTGGCTGAACGTACCGGGCAACCGCTGGACCGCATTGCGCGGGATACTGAGCGTGACTACTATATGTCTGCCGACGAGTCGAAAGAGTACGGGCTGATTGATCAGGTGATTGCCAAGCGGCCCTGATCCCGTTTATCCGCAGCGATTGAGCTGTAACGGCGTTTTCTGTCTCAGAAACCGCCGTTTTTATTTGAGTATCATCTGGAATCTGATCGAAAAGGCGTTCCACCCATGGCCGAGAAAAAAGGCTCCTCCAGCGAAAAAACACTGTACTGCTCGTTTTGCGGCAAGAGCCAGCATGAGGTCAAGAAGCTGATCGCAGGCCCGTCAGTGTTCGTATGCGATGAGTGCATCGAGCTTTGCAACGAAATCATCCGGGACGAATTGCCTGCTGGCAAGGAAACACGTGATGCAAAAGGCGAGTTGCCCACACCGGCCGAGATCAAGGCCAACCTGGACAATTACGTCATTGGCCAGGAACCTGCCAAGCGCACGCTCGCAGTAGCGGTGTACAACCACTACAAACGCCTTCGTCACAAGGAAAAAGCCAAGAAAGACGATGTGGAGCTGGCGAAAAGCAATATCTTGCTGATTGGCCCCACGGGCTCAGGCAAGACGTTGCTCGCCCAAACACTGGCACGTATGCTGGATGTTCCCTTTGTGATGGCCGATGCCACCACGTTGACTGAAGCCGGATATGTGGGCGAAGACGTTGAAAACATCGTCTTGAAGTTGCTGCAGAGCTGCAACTACGAGGTGGATCGGGCCCAGCGGGGTATCGTTTACATCGACGAGATCGACAAGATTTCCCGCAAATCAGACAATCCGTCCATCACACGTGATGTGTCGGGTGAGGGTGTGCAGCAGGCTTTGCTGAAACTGATCGAAGGCACCATGGCTAGCGTGCCGCCACAAGGCGGACGCAAGCACCCCAATCAGGATTTTGTGCAGATCGACACGACCAATATCCTGTTCATTTGTGGTGGTGCGTTCGCTGGCCTGGAAAAAGTCATCGACAACCGAACGGAGTCTTCAGGTATTGGCTTTGGAGCGACGGTCAAGAGCAAGCAGCAGCGTAGCCTGACCGAGGTGTTCAAGGAAGTGGAGCCAGAGGATTTGATCAAATTTGGCCTGATTCCTGAATTGGTGGGTCGCATGCCGGTGGTCGCAACCCTTGCCGAACTCAGCGAAGATGCCTTGGTGCAAATTCTCACGGAACCGAAGAACGCACTCGTCAAACAATATGGCAAGTTACTGGCGATGGAGGGCGTGGATCTCGAAATTCGCCCATCCGCGCTGAAAGCCATTGCCAAGCGCGCCTTGGCCCGGAAAACCGGGGCCCGGGGCTTGCGGTCGATCCTGGAGCAATCCTTGATTGACACCATGTTCGATCTACCCAACACCGCCAATGTGGACAAAGTGGTGGTTGACGAGTCCACGATTGAAGAAAACAAGCCGCCGCTTCTGGTGTACCGTGAGGCCGCCCGGAAGGCTTGATTTGAAGGGTATTTGGACGGGTTTACCTGAACTCGCCATTGCCCGAGCGGTCAATAATGGCTGGCCGCTTGA
>JAKQJK010000013.1 GCA_029561195.1 Pseudomonadota bacterium
TCACCAACCTGCCCGGGCGCATCGAGTTGACGGCCGACAAATACCTTGTCCTCACCAACGCCCACATCAGCAGCGTCAACTATCTGCTGCTGAAAGCCACCAACCACTTCGGAGGCAGTGCCGGCGCGGAGATTACGGCCCCTCATGCCGATCTTTATCTGCGCAGTACCAACGGCTTCCTGAACATCACCAACGTGCTGGCGCCCTACCTGCCCCGCCCGATTGGCATCTGCGACCTGTTTAGCGCGCGCTGGACCAACATTATAAATAACATCACCAATCGGTACCACGTGCTCTTCGTGGACACCCAACTCGAACCCTCTTCGCCGCTGCTGGTGCAAACCCTTAGCCTGAGCGCCACCAATGCCGCGACGCGCGATGACCGCATCGTTATTAGCGATGTCTTTAACGTCACCTCTAATCTGTTGCTTAACACGCGGCGGCTGACTCTGGCGACCAACGCGCCCGGCGCCCCCGCTCCGGCCGGCATCCTGAACTATCTTAATCCGGCGGTGCTGTGGCCGTCGGCGACACCGCGGTTGCAATATCTCACCAATCATGGCGGCATCCGGGCGCAAAACCTCATCGTGTTTGGCGGGTCACAAAGCTCGCCCTACCAAGGTCCGGACAGTTCCACCAACCCATACGCCGTTTTTGTCAACACCGGCGGCGTTACCAATTTTGGCAGTTTCATCTTTGCCACTAATTTCTTGAATAGTGGCACTTTCCTGGCCACCGGCGGCACCCTTCAGTTGCGGCAGGCACGGACTGCGGTGCTCACCAATGGCGCGTTCCTGGCGGCAGGTGCGGCGGGCGCCATTCGCATTGATGCCGACAGCCTGTTGGTGAGCAACCATGTGTTGCAAGCCGGGAATACCCTCACACTTTCCGTCACGAATAGCCTGGATGACGGCAGTTTGGCGGACGGGGCGGATTCCGTCACTCATCCGAACATTTGGAATGTGGGTTACGGGATCAACCTGCTTACCCGTCCCGCCCGGGGCGGTCTCCTGGCCACCACCGTTACCAATACCGGGCTTCCCGGGGCCAAGGTTCCCAACTCCTG
>JAKQJK010000016.1 GCA_029561195.1 Pseudomonadota bacterium
GTCCCCGTTCACACCGCGCGCGGTGTAGCTGTACTGCGTGTTGGCCGCCAACCCCCCATCCGTAGTGGTCAACGCTTGCGCCTTGGCCAGGTCCGTGGTCCCATTGCGCTTGAAGATCACCCCCGAATTATCCGCCGCCAGATTGACCGGCCCGGTCGTCACCAGCGCAATGCTGTTCGTCGTAATAGTGTCAAACGTGGGGGCCGTTGCCGGGTTTTGCAGCGTGTACTTGCTCAAGTCCGCCGAGGCCGCCGTGTTGGGCGTCGGCACCGCCTGGTCGCTGACCGTGACGCGCAGCCCCGTGTATTTCGTGTTCGCGCTCAGGCCGCTCCAGATATGCGTCGTGCCCTTGCCCCCACTATCGCTCTTGCCGGTGCAACTGTAATTGTAGCCCGTGGCCGCATTCACCCCTGAATGCGCATCGGTGCCCGAGCCGGTCACGGCAATGCTGTCCGTCGTGACGGCGCCGATGGAGAGGCTCACCCCGGTTGGCGCCGTTCGATCCAGGCGAATGCGACGGTGCGAGGTGTTGGCGGCGGCCAGCCAGTTGCCCGCATTATCCTTGCTCCGCACATGGAGCCAATATTCCCCCGTGGCCTTGGGGCCGGTCAGCGTATAGCTCGTTGCGGTCTCTTCGTGGGTCTTGGTCTCCCCCGGCTGGGTGCCAGCGGTTTGGTCCTGCACGATAGCGTAGCCATCCAGGCCGCTGGTGGCGTCGGTTGCGGCCGTCCAGGTCCAAACCAAGTCGCCCGCACTATTATACCACGCCGTATCGCTGTTGCCGGGGCTGCTGGAACTGAAGTTAGAGATCGGGTTCGGTTGGGTGGCATCATACTTGAAGATGAAAGTCGCCACCCCGGATTCATTCAACGCGTAGTCAATCGTATTCACCTTGAAGTAGTAAGTCCCGTCAGTCCGCGCCCCCGGGGCATAGCTGGTGCCCGCCTGAAATGTGTCCGGAGTTCCGCCGCTGCTGGTGCCAAAATAATACTTCTGCCCGCGCACGCCCGATACGCCTTGTCCGCTGCCCTGGGAATCGGTGCCCGAAGTCCAGGTAAACGTCGGGCTGGAAACCGTGTTCTGCCAGACATCAGACGTGACGCCGGCCACCGCCAGGCCGGAGGGCGTGCTGGGGGCGGTCGCGTCGGTGGTGTAGAAGGTGCATCCAGAGCGCGCCGTACGGTTCGCATTGGCAAAACGCAGGTGCAGGCCGTAGCCGCCAACGCCGTTCTCCACCTTCACCAGCACGCGGTACCATGTGTTCTTCGTAAGGGTGAAAGGCCCACTGAAATCCTGGTCGGCGGAAGCACCACGCCCGTCACCGAGAAAAGAGCCCCGCAGCACTCCATTCACATAAATCTTGCAGTCGTCGTCGGATCCCCAGCCAATATAGGTGTCGCTGCTAGTGTCGCCGGAGTACCACATATAGACTGCGGCATAGGTAGTGCCGTTGTCCTTGCTGGCCGCGTTATAGAAGCCCGATTCCAGCAGGCTGACCACATCCGCGCTCCCGGTCCCTTGCTTCCACTTATAGGATCCATAGGAATTGCCATAGCTGTGGCCGGCCGAACCGTTGGCTGCATTGGGCGCGATGGTGGTCTCGTCCACGCTCACCCCCCCATACGTGCCCGCAACGTGATCCGTATTGATGCGCGTCACGTGGTCGCCAGACGAGCCCTGAGCGTAGTGCCCAAGATAGGCCCAACTCCGAATGTTCCCGTTGGCCGTGCCCGCCGGCGGGGTGTAGTTGACGGTTAGACGAGGATAAGGGCTGTTCGGCGCCCAGGCTTTCCGATAGCTTATGGAGGACTCAGTGTTTCCCTTGAACATAACTCCATAAGGAAAGTTTTTACCCGACCCTACGTTGAAGGTGTAAATAGTGCCATCCGCCGGCCAGACAACACTCTGTGAACTAGTGCCTACACTCCCGTAGTCCCCGCCAGGTGTTCCCCAGGGAGAGGTCCATTTCACGGTAGAGCGATCCCACGCCTTTGTGATCCTGTAAATATTAACCGGGCTATCTTGAGACGAGCTGTACGTCCCACTCCGCATAAAGGCAATGGTAAAAGAGGCGCTGGTACAAAGCGATGCATCCGGCATAGTCGCCATATAAGCATCATCTGCTTTGAGTATGCTCCGGCCGGCACCAGACGAGAAATAACTCGTTCTCAAAGACCCGTTGTTAGCATCAGAATATATGGAACAGGAAACGCCCAGATCATAGGGCCCCCAGCTAGCCGCCGATGCCGGTGAGGTATGGAAGAGAGCCAGACAGCAAATCAGGGCTACGCCGCCCATAACGGCACTGGTGGGCCTCTCGGCACCCGCTCTACGGATACTTTGGCGCACGGTGGTTCTCATTTCCGCACTTGAATCTTTCATGCGCTCAATCTTTCGCACTCTTGGTTTCATCTAACAACGCATCCAACTATTACGCAGACAGTCAATTTTGCCTATACAGTGAACCCTGTAATTTGAGTATCGGCGATACTGTAGGCGCGCCGCACCAGAAGCCGCGCGCACTCGAACGCCGCCGCCGGATGAAGCCGCCCGTTTGAATCCCGTCTGTTGGCCCATGGCACCACATAAAACGCTTAAACTTAGCCATCCGGAGGTCTTCTGTCAATGTTTCATTCAATGTTTTGCCGGTTCCGAATTGACTCCGGATAAATGTTACCGGGGCGGGGAGGCGGACGAGGTGTTCGCCGATACGTTGACTTAAGGAGAGGGCTCCGGGCCACCCGGCCGATACCCGCCAACCCGGCACTGTGGCCGTGGACACCGTCGCCCATTGCGACGACACCACGAGCGGCGATTACGTCAATTCCCTCACCTTTACCGACCTCTTCAGCGGTGGACGGAGAACCGCGCCGTAGGGAACAAAGCCCGCCATGCCATCCGGGATCCAATCCGGCAGCTGGAGCGCGTGGTTCCCTTTCCCCTGCGGAGCTTCCACAGTGACAACGGCAGTGAGTTCCTCAACTGGCCCCTCTACGAATACCTGACGGGCCGCCCGCTCAAAGTACCTTGGACGCGCCGCCGCGCCTACCGCAAGAGCGACAATGCTCACGGCGAGCAAAAGAACTGGACTCACGTGCGCCAACGGTTGGGCTGCCAGCGTTTCGCGTATCCACAACGGGTGCCCTTGCTCAACGACTTCTATAGCAAGGAATGGAGCCGGTATCAGAATCACTTCCGCCCCACCTTCAAACGACTTCGCCGGGAACGGCAAGGGGGCAAGACCCACACCTGCAAGGCTGGAGCGCGGGCATCTTGCCCGCTTACAGCCTCCAAACGGGCTAAGCGGGCAAGATGCCCGCGCTCCGGCCTGCGGGTTTTTCGTGCGGGGCGTGAAATATCCCGGTTAAGACCTATGAAAAGAAACCGCACCCCCCTATCAGCGACTGCTGGAAAGCCCTCAAATCCCCGAGCCGATCAAGGCCCGGCTGCGGGCCCAACACGTCGCGTTGGGCCCTTTTGCCTTGAAGAAAAGGATTGAGGCCACGCTGAAGATCTTTCTCACGGTCCTGGGCAACCTGGATCGTGAGTCAACTCGCATCCTTTTCTGCAGAAATAGTTCACCCGCCGGAAGAAGACGGTCACCAATTCAAACTGAATACCTTGGGCGGGATGGCGGCAATGAGCGCCCCGACGAGGCGCTCACCCCCTACGGTGGGTTGGCTGCCTGAAACCCGTTTTCGCAAGGCCCGCAACTCCAGCCCGCCTCAATCTACTGGCAAACTTCGCCCGCCGTGCGCAGCCGGTAAAACGCCGGATTGCACCCCCCCGGCGTATCATCGTGCGTCACCAACCCCGCCGCCGTGCAGGTCAACGGCCCATACAAATCCGCCCAGGTGCCCTCCACCGTGCATTTGCGCTGAATGTAGTAATCATAACCCGGAATGCCGTAGAATGACAAAGTAACCGTCCCGCCCCCATCATGCCGCAATTCCACCTTCCCATAGTAAGGCTCCACCAGGATGTGAATCTTCGCCGTCACCACGCCCCCCCGCTGATCCTTCACCCGATACACCAGATAATCGTTGCAGTTGTGGTTCGGCGCATACAAATATCGGCCCTTCGACTCCGTCACCACCGTGCCCCGGTTGCTGGTGAAACTCGCCAGCGAGTCATAAATGGCCTCATCCCCACTATCCTTATCATCATCCACCA
>JAKQJK010000120.1 GCA_029561195.1 Pseudomonadota bacterium
GACAATGGCCAGGCGGCGTTCTTCAGCCTGCGTGGCGTTGATCAGCATCCGTTTCATGGTTGCTCTTCCTTTTTCGTTATCGTCTCTCAAACCCAAAAATGGGCCAACGATGCCGAAGAGGACGCTGTGCGAACGTGGGGAATTGCCGGAGAGCTTGCGACGCTACCGGGCCGACTGAGATTATTCAGTCAACCGAGTGGTCTGGGCGTAGGCGCGTGGATGGAGCGAGCAGGGGTCAAACAGGTGAGGGCTATCGGGTTGAAGGCCGCTGGCGCCCGTTGAGCAGCAAGTGGCGGCTGATTTGCGCGGGATGCAGGGCTCATCGCTGTGATGAAGCGCCGCAGGCACATAAAAATCAGACTGACCAGAGTTGTTGTCAAGGAGCTACCTGTTAAAGGACTTGTTCTCGGCTGGATCCGCATGCAGCCTTTGGTTTTGACCGGGGCTGCACGCTTGGTATTCCGTAAGTTGTATTCGCAAAACGTCGACTTGTCTGCCATGTCATACGCTCGCCGCGAGGTGCCTGGCACTCGTCGCCTGCGGGCAATGACCGGCATGGGCATCGACCTTCCAGCGCGGCTGTTTGTGGTTTGGGATTCGGGTCTTTGGACCGGTTCCCGACTCGTGTGGACTAAACTCCAGACAAATCAACCACTTACAGCGCATCGCTAGTGAAACACATTATAGGGCCAGCTTCGCGCAAAACCACAGCTTCCGGCAAGCGGCCCGCTGCAGGTGTCAAACGGCCTCGGCCAGCCTTTGCCCAGCCAGTCTCCAGACCCGTGGAACCGCCAACGTCCGCACCAGCGCTGGCGGTCCAGGCCACGTTTGTAACCGTCGATGAAGACTACGCTGGCCAGCGGCTGGACAACTTTTTGATACGGCAGCTCAAGGGCGTGCCCAAAACCCATGTTTACCGCATCATCCGTAGCGGCGAGGTGCGGGTGAACAAGGGCCGGGCGGCAGCCGATACCCGGGTGGAAGTGGGTGATCTGGTGCGGGTGCCGCCAGTCCGGCTGTCTGAGCGAATGGCAGAAAAAGCCGAGGCGATGGCCGAAACGGTAGCCCAGAACCAGGCCCGTGGCGCGCCCGCAAGGGAGTTTCCGGTCTTGCTGGAAGACGAGCATCTACTGGCGATCGACAAACCCGCGGGTATTGCGGTGCACGGCGGCTCCGGGGTGAGTTTTGGGGTGATTGAGACGTTGCGCATGGCGCGTCCGCAGGCGCGATTCCTGGAACTGGTGCACCGTCTGGACCGCGAAACCAGTGGCATTCTGCTGATTGCCAAGAAGCGCAGCGCCCTGAAACACCTGCAGGACCAGTTCCGGGAACGGGAAACCGGTAAAACCTATCTGGCGCTGGTAGTTGGCAACTGGCCCGCCAACAAGAAGGTGCTAGATAAGCCGCTCCAAAAATACCTTCTTGCTGGTGCTGATGGCGCTACCGGGGAGGGTGAGCGCCGGGTCAAGGTCGTGGGTCGGGACGATCCGGACGGCATGAAATCGGTCACGCTGGTGAAAATTGCGGAAAAGCTGAATGGCTTTACCTTGCTGGAGGTCACGATCAAGACCGGGCGCACTCATCAAATCCGGGTGCACCTGGCAAGCGAAGGGTTTGCCATTGCCGGGGACGATAAATACGGGGACTTTGAGCTGAACAAGGCTTTGCACAAGCGGGGTCTGAAGCGCATGTTTTTGCATGCCTGGCGCCTGACAGCAACCCACCCATCCACCTCCGGGGCGTTGTCGTTGACCGCGCCGCTACCGCCTGAACTGGAGAATTTTGTGCAATTGAATAAGACTGCACCCACGAACAAGGTCCAATCCGCGTGAAATCCAGACAATTTGACCTGATCGCCTTTGACTGGGACGGCACCCTGTTCGATTCCACAGCCATCATCACGCGATGCATACAGATGGCCGTGCGCGATGTAGGGGGCACTGTGCCCAGCGACAAGGATGCATCGTATGTTATTGGCATGGCGCTGATGCAGGCGCTGGCCCATGCGGCGCCGGATGTGCCCAAAGACAAGTACCCGGAGCTGGGTGCACGCTATCGCCACCATTACATTGCACACCAGAACGACATCAGCCTGTTTGATGGCGTGTTGCCGCTACTGGCAGAACTGAAAGCGCGCCACCACCTGCTTACTGTGGCCACGGGAAAGAGTCGCCATGGGCTGGACGAGGCCTTGCAGGCGGTCGAACTCAAGGGTGTCTTTGATGGCTCCCGCACCGCAGATGAGACGGCCGGCAAGCCTCATCCGCTGATGTTGCGGGAGCTCATGGCCGAGTTTGGAGTTGGCCCTGAACGCACTCTGATGATTGGTGACACGACGCACGACTTGCAAATGGCCTTAAACGCCGGTTGCGCCTGTGTGGGTGTGAGTTACGGCGCCCACGAACCGGCAGCATTTGATGCCCTGCAGCCGCGTTTTGTGGCGCATTCGGTGCGCGAGTTGCACGACTGGCTGGTGGCGCATGGCTGAGGAACTGATTCCTTTGTGCAACGCGCCTGATTTGCTGGACAGTGGTGACGCAGTTCCATTTGACGTGATTTACCACGGTCAAACCTGCCGTGCATTTGCCGTTCGCCACGCAGGCAAGGCGCATGCCTACCTGAACCGTTGCTCCCATGTACCGATGGAAATGGATTACCAGCCCAACCGTTTTTTTGACAGCTCCGGGAACTGGCTGATTTGCGCCACCCACGGGGCGATGTACAGCCCTTCCACCGGTGCCTGCATCGGCGGGCCGTGTCGTGGCGGACTCGTCAAGATTGCCCTTTCCGAGTTTGACGGTGTCGTGCACTGGCATACTGCCCATAACCTGAAACCTATCGAGTTTTGAATATGACCGATCCAATCCGCCCAGAAGACCAGAACATTGAGCCGAAATGGCCTGAATCCCGCTTTGAAAGTGCGCCGGCTGCTACGAAAAGCGGAGTTGGTGGTGCATCGGCCGAACAACCAGGCTGGGAGCGCACTGCGCTTGAGAAGCTCGCGTTTGCTGCGCTAGACGAGCAACGTGCTTCGCGTCGCTGGCGCACTTTTGTGCGGATGGCCTGGCTCGCCTTTTTCATTTTTGTAGCCTGGGCCGTCATGGATCGAAGCGGACCCTCGGCCGATGTGTCCACTCCGCACACGGCGGTTGTGCAGATCAAGGGCGAAATTGCCTCTGGCGCGGAGGCCAGCGCCGAGTTTGTTGTGGCTGCTATGCGCAGCGCCTTTGAAGACAAAGGTGCACAGGCCGTGGTGCTGCTCATCAACTCGCCAGGCGGCAGCCCGGTGCAGGCGGGCATCATCAACGACGAGATTCGCCGGTTGAAAGAGATCCACAAGAAGCCGGTATATGCAGTAGTGGAAGAATCCTGTGCGTCGGCAGCTTATTACATCGCTGTCGCGGCCGACAAAATTTTCGTGGACAAGGCCAGTATCGTGGGCTCTATTGGTGTACTCATGGATGGTTTTGGGTTCACGGGTTTGATGGACAAGCTCGGTGTTGAGCGCCGCCTGATGACGGCGGGCGCGAACAAGGGTTTTCTGGATCCCTTCAGCCCGCAAACCGAGACGCAGCGCGCATTCGCCCAGACCATGCTGGACCAGATCCACAAGCAGTTCATTGAAGCAGTGAAAGCCGGGCGTGGCACGCGGTTGAAAGAAACGCCAGATACTTTCAGCGGTTTGTTCTGGAGCGGTCAGCAGTCCATCGAACTGGGTCTGGCAGATGAACTGGGTAACCTGGACTACGTGGCGCGTGAAGTGGTGAAGGCCGAGGAACTCGTGGACTACACCTTGCGCGACAACGTGGCTGAGCGGCTCGTCAAACGCTTTGGAGCCGCTATCGGCGAGGGCAGTATTCGGGCAGCGAAAGCCGTCCCAGGCCTTCGCTGATTCCGTCTCAGGGCCGGTTCAGCTGCCCACGCTACCGGCCTTTCGTTTGCGTGAGCCATCCTCAAGAATTTCATCGTCGGCTATCAGGCGGCCACTTTCATCCCACTGTTTGCGGGCGATGAGCCGCGTGCGGCCGCGTTCATCGGGGGCGCTCCAGGTGTCCTCGAAGGCCAGTTTGCCGTTGTCATGGAAGGCTTGCTGAGGGCCAGTGTAGTTGCGCTCGTATTCCCGTCCGCTGGCCATGAGCTGCTCCCGTCGGGTCATCACGCCAGCGTCATTAAAGCTTTCGCGCAGCAGACGTGCTTCAGCACCTGTGGCGCTCGTGATGGCCCGCTCCTTGATGGCGCCATTGAGATACCACCGGTCCAGCGCCACTTCGCGACCTTCCGTGTAGCGGCGGTATTCAATGATCTGTCCGTTGGAGCCCCATAACTTCAAGGACTGTAACTTGCCCCGGGTTGAATTCAATACGCTGTCGTCGTCCTCAAACACCCGCTCTTCGCGCAGCACGGCTTTGCTGGTTGAATTGCCCTGTGCGCTGTAGTTGCGGTGCACACGCCGCCCACCATCAAACAGTTGCTGGCTGGCCAGGCTGCCATCGGTCTGCCAATTGATGGCCTCCAGCAGACGGCCTTTGTCAAAAGTGCGCTGGCCTGACTTTTCGCCCTTGTTGCCGAATAAAACGGTGTCGGCTCGGCCCTCAAAACCACACGGCTTGCGGTCCTCCGCCATCACACTGGTGGCAGGGCATTGCAGGCGATTGATCTGGCCCTGCTCGTTGTATTCCAGCGAAAACACCGTCTGGCGGTCCTGCACAAAACTCACGCGCTGGGGTTTGCCGCTCTGCGCAAAGGTGCGAACCACGCCGCGGGTTTCACCGTTTTCGGCCACTTCTTCCAGCTTCACCTGGCCATTGGGCCAGAACTCGCGCACCGGGCCCTGGCTGTTCCCACGTTCATTCACGCTGCGCTCACGGGTCAACTTGCCTTCGCGGTCAAAAAACCGTTCGACTCCCAGGTACTTGCCGTCGCGCAGTTCCTGTTCGCGTTGCAGGCGGCCCGTGTCCTCTTCCCGGCAGCGCAGCAGTCCGGTCAGGCCGGCGGTTTCTGCACCATTGTTGGAATTGACCGGTTTGCCGTTCATTTCACAACGAATAATGGCTTCAGCCCTCGTCGATATTGAAAGAGTAGCTATTAAAAACGCAGCGTATACGAGTTGCATCATGGCCAGGTTGTGAGGTTTTCCTAAGGGTTTTCAAGTTGAGGGCCGTCTATCGCCCAATACAAAACACGGCAGGGGTCTGGTTGTCCGGCCCGCCTGGCTTCTGTCGCCATTGCTTGGCCAACTCGCTACGTGTGTTTGCGCTGGACAGGGTCAGCCCGCTGCTCACCGACAGTCGGGTATTGGACTGCAGCGTCTGTACCAGCGCCTGCAAGAGCGCGGCGTTGCGGTAGGGTGTTTCGATGAACAGTTGGGTCTGGCCGGTTTTCAGCGCAAGCGATTCCAGCTCGCGAATGCGTTGTGTTCGCTCTATAGCGTCCTGCGGCAGGTAGCCGACAAAGGCAAAGTTCTGCCCCCCCAGGCCGCTGGCCGCGAGCGCCAGCAGCAGCGATACTGGGCCGACCAGCGGAATCACCTCGATACCCAGATCATGCGCAGCCCGCACGACGGATGCTCCGGGGTCGGCCACGGCGGGCATACCCGCTTCGCTGAGCAGGCCCACGTCGTGGCCTTGCGTGGCGGCCGTTAGCAGGTGTTTGGCATCGAACGTGCCGCCGTGATCGCCTTTTTTATGCACCTCACGCGGCAGTTCCTGAATCTGTAGTGCCTGTAACGGGATGGATAGCGGGTGCTGCGCGTTGATGCGTTTCAGATAGGCGCGGGCGGTCTTGGCGTTCTCGCAGACCCAGTGTTCCAGCCGGGCGGCGATTTGCATCGTTCCGGAGGGGATCACATCAGTTATAGGGGTTTCGCTGGCGCAGCCAAAGTCCAGCGGGGCAGGTACCAGATAGAGGCGACCCGTCATAACAGCACCAGACCCGCTGCCCGCAGCATCCGGCAAGTGCGGATCAGAGGCAGTCCGACCAGCGCGGTCGGGTCGTCGTTGTCGATGGCTTCCAGAATGGCAATGCCCAGACCTTCACTTTTGGCGCTGCCAGCGCAGTCGTACGGCGTTTCGGCCAGCAGATAGGCCTCAATCTCAGCATCGCTCAGGTCGCGAAAAGTCACTTTTACCTGTGCCAGATCCATCTGCGCGAATTTGGCCTCCTGGCAAACCACGGCCACGGCAGTCTGGAAGATCACGGTTTTGCCACGCATTCGCCGTAGTTGGGCCACGGCGCGGTCATGCGTGTGTGGCTTGCCGAGTGGCACACCGTCCAGATCAGCCACCTGGTCCGAGCCAATCACGATGCTGGAAGGGTGTCGGGCGGCGACGGCGCGGGCCTTGGCCATGGCCAGACGGCAGGCCAGCTGCTGCGGCGTTTCAGACGGGTGAGGTGTCTCGTCCACCTCGGGCGACACCACGTTGAACGGGATGCGCAGACGCGACAGCATCTCACGACGATAGATGGAGGTAGAGCCCAGAATGAGTTTTCGGTTGGCAGGTTGCGGCATGGCGTGATTCTCTTACACTGCGTGCATGAAACACGACAAGGAACCCGTCACGGCAGCCCGCCATCTGGATTTGAAGGCGCTTGCCCTGTCTGGCGGCGATGTTTCCGGGCATGAATCGCTATCGAAATTTGAGCGAATCATGCAGGAAACACGAGGGCTAGGTGGCGATTCAGTGGTCAACTGGTCGGCGCACGGCGAGATGCGTCCGGGTGCCAGCGGCGAGGATCAGGTCTGGCTCAGTCTAACCGCCGGCGCCATCGTGCCACTGATTTGCCAGCGCTGCATGGGATCGGTGGACGTGGCTTTGTCTGTTGATCGGCAATTCCGCTTTGTTTCCGATGAAAAAACGGCCGAGGCCGAGGATGACGAGTCGGAAGAAGACGTGCTGGTGCTGGCCCGGGATTTCGACCTGCCGGCGCTTGTGGAAGACGAGCTACTGATGGAGTTGCCGTTGATTCCGCGCCACGAAACCTGTCCCCAGTCCGTCAAACTGGAGGCGCTGGACGCAGATTTTGACTCTGTGACCCCTGAAAAGCCCAATCCGTTTGCGGTTTTAGCCAAAATGCAGATCGGCAAACCAAGCTAAATCAACCAGTTAGGCTATAATCTGAGGCTTCGCGCGATTTTTCGCGTATCCAACCAACCCCACGCATCGCCGGTTTTGGCGGTGCATAGACCAGGAGCGGATCATGGCCGTCCAACAAAACAAAAAATCTCCTTCCAAGCGCGGTATGCACCGTTCGCACAATGCGCTGGTTGTTCCAGGCATCGCTGTGGAGCCAACCACTGGTGAAACTCACCTGCGTCATCACATCAGCCCGACCGGGTTTTACCGTGGTCGCAAGGTGCTGAAGACCAAGTCTGAAGCCTGATCGAGCTATTCAAGCCTGGGCCCGAAGCTACTTTAGTTGTAGCGTCGGGCCTTTGTTTTGATGCGTCTGGTTCTTCAATAGATTCCCATGATCACCATTGCTGTTGACTGCATGGGCGGTGACCACGGGCCCCGTGTCACGCTACCGGCTTGCCGCCAGTTTCTGGATCTGCACCCGGACGCCAGTCTGGTACTGGTGGGTTTGCAGGAAAGTCTCCAGGACTTCTCCCACCCGCGTGCAACCAAGGTCGTTGCGAGCGAAGTTGTCGGTATGGACGACCCGCTGGAAGTTGCATTACGCCGCAAAAAAGATTCTTCCATGCGCGTGGCGGTGGAGCAGGTGAAAGAGGGGGTGGCCCAGGCGGCCGTTTCCGCCGGCAACACAGCCGCCTTAATGGCCATTTCGCGTTACGTGCTCAAAACGCTGGACGGCATAGACCGCCCCGCTATTGCCGGACAAATTCCAAACGCGAAGGGTCATGCCACTACGGTGCTGGATATGGGTGCCAATGTGGATTGCACAGAAGCGCATTTGTTCCAGTTCGCGGTAATGGGTTCAGCGCTGGTCTCCGTACTGAGTGGCGATAACAACCCTTCGGTTGGCTTGCTCAATATTGGTGAAGAAGCCATTAAAGGCAACGAAGTCATCAAAAAAACAGGTGAATTGCTGCGATCAGCCTCTAAATCTGGCGATCTGAACTTCTTTGGCAACGTTGAAGGTAACGACATTTTCAAAGGTACGGTGGATATCGTTGTCTGCGACGGTTTCGTCGGCAATGTGGCGCTAAAGACCAGTGAAGGTCTGGCGGCGATGATTGTGGATTTCCTGAAAATGGAATTTTCCCGCAATTTTTTAACCAAACTGGCGGCAATCATCGCCTATCCGGTAATAACTGCTCTTAAAAGGCGAATGGATCATCGGCGTTACAACGGCGGAGCACTGTTGGGCTTGCGTGGGCTAGTCTTCAAAAGCCACGGTTCTGCGGATGAAATGGCTTTTGAGTATGCATTGAAGCGGGCGTATGATGCAGCCCGCAACAACTTGCTGGACAAAGTTCAGGTTCGCATTGCCCACGCCGCGCCGCTATTGATGGCTTCTGGCGCACCGGTGCAGCCCGATACGGTAGCCCCGGCGCACTAAATGAGACGCTATTCCCGCATCACTGGAACCGGTAGTTATCTGCCCCCCCGTCGTTTGAGTAACGCCGATCTGGTGGCCGAGTTGGCCGTCAGTGGCGTCGAAACTTCGGATGACTGGATTGTCGAACGCACCGGAATTCGCGCCCGGCATTTTGCGGCCGTTGATGTTGTATGCAGCGATCTGGCCACCGCGGCGGCCAAAAATGCATTGCAGGCGGCGGGCGTGGATGCCAGGGACATCGATTTGATCATTGTGGCTACGTCCACGCCTGACATGGTGTTCCCGTCCACGGCGTGCATCGTGCAACACAAGTTAGGCGCTCCCGGTGGTGCGGCGTTTGACGTGCAGGCCGTGTGCAGCGGCTTTGTCTATGCGCTGACCATTGCTGACGCCATGATTCAAACTGGTGCCGCAAACAAAGCGCTGGTTATTGGCTCGGAAATTTTTTCCCGAATTCTTGACTTCAAGGACCGAACCACGTGCGTGCTTTTTGGTGACGGTGCTGGCGCGGTTGTGCTGGAAGCGTCCAAAACGCCAGGCATTTTAGCCAGCGACCTGCATGCCGATGGCAAACACGTTGGCATTCTGTGCGTGCCAGGGCACGTGTCGGGTGGCCACATAACGGGCGACCCGCTGCTGAAGATGGACGGTCAGGCTGTGTTCAAGCTGGCGGTCGGAGTGCTTGAAGATGCAGCCAGAGCCACGCTGGAGAAAGCTGGCAAGACGCAGGCCGATATCGACTGGCTGATTCCGCATCAGGCCAATATCCGCATCATGCAAAGCACGGCCAAAAAGCTCAAGCTGTCGATGGATAAAGTGATCGTGACGGTGGACCAGCATGGCAACACGTCGGCTGCGTCGATTCCGCTGGCCCTGGATGCCGGTGTGCGTGCAGGCAAGGTTAAGCCAGGTCAGTTGCTCATGCTGGAAGGTGTGGGTGGTGGTTTCACCTGGGGTGCAGTGCTATTGAATTTGTAGCTTCTCACGAATATTCCACGAGGGCTCTAGCCTCATTTAATCCGTAATTTTCGGCAGATTCAATGAAACCATTCGCATTTGTTTTCCCGGGGCAAGGTTCCCAGGCAGTGGGCATGCTCGATGCATGGGGTCACCACCCCGTTGTGGTGGAAGCGCTGAAAGAAGCCTCTGAAGCGTTGGGCGAAGACCTTGGCAAACTGATTCATGAAGGCCCGAAAGAAGCCCTGGCGCTGACCACCAACACCCAGCCAGTGATGCTGGTAGCAGCCGTTGCGGCCTACCGGGTCTGGATGAGCGAGACCGGTGTTGCACCGCAAGCCGTTGCCGGGCATTCGCTGGGCGAATATTCTGCGCTGGTCGCAGCAGGTGCCTTGACGTTGTCACAGGCGACGCCGTTGGTACGCTTCAGGGCACAGGCCATGCAGGACGCCGTGCCGGTGGGGACTGGAGCGATGGCCGCAATTTTGGGTATGGATGCGGCACGCGTGATGGCTGGCTGCGCCGAGGTCACGGCTTCGTTCGGAACGCATTCGACTGAAGTGGTTGAAGCCGTCAATTTCAATGACCCCGCGCAAACGGTGATCGCTGGCAGTAAAGCGGCAGTGGAAAAAGCCTGCGAAGTGCTCAAAGCCAATGGCGCCAAGCGGGCCCTGCCACTGCCTGTGTCAGCGCCATTCCACTCCAGTCTGATGAAACCCGCCGCTGACAAATTGCGTGAGCAGCTGGAATCTGTCGAGTTCGGGTCGCCGCAAATGGCGCTGATCAACAATATTGACGTGGCGGTTGAGGTGGAGGCCGACCGTATTCGTGACGCGCTGTACCGTCAGGCGTTTGGTCCGGTTCGCTGGGTGGAGTGCGTGCAGGCCATCAAGGCGCATGGATTGACGACGCTGGTTGAGTGTGGCCCAGGCAAGGTGTTGGCCGGGATGGTCAAGCGTATTGATGCCGAGATGACCGGAGCGCCACTGTTTGACCCGGCCAGTCTGGCTGACGTAAAAGGATTGTTGACATGAGCGACGTGAAATTTGAGGGGCAAGTGGCCTTGGTGACGGGTGCTTCTCGTGGCATTGGTGCCGCCATTGCACTTGAGCTGGCAAAAAAGGGCTTGAAGGTGATCGGTACCGCCACCACGGACGATGGCGCCGCGAAGATCAGCGTTGCACTGGCCAGTTTCCCCGGCTGCAGCGGCAAAAACCTCAATGTGAACGATGCTGCCGCTGCCGAAGCGCTAATCGATGCCATCGTCAAGGAACACGGTGGTTTGCAGGTTCTGGTGAATAACGCTGGCATCACGCGCGACAACTTGGCCATGCGCATGAAGGACGACGACTGGGATGCTGTGCTGGACACCAACCTCAAGGCGGTTTTCCGCATGAGCCGCGCCGTGATGCGCACGATGATGAAGCAGCGCTATGGCCGCATCATCAGCATCACCTCGGTCGTCGGCGCGTCAGGCAATCCGGGGCAAGCCAACTATGCTGCCGCCAAAGCCGGCGTGGCGGGCATGACCCGTGCACTGGCTCGCGAGCTCGGTTCGCGCAATGTCACAGTCAATTGCGTCGCCCCTGGCTTTATCGAAACCGACATGACCGCCAGTTTGCAGGAAGAGCAGCAAAAGGCGCTGCTGGGCCAGATCCCGCTGGGCCATCTAGGCAAACCATACGATATTGCGCACGCGGTGGCCTATCTGGCGTCACCACAAGCCAGTTATGTGACGGGGCAGGAGCTGCACGTCAACGGCGGTATGTACATGTAAGTTCAAGCTGGTTTGTCCGTCCAGCGGTTGGTATTGGGGAAGGCTCCAAGCCCGGCTAAAATTACGGATTCTTTTACAACCCTTTGAGGGAACCCATGAGCGATATCGAAGCACGCGTCAAAAAAATCATTGCCGAACAACTCGGTGTTGAAGAGTCACAAGTCACCAGCGCCAAGGCTTTCGTGGCCGATCTGGGCGCCGACTCGCTGGACACCGTAGAACTGGTGATGGCACTGGAAGACGAGTTCGGGATCGAAATTCCGGACGAAGATGCCGAAAAAATCACGACTGTGCAAAACGCCATCGACTACGCCAACACCCATCAAAAAGCCTGATTGGATCTTCAGCGTATGTCCCGTCGTCGCGTAGTCGTAACAGGATTGGGTTGCATCTCCCCCGTGGGTAACACGGTGGCTGAGTCGTGGACCCAATTGCTGGCCGGGCAGTCCGGCATTGAACTCATCACCAGCTTTGATGCGAGCGCCTTTGCGTGCAAATTCGCTGGTGAGGTCAAGGGATTCAATATTGCGGACTACATTCCCGAGAAGGAAGCGCGTCACATGGACCGCTTCATCCACCTCGGGCTGGCGGCGGCCTGCCAGGCTGTTGCTGATTCCGGTTTACCGGTCGGCGATGCCTTGGGCGAGGAAGAGGCCACACGCATCGGTTGCAATATTGGATCGGGTATTGGTGGCTTGCCCATGATCGAGCAAACCCGGGACGAACTGGTTAATCGCGGCCCGCGTCGCGTATCACCATTCTTTGTGCCGGCTTCGATCATCAACATGATTTCGGGCCATGTATCCATCAAGTTCGGGTTCAAGGGCCCCAACGTGGCCGTCGTTACGGCGTGCACCACCGGTTTGCATGCCATTGGACTGTCGGCGCGCATGATCGAATACGGTGACTGTGATGTCATGGTGGCTGGCGGGGCCGAGTCAACTGTTTCTCCATTGGGCGTTGGTGGCTTCGCCGCTGCCCGTGCCCTAAGTACGCGAAATGACGATCCCAAGACAGCTTCACGCCCTTGGGACAAAGATCGCGATGGCTTCGTGCTGGGCGAAGGTGCGGGTGTGATGGTGCTCGAAGAGTACGAACATGCCAAAGCCCGTGGTGCGAAAATCTATGCCGAGTTGACTGGCTTTGGCATGAGCGGTGATGCCTATCACATGACCGCACCCAATGTGGACGGTCCACGCCGCTCTATGCAAATGGCGCTTCGCAATGCAGGTGTCAACCCGGGTGACGTGCATTACGTCAATGCCCATGGCACTTCGACTCCGCTGGGAGACACTAACGAGACCAACGCGATCAAAGCCGCTTTTGGTGACGATGCTAAGAAGTTGGTGGTGAATTCCACAAAGTCAATGACCGGTCATTTGCTGGGTGGCGCCGGTGGTATTGAATCGGTATTCACGGTGCTGGCTCTTCATCATCAGAAGAGTCCTCCCACCATCAACATCTTCAATCAGGATCCCGAGTGTGACCTGGATTATTGTGCTAACACGGCACGTGACATGAAGATTGACGTGGCGGTGAAGAACAATTTTGGTTTCGGCGGGACAAACGGCACACTCGTTTTCAAGCGGGTCTGAGGCCGTCGCAACGGGCCGGACCATGAATAGCGCCCCCGCGGTCAGCTATCCGGTTCGTCGCTCCCGAGCCCATTTGTATGTCATCGCAGGCCTCTGGTTGACAGGTCTGTGTGTGTGGCTTTGCTGGCTGCATGGTGCAGACGTTACCGGCTGGCGGCAAGGTTTCACATTCACTTTGCTCGTGCTGGCCGGAGCCGCCGTACTTCGAACCTGGTGGCGTATGCCGACGGGCGAATTGCGCTGGGATTTGTCGGCCTGGATCCGGGTTGATGCCAATTGGGTTATCTCCGGCGCGCTGGCGGTTTATCTCGATTTTCAGAGATTCCTGTTGTTGAAGTATTCAGGTGCCGGGGGTGAGCCGCGCTGGCTATTGCGCGAATTGCGCACCAGCCCCGGCCAGTGGATGCCCCTGCGGAGGGCCTTTTATGCTCACCCTCGCACCAAAGGCGGTATCGCCTCAACTACCTTGACTGTGGACGCAAGGTTGTCATGACGGACGCGTTACCCCCGGTTACCACTGATAGCGACTTGATGCTGGTCGAGCGCACGGTCGCGGGTGACCAACGGGCTTTTGAATTGCTGGTGATCAAATACCAGCGCCGGATTCAGCGGCTGATTGGACGCATGGTGCGGGATGTTGATCTGGTGGAAGATATCGCTCAGGAAACCTTCATCCGTGCCTACCGAGCCCTGCACCAGTTCCGTGGTGACGCCCAGTTTTACACCTGGCTGTACAGGATTGCCGTCAACACCGCCAAGAAAGCGTTGCTGGAACTGAAACGCGATCCGACCGTGTCTGAGGGGTCTTTACGTTCAGGTGACGATGACGATGAAACTTCCTGGCACGGAAACGAACCAACGTCAGATGAAACGCCTGAATCGGTGCTGGCGGCCAAGGAAATTGCAGCGGTGGTTAACGCCGCGATGGATGCTTTACCTGCAGATTTGCGTCAGGCGGTGACTTTGCGGGAAATCGAAGGGCTGAGCTATGAGGAAATTTCGACTGTGATGAATTGCCCGATCGGAACCGTGCGGTCGCGCATTTTTCGGGCACGTGAAGCGATTTCTGAAAAAGTAAAACCCTTGCTGGATAACCAGTCGGGAAAACGTTGGTAGGCCTGAAAAGCAGGTCTGAAAAGGTGGAATGAGATGACAAACGACACTTTGAAAACACGCGAAGCGATTTCCGCACTGGCTGACGGCCAGTTGCGCGGGCAGGAGTTTGCTCGGGTGGTTGAAGCCGTCAGCAAGGACGATGATGCTCGCGCTACCTGGCATGCCTACCACGTGGTGGGCGACGTGCTGCGTTCGGGCGATGCGGCCGGCCATAATGATCTGGCATTTGTTGCACGTCTGCAGATCAGGTTGAAGAGTGAAGAGGTAGCTGTTCAATCAGCTGACGCTGTTAAATTAATAGCTCCTGACGCAATAAATGCGGGGGCTAATGGCCAATTTGACACTAAAAGAGATAGTGCGAATGTTTCCCGCTTCCGCTGGAAGCTGGTGGCTGGCCTTGCATCTTTCACGGCCGTAGCCGCCGTGGGATGGGGCCTGGTAGGTGGCCTCAACACCGCACCGACTGTCAACCTGGCAGCTGCGCCTGCTGCCCCTGCCTCGGCTACCGTGGTGGCGATCGAGCAACCCCAAATCATGATCCGTGATCCACGGCTGGATGAGTTGTTGGCCGCGCACAAGCAGTTTGGCGGAACGTCCGCCTTGCAGATGCCGGCCGGATTTCTGCGTAATGCTACTTTTGAGGTGCCCAACCGATAGGGTGGGGGTAAGACATGCGACCCATGCAGATAACCCTGTTTACCGGTAGCTGGCTTCGCCGTGTACGCGATGCTGCGCTGGCCTTGGCTGCGGTTGCCGGGGCTTGCAGTGTTGGCGTTGCGCAGACGGCCGTATCGCCGGCACCCGGCTTGTCGTCCGGCCCAGTTGAAACTGCCCAACCGGACCGTGGCATCAACGAATGGCTTCTTCGCATGCATGAGGCTTCACGCCGTCGCGCCTACATTGGCACCTTCGTCGTGTCGTCGGGGTCCAGCATGGCGAGCGCGAAGATCTGGCATATCTGCGATGGTCAGAATCAGATGGAGCGGGTGGAGTCGCTGAGCGGCCCCCCCCGTTCCACGTTCCGGCGCGACGATCAGGTCATTACCTTTCTGCCTGAAAGCAAACATGCGGTAGCGGAGCGGCGCGAGTCGCTGGGGCTGTTTCCGAATCTCCTGCAATCAGCGGACTCTTCAATCGCGCAGTTTTACAGTGCCCGCCAGGCGGGGCATGACCGTGTGGCCGGATTTGATGCCGATGTGGTGGTGTTGCAGCCCAAAGACAAGCTGCGTTATGGCTATCGGGTCTGGAGCGAAAAACGGACCGGCCTGGTGGTGAAGCTGCAAACACTCGATGTAGATGGACGGGTGCTGGAGCAGTCTGCTTTTTCAGAGTTGCAACTGGATGCGCCCGTGAACATGACAAAGCTCAACCAGATGATGAGCAATACCGAGGGTTACAAGGTCGACAGGCCCGAGATGATCAAGACAACGGCTGCCGTTGAAGGCTGGGTGCTCAAGGCGCCAGTAGCGGGCTTCAAAGCCATGAGTTGTTTCAAGCGGCCTGTCGCTGCTACTGAAACGGCTGCGGCCGACAATACGATGCAGTGGATATTTTCGGATGGACTTGCGTCGGTTTCACTTTTTGTGGAGTTGTTTGATCGCCGCCACCATGGACAGGAAGGTCAGATGGTCATCGGGGCTACGCAGACAATCACTCGGCGTATCGGTGATTGGTGGCTTACTGTTGTGGGAGAAGCGCCAGCCCAGACGCTCGCTGCCTTTGCGCAGGGGCTTGAGCGGAAGAAATAGGCCCCCAGTTAGAACATGTCAGCGTGACCTGGGTCTGTAGCGTTGCGTGTAATCAAGGTGATTCGTTTTCAATGAAAGGTCGATGATGCTTTTAGTCGATTGGAAGAATTTGCGGTCTTGTCTGTCGGCAGGGGTGATGGCCGTAGCGGCTGTGGTCGCCTTTGTACCGTCTGCGCCCGCGTTTGCCCAAAGTCGGGCCTTGCCGGACTTCACCGATCTGGTGGAGCAGGTAGGGCCTTCTGTCGTGAATATCCGTACGCTGGAGAAGGTGTCGGCAAAGGCCAGCGGGAGTGGCAGCGCTGCGGACGAAGAAATGCTGGAGTTCTTTCGCCGATTTGGTGTGCCTATTCCCAATATGCCGAAGCAGGCGCCTAAACCGAATAACCGCGCACAGCCGCAAGACGAAGAACAGCAACCCCGCGGCGTGGGTTCCGGTTTCATCCTGACGGCTGACGGCTACGTCATGACCAATGCTCATGTGGTTGACGGGGCCGACGAAGTCCTTGTCACGCTGACCGACAAGCGCGAGTTTAAAGCCCGAATTATTGGCGCGGACAAACGCAGTGACGTCGCCGTGGTCAAGATCGAGGCAGCGGGACTGCCTGCCGTCAAAGTGGGTGACGTGAGCCGCCTGAAGGTGGGAGAGTGGGTCATGGCTATCGGGTCGCCGTTTGGCCTGGAGAACACAGTGACAGCGGGTATCGTGAGCGCCAAGCAGCGCGATACCGGAGATTACCTGCCCTTCATCCAGACAGACGTGGCCATCAATCCGGGCAACTCGGGCGGGCCGCTTATCAACATGCGTGGCGAAGTGGTGGGCATTAACAGCCAGATCTATTCACGCTCTGGTGGGTTTATGGGGATTTCATTCTCGATCCCTATGGATGAGGCCGTGCGTGTTAGTGACCAGCTTCGTGCATCAGGGCGTGTCTCCCGTGGTCGCATTGGCGTGCAGATTGATCAAGTGACCAAAGATGTGGCTGAGTCCATTGGGCTGGGCAAGCCGCAAGGCGCCTTGGTGCGTGGCGTGGAGACCGGTTCACCTGCCGAAAAGGCGGGCGTGGAAGCGGGCGATATCATCACCAAATTCGATGGAAAGGCCATCGAAAAATCCAGTGACTTGCCGCGCATGGTGGGTAGCACCAAACCCGGAACGAAAAGCACGCTGACAGTTTTCCGTCGTGGTGCAAGCAAAGATCTCAGCGTAACGATTGCGGAAATCGAACCGGAAAAACCGGTGAAGAAGGCGGCCGCGCCTGAGGAGAAGCCCAAGCAATCCCCAGCCGCCCAGGTCCTGGGTCTGACAGTAAGCGAACTCAATGACGCCCAAAAGAAGGAACTGAAGATCAAGGGTGGCGTCAAGGTCGAAGCTGCAGCCGAGGGTGCCGCCAAGGCGGGCGTGCGCGAAGGTGACGTGATTGTGGCGATCGCTAATGTCGAGGTGACCAACATCAAGGAGTTTGACGCGGCCGTGGCCAAAATTGACAAGACCAAACCGGTGAATCTGCTGTTTCGCAGAGGGGAATGGGCTCAATACGCGCTTATTCGTCCAACGCGCTGAAATCTCCGCTCAAGAAGCCCCAACCCCGACTCGGGTGTGGGGCTTTTGTTTGATCGCCACCCTTTAAAAAAACATTTTTAAAATATTTTTCGGACCAAATCTTCAGAATTGACGTGTGCGTTCACTAACTTTGATGGATGAAAATTGCGTTTTTGGTTAGAATAGAGCCTGATCATCTGGAATTATGGGCATATGAAAAATGCCAAAGTCCACGATATGGGATGAAAAGGGGTGCTTCGACAGTGCTCCACAGATCACCCACAACTTGTCCCCGTAGTTGCTCCTAAATTTTGTTGATAACCTGTGTATAAATTACCTGTTGCTGCGTTGCAACTCATTCATGTTGGGGTTTGGGGGACTGTGCAGACACCTCTTTTTCCCTACAATGAAGTTCCAACCTTCGCAGTTGCCAAAGATTGTTGGTTCAGGGCGCGCCGTAACACGACGCGCCCTTTTTTCTTGCCTCATCGTTTTAATTCAATCACTTAAGCGTTCCCGTTGATGAATCACATCAGAAATTTTTCGATCATTGCGCACATTGATCATGGCAAATCAACATTGGCGGATCGCTTGATCCAGCGTTGCGGTGGCTTGCAGGAACGCGAGATGGAGGCGCAGGTTCTGGATTCGATGGACATCGAGAAAGAGCGTGGGATAACCATCAAGGCGCAGACCGCCTCACTCAAATACAAAGCGCAAAACGGGCAGGTCTATAACCTCAATCTGATCGATACACCGGGTCATGTGGACTTCTCTTATGAAGTGAGTCGTTCACTCTCTGCGTGTGAAGGCGCGCTGCTCGTTGTGGATGCCAGTCAGGGCGTGGAAGCGCAGACGGTGGCCAACTGCTACACCGCACTGGAGTTGGGCGTGGAAGTGGTGCCAGTGTTGAACAAGATGGACTTGCCCAACGCCGACCCAGACAACGCGCGGCTGGAAATTGAAGACGTGATTGGCATCGACGCGACTGACGCGATTCCGTGCTCGGCCAAGACCGGCATGGGTATCGAAGAAATTCTGGAAGCCATTGTGGCCAGGGTGCCCGAGCCCAAGGGTAACCCCGAGGGTGCCCTGCGCGCCATGATCATCGACAGCTGGTTTGATAACTATGTTGGCGTCGTTATGCTGGTGCGTGTGGTGGATGGCCGTGTGGGCAAGGGAGAGCGCATCAAGATGATGGCCACGGGTGCAACCTACAACGCCGATAGCCTGGGCGTGTTCACGCCCGCCAACGAGCCACGCGCGTCCCTCGAAGCGGGGGAGGTGGGTTACATCATTGCCGGTATCCGCGAATTGCAGGCAGCCAAAGTGGGCGATACCATCACATTGATCAAGCCCGGCACGGGCGGTGCGGCCTTCACTGCCACCGAAGCGCTGCCTGGCTTCAAGGAAATCCAGCCGCAGGTGTTTGCGGGTTTGTATCCGACGGAAGCCAACCAGTACGAAGGCCTGCGCGACAGCCTGGAGAAACTCAAACTCAACGACTCGTCGCTGCACTACGAACCTGAGGTGAGCCAGGCGCTGGGCTTTGGCTTTCGCTGCGGGTTCCTGGGCCTTTTGCACATGGAGATCGTGCAGGAGCGCCTGGAGCGCGAGTTTGACCAAGACCTGATCACGACGGCGCCCAGCGTGGTCTACCAGGTGGTGGGGGTGGACGGCACCGTAAAGATGGTCGAGAACCCGTCAAAGATGCCAGATCAGGGCCGCCTGGATGAAATCCGTGAGCCCATCGTGACCGTGCACCTGTACATGCCGCAAGAATATGTGGGCTCGGTGATGACACTGGCCAACCAGAAACGTGGCGTGCAGATGAACATGGCATATCACGGTCGCCAGGTCATGTTGACCTACGAGATGCCACTGGCCGAGATCGTGCTGGACTTCTTTGACAAGCTCAAAAGTGTGTCGCGCGGCTACGCGTCGATGGACTACGAGTTCAAGGAGTACCGTGCGGCTGACGTAGTGAAGGTGGATATTCTGCTCAACGGCGAGAAGGTCGATGCGCTATCTATCATCGTGCATCGCTCGCAGTCGCAGTACCGGGGTCGGGCAGTAGTGGCCAAAATGCGTGAAGTGATTTCACGCCAGATGTATGACGTGGCCATTCAGGCTGCCATTGGGGCCAACATCATCGCGCGTGAGACAATTAAAGCCTTGCGCAAGAACGTAATCGCCAAATGTTACGGTGGCGATATTTCCCGCAAGCGCAAGCTCCTGGACAAGCAAAAAGAAGGCAAAAAACGCATGAAGCAGATCGGATCAGTGGAGGTGCCACAAGAAGCGTTCCTCGCAATTTTGCAGGTGGAAGACTGATGCAGTTCCTGACCTCTATTGTTCTTGCGGCATTTGTGGGCTATTCGGCTGCCTGGTATTTGGGCTTTGTCGAAGGCAATTTCGCCTTGCTGTTATTCATGGCGACGGTTGTAACCGGCATCTACTGGCTGGCAGAGCGGTTTTACTTTTTGCCACAGCGTCAACAGGCGGCTGCCCGACTTCAGGCTGAAGCCGTCAAGCGGCGGGAAGATCTCGGAAAAATGGGGATTGACCAGGTTGATGGAGACATCGCAGAGGCTAAAAGCCGTCTGCTGATGCAGCCCTGGTGGCTGGACTGGACCGCGGGACTGTTCCCTGTGATCATTGCCGTGTTCTTGCTCCGCTCGTTTTTGTTCGAACCGTTCAAGATACCTTCTGGTTCCATGATTCCTACCCTGCTGGTTGGGGACCTGATTCTGGTCAATAAATATCACTATGGTGTCCGCCTGCCGGTCATTAACGTGAAAATCACTGAAGGTAACAAACCAAAATCAGGCGACGTGATGGTTTTCAGGTATCCACCCAAGCCCAGTCTGGATTACATCAAACGGGTGGTGGGTGTGCCGGGTGATGAGGTGGCCTATCTGAACAAGCGCCTAACGATCAATGGGAAACCCGTAAATACCACAGCAGTCCCCGAGTTTTTTGATGGTGACGCGATGCGCTACTTCAAGCAATTTGAGGAGTCGCTCGGAGACAAGCCGCATCGTTTGCTCAATGACGATGACCGTCCGGCCTTTGTACCCGGGGTGGAAGACTTCCCGTTTAAACAAAATTGCCAGTACAGTGTTGAAGGGGTCGTTTGCAAGGTGCCAGAGGGACACTATTTCATGATGGGCGATAACCGCGATAATTCGCTGGATTCGCGTTATTGGGGGTTCGTCCCGGATAAAAACATCGTCGGCAAAGCTTTTTTCGTCTGGATGAATTTTGGTAACCTTAAGCGTATCGGTTCGTTTGATTGAACTTTATATTGAAGCCAAGGGATAACTCATGAAGACTCAACTCAAGTCCAGACAAACTGGATTGTCATTTCTGGGGCTGCTATTTGTGGGGGGGGTGCTGGCTGTATGCGGTGTTGTTGGCGCGCAAATTGTTCCGACCGTGATCGAGTTTGAGGCTATCAAGAAGGCTGTCAACAAGGCAAGCGCCGGAGGTACGGTTGCGGAGGTGCGGGCAATTTTTGATCGGGCTGGCGCGATAGACAACATCAGTTCCATCATGGGCAAGGACCTTGAGGTTACCAAAGTAGGCGACAAGATCGTCGTGAAGTTTGCTTATGAGCGTGAAATTCATCTGGCCGGTCCTGGCTATCTGACATTGAAATACGATGGTCAATCCAAATGACCTGCAGGCATGAAGGCTTCGGAGCGTGAATGATGGGCTGGCTGCATTGCAGCAGCGGTTGCAGCATCAGTTCGCCAATGTCTCACTGTTGAGCCAAGCGACTACGCACCGCAGTTTCTCGGCCGACCACAATGAGCGCCTGGAGTTTCTGGGTGATTCGGTATTGAACCTGGCGGTAGCGGATTTGCTGTATTTGCGCTTGGGTGAATTGCCGGAGGGCGACCTCTCCCGGGTGCGTGCCAACCTCGTCAAACAGGATACCCTGCACCAATTGGCCGTGACCCTCGGTTTGCCGGAAGTGATTCGGTTGGGCGAGGGGGAGGTTCGTTCTGGCGGGCAAAAACGACCGTCTATTCTGGCGGATGCTTTGGAAGCCGTGATTGGAGCCGTGTATCTGGACGCCGGCTTTGCCGTAGCGCAAAGTCTGGTGCACCGCCTTTTCAAAGCCGTAGAAATCAACCCGCAGATGGATGCCATCGGGAAAGACGCCAAGACCGAGTTACAGGAGTGGTTACAGGGGCGCAAAATGAAACTGCCTATTTATCGTGTCGTTGGCACGCTGGGTGTTGCCCACAAACAAACATTTGATGTTGAGTGTGAAATCACGGAATTCAATATGACGGAACGTGGAATCGGTGGTTCTCGTCGTGCAGGTGAACAGGCTGCGGCGGCTGCGATGCTGCAAACACTCAAGGCAAAGGCACACTAATGAATGCTCCTGAAAATATAGCTAATAACGCAGATTCAATGGGGGCTGAAGGCCAAAATGATATTGAAGCCATGCTTAAGAGCATGCGTGTGGCGCCTGGCTCTGGTATGCCGGTGCAAGGGCAGCATTGCGGGCTGGTTGCCATTGTGGGCAAGCCGAATGTAGGCAAGTCCACCTTACTCAATGCGCTGGTGGGTCAGAAGATCAGCATTACTTCCCGAAAGGCGCAGACTACACGCCACCGCATCACCGGCATGCGCACCCAGGGGCCCAATCAGTTTGTATTTGTTGACACACCGGGCTTTCAAACGCTGCATGCCAATGCGCTAAACAAATCGCTGAACAAGACTGTTGTTGGTGCTGTTGCAGATGTGGACCTGATCCTGTTTGTGGTCGAGGCGGGCAGTTTTACGCCAGCAGATGCTCGCGTCCTGGCATTGTTGGGCAAAAATATCCCAACACTTTTGATTGCCAACAAGCTTGATAACGTGCATCGCAGGGGTGATATCGCTCCCTGGCTGCAAAGCATGCAGGAAAAGCACAGCTTTGCCGAGTTTGTCCCCATGTCGGCTAAAAATGCAAAAGACGTTGAACGTTTGTTGGATATCTGTGCAGGGTTCCTGCCAGAGCAGTCGTGGTGGTACGCAGAAGACGAGTTGACCGACCGCAGCGAGAAATTTCTGGCCAGCGAACTGGTCCGTGAAAAGCTGTTTCGCCTGACGGGTGACGAATTGCCCTACACCTCGACCGTGATTATCGACAAGTTTGAGGAAGAGCCACCGCAGAAAAAGGGACACAAGCGTCTGCTCCGCATCGCTGCCACCATTGTGGTTGAGCGGGACAGTCATAAAGCCATGGTGATTGGCGACAAGGGCGAACGCATCAAGCGTATCGGCATGGAAACCCGGGTGGAACTGGAAAAACTGGCCGATGCGAAGGTTTTTTTAGAACTGTGGGTCAAGGTGAGATCGGGTTGGGCTGATGATGAAGCGCGGGTGCGCAGCTTTGGCTACGAGTAAGCGAATCTCGGACGAACCCGCCTTTGTGCTCCATCGTTATGACTGGAGCGAGTCCAGCCTGATTCTGGACGTTTTCACCCGCAACCATGGTCGCGTCGCGCTGGTTGCCAAGGGCGTCAAGCGGCCCAGTTCCAGTTTTCGTCCCATTTTGCTACCTCTGCAACCGCTGCATGTTGCGTTTGGCGGCGATGCTGAAATCCGAACGCTCAAAGGCGCGGAGTGGATGGGTGGGCATGTCATGCCCACGGGCGACGCCCTGATGTCGGGCTATTACCTCAATGAATTGCTTCTGCACTTGCTGGCTCGCGACGATCCTCATCCGCGGCTGTTTGACATCTATACCCATGTTGTGCAGGTCGTCGCTTCCGAGCACGGTGAGGTTTTGCAGGCAGCGCTGCGTACCTTTGAGCTGTTGCTATTGCGCGAAATCGGACTGCTGCCGCTGCTCGACGCCCAGACCTTGACCCTGGCGCAACTCGATACAGACACCCATTACAGCCTCGTCCCGGAAGGCGGCTTGAGGCAGACCAGTGTTGGTGATCGAGCAAGCCTGAGTGGCGGCCAATGGGCTGAATTGCAGCAAAGCTTGGGCGACGATGCCCCGTTTACCGCCACACTGCGCGCCTGCTCCGCCGTGATGGCTGAACTGAAACCCCAATTGCGCACGCTGCTGAATTACCATTGCGGGGTCGGTACTTTGCGTACGCGGCAAATGATGATCGATCTTCAGTCCTTGTAAAGCCTTTCCCGCTGATCATGCACTTCAAGTTTCCCACCGCACTCTCGGTCAACCTGAACAAGGTTGCACTGGTCCGCAACACACGTCATCTGGGCATTCCCAGTGTTACCCGAGCGGCTACGCTTTGTTTGCAGGCGGGCGCGAATGGCATTACCGTTCATCCGCGTCCGGATGAGCGTCACATCCGAGCGGGTGATGTGCGCGACCTGTCTGCGCTGATGAAAGCGTGGCCAGACCGGGAGTTCAACATCGAAGGTAACCCCTATCAAAACCTGATGGGTTTTGTGCGGGAGTTGCGACCGCATCAGTGCACGTTTGTGCCAGACTCGGAAGGGCAATTCACCAGCGACCACGGTTGGGATTTGCCGTCTGAAGCGAAACGCCTCGCGCCCCTCATCGCCGAAGCACAAGCGCTGGGGGTTCGGGTCAGCCTCTTCATGGATGCCGATGGCCACTCCATGGCTGCCGCCAAAGCGGTCGGCGCAGACCGGGTGGAGTTGTACACCGAGCCTTTTGCAGCCGCCTGGGGTGGCATCAAGCAAGAGGCGCAACTGGCCCGTTTCGCGTTGGCGGCACAAGCCGCCCAGGATGCGGGTCTGGGTGTCAATGCCGGCCACGACTTGAACCGCGATAACTTGACCACCTTTCTAAGACGGGTACCCGGAGTGCGGGAAGTGTCCATCGGTCATGCGCTGATAGCTGATGCCCTGGAAATGGGTTATGCAGCGACTATCCAGGACTATTTGCGCTGCGTGAGTGAGGCCTATCCCCAAACTCCAGCGCCATGATTTACGGTATTGGCACCGACATCTGCGACGTACGCCGTATACGTGCCAGTCTGGAGCGCCACGGCGAACGGTTCGCGAAGAAGATTTTGAGCGAAGCCGAATTCAGCACCTGGAAGGCGCGCGGTGCACGTTGGCCCGAGCGGGGTGTGCGGTATCTGGCCACGCGTTTCAGTGCCAAGGAAGCATTCAGTAAAGCGATTGGTTTGGGCATGCGCATGCCCATGACCTGGCGGCTGTGCGAAATCGCCAAATTGCCACAGGATCACCCCAACGCGGGCAAGCCATGCATCGTGCTGCATGGCGGCCTGAAGGACTGGTTTGACGCGCAGGGACTCACGGTTCATGTCAGTGTGACAGACGAGACCGACTATGCCGCAAGCTTCTGTATTGTTGAAAAAACTAGCACTTAGCCCTCGTGGAATATGCGTGAATAGCTATAATATTTGTAGCATTATTGATTTTTTTACTTCCCGCAGTAGGCAACCCACCCACTCCTCACATGACACAACACGCGCCCTTGATCATCGATATTGCTGGCCTGGAACTCTCGACCAAAGACCGGCAGCGTCTCAAACATCCGCTGGTTGGCGGCATCATTCTGTTTGCACGAAACTGGAGCAATCGCGAGCAGTTGTCCACCCTTTGCCGAGACATAAAAAAAGTTCGGAATGACCTGCTTGTCTGTGTGGATCACGAAGGCGGCCGCGTACAGCGCTTCAAGACCGATGGATTCACCCACCTGCCGCCGATGCGTGCCCTGGGCGAGATGTGGATGAACGACGACAGGGGACGAGAAGGCAGTGGTGCCATGCGTGCGACCAACGCTGCCACCGCCTGCGGCTATGTATTGGGCGCCGAGTTGCGCGCCTGCGGGGTAGACCTGAGCTTCACCCCGGTATTGGACCTGGACTTTGGTGAAAGCAGTGTGATTGGTGATCGTTCCTTTGGGCGTGACCCGCGGGTTGTTGGCCTGTTGGCCAAGAGCTTGATGCACGGTCTGCAAATCAGCGGGATGGCCAACTGTGGCAAACACTTCCCAGGGCATGGTTTTGTCAAAGCCGATTCGCATCATGACATTCCGGTGGATAAACGCCGTCTGACTGCCATCTTGGCTGAAGACGCCGCGCCTTATGGTTGGCTCGGTACGACGCTGGCCAGTGTGATGCCCGCACATGTTGTTTACCCAAAGGTGGATAGCCGTCCCGCGGGGTTTTCGTCCAAGTGGCTTAATGACATTCTTCGGGTCCAGTTAGGTTTTTGTGGCGCGGTGTTCAGCGATGACCTGTCCATGGCTGGTGCCCGTTTGATCGATGGTCAGCAGGTCAGTTACGCCCAGGCTGGTGTGGTGGCGCTCAATGCTGGTTGTGACATGGTTTTGCTGTGCAACCAGTCGGTGGATGGTGGCCAGGCTGTTGACGAACTACTGGATGGCATGACTGAGGCGCTAATGCGGGGCCTGTGGCAATCGTCCGATAGCAGCCAAACGCGCCGCTTGGCGCTGCTGCCGCAAATGGCCTCACCGGACTGGGATGCATTGATGGTGCAGCCGACGTATATGCAGGCGCTTGATCTGATCCCTTGATCTCGCCATGGCAGCATCGGGTCATGTAATAGGTTGGGCTCGTCCCGCGTTCATTTTTGTTTTTTTCACGTTGGGTTTGCAATGGACGCCTGGACTGAGCGATTCCTGGCAGTTCTCACGCCCGGCTTTTGAGGCGGGAGCTTGGTGGCAGTTGCTGACATCCCAATGGGTTCACTTGAGCGCGCAACATGCGGCCGTAAATGCTGTTGCTTTGGTATTCATCCTGCTGGCGTTTGATCAACTGATTGGGTGGCGTATACAGGCCGCTTCGTTGCTGGGCGGTTATCTGGGTGTATCCGTCATGATTGCCATGGATCCGGGTTGTGCTTCGTACGCTGGCGCCTCAGGCGCTTTGCACGGGTTGTTGGCTGGGAATGCACTCAGTGTCTTGGTTGATCGTGCAAACCGGGCAACTACCACTGTTGCCGCGAAGGATTCATTGATTGGGCGACATATTCCCATACGTGTAATGGCCTTGGTCACGCTGCTCATTCTGGCGATCAAGTTGTGGTTCCAACACTCTGCAGCAGCCGTCGCCCCCGTAGGATGGCTCGGATTTACAACCTATTACCCCGCACACGAAGCGGGTAGCCTGGGCGGCCTCATTGCCACGGCAACGATGTCAGCGTTGCGCCGCGACTCGTTTGCGAAGCGTCATGCCAGTCAAAGCAAGAACACCTAACGCCAGTAGATCCATCCATTCGACCGAACCACCCCCAGACGCAGCGGGCGTAACAATCGTTACGCTGACCTCCTGTGCCACGCCATACGCCGCTCCGTCGGTAGGAGCGATCAGAAATGTGTAGCGACCTGCAGGTTGTGCGGTAGGCCAGCCGAAATCGCCTCCCATGGTGTTGAAGGCAGCTCCAAATGGCAAGCCACTGATGGCGAATGTCACAGCATCACCATCCGGGTCGGTGGCGGTTGCCTTGAAGCTCAAACTTTGACCTACTTGTACTGTTTGCGACGGAATAGTGGCCAGTACTGGCGGCGAATTGACTGTCCTGACCGTGACCCAACTATCTGAAAATCTGCCCAGATTGTCCGTCGCCCTGAATCGAAATACATAACTGGCAGCGCCAGAGGAAACCACGAACGATGCATTGGCTGTATTGGCGTTGTTAATAGTTACTGTAGGGCCAGCAAGTTGAGACCATACCCTTGTTGAAATGGGGTTTGCGCCCGCAGTCGCTGCTCCGGTCAAGCCCACTGTGGCTCCTCTGGGCACAGGATTCGAGGGGCTTGAAGATGCTGTGGACGTGGGCGCACTGACATCCTGAGCGAGGGCTACCGCTGCATCCGCGTCTAACACTCCTGCGCCACACGCTGAACTGTTTTCACAGTACGTGCCCACGGGGTGGGGGCGGGCCGAGTTCATAAGAAGCGACTGCACTTCATCGGGGGTAAGGGTTGGCCTGATCTGAAACATGAGAGCCGCCACGCCGGCTACATGAGGCGCCGCAAAACTGGTGCCTGCTTTTGCCTCGAAACTGTCCGGGCCAGGCGTTGTCAGGCCTGCATTTGAGGTGGAATAAATTCCGCTGCCATCACCTATCATCCATGAGCCATATCCTCCCCCAGGAGCACTGAGGGCCGTTCCAGCGCCCACATCTGCGTATTCAGCGTTGTCGCCCGCTTTCGTGTTCGCTGTTACGGCTATTACCCCGTTGCAGTTGGCTGGCTGACCTATTAAAAGCGCTGCATCGTTTCCGGTCGATACGACAACAACGCTGCCGGCAGCTCGTACCGCATTGATGGCCGATTGAAAAGCATTGGAGCATGTGCCACTGCTGCCCAGGCTCAGATTGATGACTTTGGCGACGTTGGTGTTATTGGTAACGCCACTCACAGGTAACCCCGCCGCCCAACGCATGCCATCAACGATGTCAGACGTATAGCCGCCACAGACGCCGAGTACTCGCACTGGTAAAACCTTTGCCCCGTAGGCGGCTCCGCTCACTCCAGTGAAGTTGTTTCCGACAGCAGCTACAACTCCGGCAATGTGGGTGCCATGCCAACTGGAGTTGGAAATCGGACAGCCGGCGGTTGCACTTACTACAGCGTCACCAGGATCAAGTGCTGAGGAATTTCGCCCATTTGTAAAGTCATAGCCTCCAACAATGTTTGCAAACAAGTCAGAATGTGGACGGTACCCTGTATCCAGTATTGCCACGATTACTCCAGCGCCATTCACGAATGCGTTCCCAGTTGTCAATCGATCCCATGCAGTGGTCAGATTGGCGGCACCAGGCAAGCCAAGCGCAGGATTTTGCAGATTCCATTGCTGACTAACAAAAAAGGTATCGTTCGGCACGAAGTGTGGGTATACCTTCTCATCAATTTCGACGTATTCCACTCGAGAGTCTTGGGCAAAATCCCTGGCAATAGCTGACAGGGCTGACCTGCTCAGTTTTTCATCTGTCAGTGCTACGTGAGACTGTGGGGTGATGGATTTGAAATAAGTGAGCGTCACTTTTTTCCCGCCCGCATAAAGCGGACTGGATGTATTCAGGGCTTTGACATGTTCCTTCGCCAACACAGCGTTAAACGTACCGAATTTGTCCATTGCCCGATCTTTGAATTGGATGATCAGGCGGTTCATTGGCGCTTCTGCCGTTTGCTTGGTGGCCGGAGCGCCCAAGTCACGCAATGTGGCTTTCTTGCCCGCCATTGGCGTTATTTGAGCGGCTGCAACAACCGAAACTGTAGCCAACAATATTATTGTCGCCAATGTAGCAATGCGTCTTAAATTCAACATGTAGTTCTCCTCACTCATTTATTCTCGTTCTCTGATCAACTTCATCATTGCGCACCACCGGCATGTTGTCCGGTCGTTGCAATACTTGCCCGATGATTTGACCTGGAAACAACAGCACGTTATGGACGTGACCAGCGCTGAAGACTGGTGTCATATAGCTGAATCGTGCCAAGGCCAGACGCTGTATCTCAAGCAAGAAGACGTCAACGGCAAACGGGACACTTCGGTTGAACATCACGTTAACCGGAGTTGCTTGTCCTGACGAAGCCCCAGTCGAGCCAATCACGCGGCCGACTGGGGGACTCACTTCGGGAATTACGGTACTTTGTATCCAGGCTGATATAAAAAGAACCGTGCAGCAACCTGTGCAGAGAAAATGAACTCGCGAAATCAAGCGGAATATGTACTGGCGTCGCATGGCTAGTTTAATCTTGGTACCGAGGAATCAGATTGCGCCAAGCAAGCCGCATTGGTGAGCGCCATTTCCGCAATGAATCATATCTGAGCCCATTACTGTTCATGTCAAGAATCAGCTGATTTGTGATTTTTATCTGACAGTATCTGCTGCACGCTTGAACTTCTCTTTTAGTCTCAATTCACAGCTACTAATTTGGTAGCAAATCAGGTTTTCGAAGTCGATTTCATTGAAACTTGGTAACCTCACATCATGAACTCTAGTAAACGCCAATCGTCTGCACGGCAATCAGACCATCAGTCACCCATCGTCAACCTCGCCCTTCAAGGTGGCGGCTCCCATGGGGCGTTCACGTGGGGTGTCCTTGATGCGCTGCTTGAGGACGGACGACTTGAGCTCGAAGGCATCAGCGGCACCAGCGCGGGAGCGATGAATGCTGTGGCGCTCGCGCAGGGATTTGCCAAAGCCGAGCAAACAATCAAAGGTGATCCGCGTGAAGCGGCTCGGGAGTCACTGGCCTGCTTTTGGGACGGCATCATTGGTATGGGCGCCCTGTCGGAGGCGCAGCGCGCTCCGTTTGATGTGCTTTTTGGAAAGATGGGCGGCATCAACTCACCCGCGAGTCTCTGGACGAGTGCCATGACCAGTTTTTGGTCCCAGACGATGTCGCCTTATCAAAGTAACCCCTTCGACATCAATCCATTGCGGCAATTTCTCCAGGAACAGGTGGATTTCGACCGATTGGCGCGACTCAACAAACTCAAGGTATTTGTAGTGGCCACTCGGGTATCTACGGGTAAGGCGGAAGTTTTTTCAGGCAAGCGGTTGTCAGTGGATGCTGTCATGGCGTCAGCTTGTTTGCCAATGATGTTTCGTGCTGTAGAAATTGAAGGGGATCACTTTTGGGACGGTGGTTACTCAGGCAACCCGGCCATTCATCCGCTGATCTATAGCTGCAACAGCAGCGATATTGTGCTCGTCCAGATTAACCCGATCAAGCGCGACAAACTGCCGACGACAGGTGCCGAAATCATGGATCGCATGAACGAGATCACATTCAACGCAGGACTGATTGCCGAAATGCGTGCTATTGATTTTGTGAAGCGCCTGCTAGCTGAAGGAAAATTGGACGCCAAGTCCTACAAGAATATATTGATGCACCGAATTGATGGTGGTGAAGTGCTTGAGGAGCAGGGTGCGGCAACAAAAACGTCCGTAAGCGCAGGCCTGATCCACGGGCTTCGTGATCTAGGCAGGGCCAGCGCGAAGGCCTGGCTCGCAACGCATTTTTCGGCTTTGAGTGTTGAAAGCACTGTGAATATTGCGCGGGATTATCTGGACGATATGCGTGTGCCTGTGTCGTCGCGGTCTTGATCGGATACAGACAATTCAAAGAGCGGGCCAGACAGGATCACTGCTACGCGAGAGCAGATCTTGCCAGGTCAGATACAGGCGAAGATCGAACTCCAGTTGATGGTAGCTGGGTTCCATATAGGTACACAGTTGGTAAAAGGATTTGCCATGCTCTTTTTCCTTGATATGGGCCAACTCGTGTACTGAGATCATCCTCAGCAGTTCAATGGGCACGTCCCTGAAGAGCGTTGCTATGCGGATTTCGCGCTTGCTCTTAAGTTTGTTGCCTTGAACCCGGGATACGGTTGTGTGAGTACCCAGCGCGTGCTGAATGACTTTGAGCTTGCTGTCAAACGCCACCTTGGCCAGTGGCTCAGAGCTACGCAGGTATTCATTTTTTAGGCGCATGACATAGTCATACAAAGCCTTGTCCGTTCTTATGTCATGCGTGGAGGTGTATTTTTTTCGTAATAGCGCCGTCAACCGGCCTTGTTCGATCAGTTCGCGGACCTGTGATTGAACTGATTCGGAATAGGCCGTCAGATACTTCAACGTCTGCATGGGCTGCGGCTTGCCTCTAGCTCTCCCTACGCAGCGCGGGGAACAGGATCACGTCACGAATACTGGGGCTGTCTGTTAGCAGCATCATCAGTCGGTCAATGCCGATGCCACACCCCCCAGTGGGTGGCATGCCATACTCCAGTGCACGCACAAAATCATGGTCATAGAACATGGCTTCGTCGTCACCGCTGTCTTTGGCTGCCACCTGGGCATGAAAGCGCGCAGCCTGATCTTCTGCATCGTTGAGCTCGCTAAAACCATTGCCAAATTCACGTCCCGTGATGTAGAGCTCAAAGCGCTCGGTTACTTCGGGGCGATCATCGTTGGCGCGGGCCAAAGGTGAAATTTCGGTGGGATGTTCCATGATGAAAGTTGGTTGCCAGAGCTTTTCTTCCACAGTTTCCTCAAAATACATCACTTGCAGGCTGGCCAGTGTGCGCGAGGATAGTTTGTCCTTTGCCTCTGAAAGACCGAGCTTGCGCAGGGCGTTGGTTAGCCAGACGCTGTCATTTACGTTGTCTCCGGCATCGGTGTGTTTGCGGATGGCTTCGGTAATGGTCAGCCGCTCAAACGGCTGGCTCAAGTCCACTGCCTTGCCGTTGTACGTGAGCTCAAGCGTACCAACGGTTTTTTGTGCAGCATTACGGATGATGGCTTCGGTGTAAGTCATCAGATCAAGATAGTTCCAGTAAGCGGCATAGAACTCCATCATCGTGAATTCAGGGTTGTGGCGAACCGAAATTCCCTCGTTGCGGTAACTCCGGTTAATTTCAAAGACCCGCTCAAATCCACCCACAATCAACCTTTTCAGATACAGCTCAGGTGCAATACGCAGAAACATCTCCTGGTCTAACGCGTTGTGATGTGTTTTAAACGGCTTAGCGTTGGCGCCGCCGGGAATCGGGTGGAGCATGGGTGTTTCGACTTCAAGAAAGTCGTTGGCCACCATGAATTCACGAATATTGCTCACAGCCTTGCTACGGGCTACAAACCGCTGGCGTGCAGTCTCATCAGTCATCAGATCAACATAGCGCTGGCGATACTTCTGTTCCTGATCGGCCATGCCATGGAACTTGTCGGGCATAGGTCGAAGACTTTTTGTCAGTAGCCGCACGCTAGTTGCGTGAATCGACAGTTCACCAGTTTTGGTTTTGAATATGCGCCCCTCGGCAGCGACGATGTCACCCAGGTCCCAATGTTTGAAGCTGGCGTACAACTCGTCGCCAATGTCTTCGCCTTTGACGTAGATCTGGATACGTCCGTTTGAGGGTCCAAAAGAGGCGTCCTGCAATGTACAGAAGCTGGCCTTGCCCATGACGCGTTTGAGCATCATGCGGCCGGCCACTTTAGCGATTGCACCCACTGCGGCGAGTTCGTCTGTGGTTTTGGCTTCAAAATCTTTGAACAATTCGCCAGCCCGGTGGGTCGGCTGAAAGTCGTTCGGAAATGCCACACCTTTGCCCAGTGCCTGTTGCTGGCGCATCACTTTCAGTTTTTCGCGGCGCTCAATGATTAGCTGGTTGTCGTCTTGTGGTGTTTGGGTTGGGGTGTGATCGGACATGAGAAACCAGAAAAGATGGGGATGCGGCTTGCCGCACAAGTAGGACTAAAAAGTAGATTTTAAGTTTTTGTTGCCCGAAATGATCGGGCGCTATGATTCAACGCGCAATATCTAAAAATTCATGTTCTATCAAATCATTTCCCTGCTACTCGAAGTTGCCATTGGACTGGTGGCTGGTGCCTGCCTGCTGCGGCTGTACATGCAATACCTGCGCATTCCCATGTCAGCCCGTTCCGGCAATCCACTTGGCAGATTCGTATTTGCCTTGACGGACTGGCTGGTTCTACCCTTACGGCGTGTTGTACCTTCTCTGGGCCGATGGGATATGGCCAGCCTGGTGGCGGCTTTTTTGCTGCAGCTGACGCAATTCCTGATTCTCTGGTTGCTCGCAGGAGCTGGTGGCGGACTAGTAACAGTTCCCATTCTGGCGTTATTTGGCCTGGCCCGGCTGGCACTCTCTGGGATGACCGGGTTGATCATCGTTTATGCCGTACTGTCATGGGTACAGACCCAGAACGTGTTGTCCGACGTGATTGAGAGACTTTGTTCGCCACCGCTCATACCGATTCGTCGCGTTGTTCCGTTGGTAGGCGGGGTGGATTTGTCGCCGCTGGTGCTACTTGTGTTGCTGCAGGTCGCCGCTATTGTGCTCGGAGCATTTCAAGGCGCCGTGCTGCTTTAAGACGAGCCCGCGCGATCAGCTCACAGCATCCGCTGGCTGCCGCTGCAGCATTGCCAGCGTGCTGGCCACTGTCTTGCGCAATTCGCGGCGGTCGCAGATGAAATCTATAGCTCCTTTTTGCTGCAAAAACTCGGCGCGCTGAAAACCTTCAGGCAAAGTCACGCGCACGGTGGACTCGATCACACGTGGGCCGGCAAAACCGATTAGCGCCTTGGGTTCGGCGATGACCACATCGCCCAGGAATGCAAACCCGGCACTGACGCCGCCCATAGTTGGGTCGGTCAGCACGCTGATATAAGGCAGACCTTTCTTGGCCAGCTTGGTCAAGGCAGCATTGGTCTTTGCCATCTGCATCAGGCTAAGCAGGCCTTCCTGCATGCGCGCCCCGCCCGTGGCCGTGAAGCAGATGAAAGGCACCTTTTGTTCGATGGCGGTTTCAACGCCACGCACGAAACGTTCGCCCACCACCGAGCCCATGCTGCCGCCCATAAATTCAAATTCAAAGCAGGCCGCCACCACGCTCACGCTGTGAACCGCACCGCCCATGACCACCAGCGCGTCAGTCTCGCCGGTATTGTCCATGGCTTCTTTGAGGCGCTCGGGGTACTTGCGGCTGTCCTTGAACTTCAGCGCATCGACCGGCAACACTTCTTGTCCGATTTCGAACCGGCCTTCGTTGTCCAGAAAGACATTGAGCCGCGCCCGCGCCCCGATACGGTGGTGGTGGCTGCAGGTGGGGCAGACGTTCTGGTTTTGCTCCAGGTCGGTCTTGTACAGCACGGTTTCGCAGCTCGGGCACTTGATCCACAAGCCTTCGGGCACACTGCGCCGTTCAGCCGGGTCGGTGTGTTGGATTTTGGAGGGGAGCAGTTTTTCGAGCCAGGACATAGTGGGTTCCTCAGAATCGGATCAGTTAAAGGCTGGGTCGGTGTAGGGAAGGTCTGAATTATGAATCCAAAGCAGCGCGAATTCCACGAAGGAAATCGCCTGCCACTGGGACCACCTTGTCGCGCGGCTGGTCGTCGATCAGTTGGATGATCTTGCTGCCAATCACCACCGCATCGGCGACCTTGCCAATCGCCTTGGCCGTGGTCTCATCGCGAATGCCAAAGCCCACGCCCACGGGCACGTTCACAAATTGGCGAATGCGCGGCAGCATGGCTTCCACCGCCGCCGTGTCCAGTGTGCCTGCACCAGTGACTCCCTTGAGCGATACGTAGTACACGTAGCCCGTGGCAATGCGGGCGATTTGCGCCATGCGCGAGTCGGTGCTGGTGGGGGCCAGCAAGAATATGAGGTCCATGCTGGCAGACTTGAGTTCGGCCGCGAAGGTCTCGCATTCTTCAGGCGGGTAGTCCACCACCAACACGCCATCTACACCTGCTGTGGCCGCGTCACGCACGAAGGGGCTCTGCGCAGAAGGTTTGGCCAGTGTTGTGGCGTGTTTTTGGTTGTAGCGTTCAATCGGGTTGGCGTAGCCCATCAGCACGACGGGCGTGGTGCCGTCTTTTTGGCGAAAAACACGCACCATCTCCAGCACGTGCACGAGGCCAATGCCAAAGGCCAGGGCCCTGTCGCCAGCCTTCTGGATGACCGGGCCATCGGCGCTAGGGTCAGAAAATGGCACCCCAAGTTCGATCACATCAGCACCTGCGGCGACCATGCCGTGCATTAGCTCGGGCGTTATGTCGGCGAACGGGAAACCTGCTGTGACATACGGGATGAGCGCCTTGCGGCCTTGTGCCTTCAGTGCCGAAAGAGTTGCAGCGATACGGCTCATGCTGACACTCCCGCTTTAACAATTTGCACAGGCTGCTCCAGCCCCATTGCGCCGCCTTTGATGGCCTGGCCCTTGCAGCTTGGCCGGCAATAAAAGTCAGCGTTGCTCAAATCTGCTACGGTGCCAATGTCCTTGTCGCCACGGCCTGACAGGTTCACCAAAATCGACTGGTCCGTGCGCATGGTTTTGGCCAGCTTCATGGCATAGGACACGGCATGGCTGGACTCCAGCGCAGGGATGATGCCTTCGGTGCGGCACAGGTAGTGAAAGGCTTCCAGCGCTTCCTTGTCAGTGATACCAACGTATTCGGCGCGGCCTATGTCCTTGAGGAAGGCATGTTCTGGGCCGACACCAGGATAGTCCAGGCCCGCGCTGATGCTGTGGGTTTCGGTGACCTGGCCGTTGTCGTCTTGTAGTACATAGGTGCGATTGCCGTGCAACACACCTGGGCTACCGCGTTGAAGTGAGGCGGAGTGTTTGCCGCTGTCCATGCCTTCACCTGCCGCTTCCACACCAATGAGGCGCGTGTTGGCGTGGTTGATGTAGGGGTAGAAGATACCCATGGCATTGCTGCCGCCACCCACGCAGGCAATCACTGCATCAGGTTGGTCGTTGGCGCAGCCTTGCTCTTTCAGCATCTCGGGCATTTGCACCAGACACTCCTTGCCAATCACGCTCTGGAAGTCGCGCACCATCATCGGGTAAGGGTGCGGACCGGCCACAGTTCCAATGATGTAGAAGGTATTGTCCACGTTGGCGACCCAGTCGCGCATGGCCTCATTAAGCGCGTCCTTTAGTGTTTTGCTGCCGCTTTCCACCGGTACCACAGTGGCCCCCAGCAGCTTCATGCGGTAGACGTTGGGGCTCTGGCGTTTCACGTCTTCGCTGCCCATGTAGACCACGCATTCCAGCCCGTAACGTGCACAGATGGTGGCCGTGGCCACCCCGTGCTGGCCCGCACCGGTTTCGGCAATCACGCGGGGTTTTCCCATGCGTTTGGCGAGCATAGCCTGGCCGATGGTGTTGTTGACCTTGTGGGCGCCGGTGTGGTTCAGGTCTTCACGCTTGAGGAAGATTTGTGCGCCGTGGCCTTTGCCGTCTGCCATTTCGCGACTCATGCGCGCAGCGTGGTAAACCGGGGAGGGGCGACCTACGAAGTGCGCCAACTCATACTCAAACTCGGCGATGAAGGCCGGGTCATTCTGATACCGGGCGTAAGCGGCTTTGAGTTCGTTGATGGCGTGGGTTAAAGTCTCCGAGACAAAGCTACCGCCGTAAATTCCGAAGTGGCCTGAAGCATCAGGCTGCTGGTAAGTGTTCATGATTTTGATCAGTTGAGGACAGAGCAAACTCATTAGCGTTGCTCATGGAGTCTTGGTCTGTCCCGCAAGGTTTTCGAATTGCCTGTCAGCTGCACGAACGGCAGCGACGAAGCGGTTGATTTTGTCGGTGTCCTTGATGCCCCTGGCCGACTCGACACCGGAACTGACATCCACGGCCAACGTTTTACAACGTGGCCGCACCTGCAAAATGCCGTCGGCCACGTTTGCAGCATTCAGCCCACCACTCAAGACGAGGTGAGCGTTGACGCTTGGAGGAAGAAGTGACCAATTGAATGCCTTGCCGCCGCCACCATAACCCTCAACGTGTGCGTCGAGCAAAATAGCTTGGGCGTTTGAGTAATCTTGGGCGTATTTTACGAGGTCGAAGCTGGCAGCGCCATCCCCCATCGGAATGCGCGCCGCGCGCAGGTAAGCGCGGGCGCCTTGCAGGGTGGCCTCCTGGCACTGTTCTGGCGTCTCATCACCATGAAATTGGGCTGTAGCCCTTGGAATATATGCGCAAGCCGCTATAATTTTAAGAGCAGATTCATTGACGAACAGCAAAACAGGGGTGACGAAAGGCGGTAGCCGCCGGGCCAGTTCAGCCGCCCGCTCGATGGGGACGTAGCGTGGGCTTTTTTCATAGAGCACAAAACCGATGGCATCGGACCCGGCTGCCACGGCGGCATCCACGTCCTGTTCACGGGTCAATCCGCAAATCTTGATCCGGGTGCGCTGCTGGATATTTTGTGGCGTCATGGCAGCCCATCATACGCAGGCGTGCGATCCGGTAAGCCCCAATGGGCTTCGTAACGTGGCCCCAGAAAGTAGAGACCATCGGGCGAAAAAGTCGGGGCAGCGGCATCGCGGTCACGCGCGGCCAGCACTTCCAGAATCCACTGCGGCGGGTATTTGCCCTGGCCAATGGCGACCAGGCATCCCATGATGTTGCGGATCATGTGGTGCAAAAAGGCGTTAGCTTCAAATTCAAAACGCCAGTAGGCCCCACGTTGTGCGATGTTGATGTGAAGTAGGTTCTTCACCGGGGACAGCGCCTGGCAGGCTGACGCGCGAAACGAGGAAAAGTCGTGCTCCCCTATCAAGTGACTCGCCGCCTGCTGCATCGAGTGGAGTTCAAGCGCCTTGAACACCCAGCCCACCCGGCCCGCATCTACGCTGGGGCGAACAGGGGAATCCAAGAGAATATAGGCATAGCGTCTGGACACCGCGCTGGCGCGGCAGTGAAATTCCCTAGGCACTTTATGTGCCCACTGCACCGCAATGTCGTGAGGTAAATGTGCGTTGGTGCCGCGCACCCATGAACTGGTGTCGCGTTGCAGATCGGTATCGAAATGGACGACCTGCATCAGGCCATGTACACCGGAATCAGTACGGCCTGCGCACAGGGTGGATACGCGCGGCTGGGCGGTGAACCTGCCCAGAGCGGCTTCCAGCTTATCTTGCACGGTCAAGCCAGATAGCTGGCTCTGCCAGCCTTCGTAAGCCTGACCGTTGTAGCTTATCCCTAGCGCCAACCTCACGGTGATTTCAGCGGATTGCTGCCATCATCCGCAGCCGTCAGATCAATTCATTCAGGGCGAGCTGGGCACGTGATTTGACATCGCCAGTAGCTTCAGCGATGACTTCTTCAATCAAGGCGCGGGCACCATCACTGTCGCCAATGGCAACAAACTCCTCAGCCAGAGCGAGTTTGGTTGCGAGTGGATCTTCGGCTTCGCCACTGCTCGAAGCGGATGTACCTTCGGTGGAATCATCCAGATCCAGCGACAAGGATCCTAAATCGAATTCAAGCATGCCTGGCTCGCTCATCGGCGCCTCTTTGGCGACCGGTGTATTCAAGGCGGCGGGTTCCGTCAATCCAAAGCTGGTCTGAGCTTGCCGGGCTAGTTCTGCATTTTCCTGATCATGAGATTTCTTGCCCGTATCAAGGTCCAAATCGGGCAAGTCAAAATGCAAAGCTTTTGCGTCATTGCTGGCGGGTGGTTGGGTAACGGCAGCCATGGGCTCACTTGGCAACGCAAGGTCGAGGCTGGGCAGGGCCGACAAGTTGCCGGCGGCCTGCATAGCGACGGTAGCCTGCTGTTGGGTGCTCGCGACCTCGGTAACTGCGCTCGGCGCAACGTCATCCAGTGAGAAGTCCAGATCCAGATCAAGATCAACCAAACCAGAGTTTCCAGCCTCGCTGACTTGAATGGGCAAGGTCACCGTGCTGGCAGCAAAACTGCTGCCTGTTTCAAACGGGATGGGCTTCGACAAGCTGCCACCAGAAAGGGAGGCGCCTGCAGTGGGTTCGCCACCCGGTTGGTACATTTCGTTATTAGGGTCAATGCTCAGGCCGAGTTCGCAGATGCGCTCCCAAGCCGGGCCCTCACCCTCAGTGAGTTTGTGCGCCTGGTTGGCGATGGTCTCGAAACCCTTCACATCCTGCCGTTTGGCGTAAATTTCAAGCAGCTTCTGGTGAATGGCAATACGTCCAGAGTTCGTACGCAGTGCTTCTTTCAGAATCTCCTCGGCTTGCAAATCCCGGCCGTAAGCCAAATAGACATCCGCTTCGGCTACCGGATCCACATCATCTGCGGCTTCGAGCTGGCTGGGTGAATACACCATGGACGAGCCCGTCAAACCTCCATCCTTGGTATCTACGCGCTGTCCACCACTGGCACCAAAGAATGAATCGGGCTGCAGGCGGCTCTCAAGATAAGCACTGTCCACTTGAGACACATTTTTGCGCTGACGAGCCCGCCAGAAAGCAAAACCAGCCAGCAGTGCGATTAATCCGCCTGCGCCAGCTGGTACCAGCGGATTTTCAAGCAACTGGTCTATCAAGCCGGGTTCTGCCACAGGGGCGGGCACAACTACGGGTACTTTAACTGCTGGTGCGGGCGGTGGTTCAACCACCGCAGTTGCCGGGCTGCTTGCAGCTGGAGCGGCAGCAACTGGCGCTGCCGGATCCGATGCCGGAGCTGCGGGAGGCGTCACCACAGCGACGGGCGCTTGAACCACAACGGCGGGTGCGGAAGTAGAAGCTGCGGCTATAGCTGGGCTGGCGGTGCCAGCGGCGGGTGTAGCAGGGGCAATTGCACTTGACGCTGCACCTAGTTTGCTCAGTTCCTTGATATTTTTCGAAAGCTCTGCAGCGCGTTCAGCTGCCTCTTTCTCTGCGCGCTCCTTAGCTAGCTGGGCCTCGTTCGCCTTGGTCTGAATGGAGCCTTTGGACAGGGTAAGTTTGTCCGGAACACTGGCTGCAGGTTTCTTGTCTTCAACCTTGGCTTGCACCGACCCACTGGCCTGACGATCAGCCGCACCCACTTGGGCCGCAGGGGCGTTCGTGGCCAATTTCCTGCGGAAGTCGTTGAAGTCCTTGCTTTGAGCCTGAACGACCTGCGAGGCCTCTTGGGGAGGTGTGGACTGTATTTGCTCTGATCCCGGCACATTGACCACAGCGCCGGCCTTGATCCGGTTCATGTTGCCGTCGACAAAGGCTTCAGGATTGGCGCGCAGCAAAGCAACCAGCATTTGGTCCAGCGACACGCTGGCAGGTTTGGTCGAAGCAGCAATCTTGCTGGCAGTATCACCGGGTTTGACTTTGACGCTCTTGGATCCGTCTGTGGGAGCGGACGGTGGTGCTTTCTCTGTCTTGATTGGAGCCGGTGGTTTTTCAGCCTTGGCGGGCGTCGCAGGTGCGGGCGCTTTGCTGACGACAGCAGGTGTGGCAGCACGCGGCGTGGCGGCTACAGCCGGCGCAGGCGTCTGGACTGGAGACGCTACGGAAGTCTGGGCAGGCGTTGGTGCAACGGCAGCAGGCTGGCGCATGCTAACCGGGTCGAACAGCATCGTGTAGTCACGAGAGATACGGCCGGTAGCCCAATTGGCTTCCAGAATAAGGTCGACAAAAGGTTCATTAACCGGGCGGTCACTGCTCAGTCGCAAAAAAGCACGTCCGTCGGGGCGGCGTTGCAGGGATATCTGAACACTGGGCATGGCAGCGTTGTATTCCATGCCAGCGGCACGGAACGCGTCCGGCGACGCGACAGTGGTTCTCAACGAGGATGCTTCCTCTGAGTTGATATCGGGCACATCCACTTCTGCGCGCAGGGGCTCGCCCAGAGCCGACTGAACAGTGATGCGACCCAACGAAAGCGCCAAGGCGCTCGTGCCCCACAGCCCTAACATAGCTGCGACAGAAGCGGCAATGGCGGTTTTTTGCCAGCGATGTGACTTAGCGATCAATTTATTAGCCTCCGATGTTCGGGCGACTGGCAATTATTTCTCATTACGCGAACAAACGCCTCGACACTCAAAATGTAAAAAGTACCTTAACATCAATATGTTAGCCTGACAAGCTCATAAAGCTTCTAACTTTGAGCGCATATTCACGAAGGGGCTTTAGGAGGGGTTCGGATGTTGCCAATCGACAACGCCGGATGCCCCATCAAATACCGGTCGGTACCTGATAGGGCCGAGTTTTACGCGTTCAGCAGAATGCGCAGCATACGGCGCAAGGGTTCAGCGGCCCCCCACAGCAATTGGTCGCCAATGGTGAACGCGCCAACGTAATCGGGCCCCATGGCAAGTTTGCGGATGCGGCCGACCGGAATGGTCATGGTACCCGTCACGGCGACGGGCGTCAGATCGAGCAGCGTGGCTTCTTTCGTGTTGGGCACCACTTTCACCCACTGGTTGTCGGCGGCGATCATGGCTTCAATGTCGGCCACGGGCACGTCTTTTTTGAGCTTGAAGGTCAGCGCCTGGCTGTGGCAGCGCATGGCACCCACACGCACGCAGAAGCCATCCACCGGTATGGCGGCAGAGTGGAAGCCCACTCCCTGACCCAAAATCTTGTTGGTCTCGGCGCCGCCTTTCCACTCTTCCTTGCTCATGCCATTGCCCAGATCCTTGTCAATCCACGGAATCAGGCTACCGCCCAACGGTGCGCCGAAGTTGGCAGTCTCCGTCGCAGTGAGGGCTTGCTGCTTGGCCAGAACCTTGCGGTCAATTTCCAGAATGGCGGATTTCGGGTCATCCAGCAGCGGCCGGACTTCCGCGTTGAGAGTGCCAAACTGGGTCAGCAACTCGCGCATGTGCTGGGCTCCGCCGCCCGAAGCGGCCTGGTAGGTCATCGTGGTCATCCATTCGACCAGGTCAGCTTTGTACAGGGCACCGACGCCCATCAACATGCAGCTCACGGTGCAATTGCCTCCAATCCAGTTGCGGCCACCTTTTGCCAGTGCGTTCTTGATGACGGGCAAATTCACAGGGTCCAAAATGATGACGGCGCTGTCGTCCATCCGCAATGTGGAGGCGGCGTCAATCCAGTGACCGGTCCACCCTGCGGCGCGCAATTTGGGGAATACCTCGGTGGTGTAGTCGCCGCCTTGAGCCGTGATGATGATGTCGCATTTTTTTAATGCGTCAATATCCATGGCGTCTTTGAGCTTGGACTCGTTTTTCGCCTGCGCGGGGGCTTTGCCACCCGCGTTGGAGGTCGAGAAAAACACGGGCTCGATCAGGCCAAAATCGCCTTCGGCCTGCATGCGGTCCATGAGAACGGAGCCGACCATGCCACGCCATCCGACGAGCCCTACTACGTTACCAACTTTCATCATATTACCCCTTTTCAAACTGGAAATACAAAGGATTTCAGTTGCCCGGCTCGTCTGGCCGGGGAGGGCGCGACGAACCGGGCTGTGTCAGCCTTTAATGGTTGTCGTTTTGGTGGAAGACGCGCGCACAACCTGTTCTTGCCCTGCCATGCAGGCCGGGTTCTCGAGGGAAAAGGTCGCGTCGCGATGCATGGTTTTATTGTAATCCATACGTTTACAAGGCCCTGACAACCGCCTCACCCATCTCGCGGGTGCTTACCTTGCGTGTGCCTTCGCTATAGATGTCTGCCGTGCGCAGACCCTGTGCCAGCACGTTCTTGACGGCGGATTCGATGCGGTCGGCCGCGCCCGCCTGGTTCAGGCTGAAGCGCAACATCATGGCTGCGCTCAAGATGGTAGCCAGTGGGTTGGCAATGCCTTTGCCGGCAATGTCGGGTGCGCTGCCGTGGCTGGGCTCATACAGGCCCTGATTGCTGGCGTTTAGCGACGCCGATGGCAACATTCCGATAGAGCCGGTCAGCATGGCAGCCTCGTCGCTCAGAATGTCGCCAAACATATTGCCGGTGACCACCACGTCAAACTTCTTCGGCGCCTTCACCAGTTGCATGGCCGCGTTGTCCACGTACATGTGGTCCAGGGCGATGTCCGGGTATTCCTTGCCGACTTCGGTGACGATATCTTTCCAAAACTGGAAAGTCTCCAGCACGTTGGCCTTGTCCACGCTGGTGACGCGGCCTTCCGTTCCGGATGCCTTGCGTTTGCGCGCGGCCTGGAATGCCACATGAGCAATGCGCTCGATCTCGGGGCGACTGTAGCGCATGGTGTCAAAGGCCTCTTCAGCACCCGGGAAGTGGCCATCTACCGCCGTGCGGCGACCGCGCGGCGCGCCAAAATAGATGTCACCGGTCAACTCGCGAATGATGAGAATGTCCAGACCCGCGATCAGCTCTGGCTTGAGGCTGGAGGCACCCACGAGCTGCTCGTAACAAATTGCGGGGCGAAAGTTGGCAAACAGGCCCAGGTTTTTGCGCAGGCCCAGAATGGCCTGCTCGGGGCGCAATGGGCGGTCCAGCTTGTCGTATTTCCAGTCGCCCACGGCGCCGAACAACACGGCGTCGGCAGCCTTGGCAAGTTTCAGGGTGGACTCGGGCAACGGGTGCCCATGTGCTTCATAAGCGGCGCCGCCGACCAGTGCGGTTTCCATCTCGAACTTCAGGTCGAGAACATTCAACACCTTGACCGCTTCGGCCACGATTTCGGTACCGATGCCATCACCTGGTAGGACTGCGATTTTCATGATTGCTATTAAATATATAGCTACTCACGCATATTTCATGCGATCTGAGTGCCTGTTTGGTTAGTAAATGTTAGGTATTTGTGGTATGGGCCAACCAGGGCTTGGTGGCCAGCCGCTCGGCTTCAAAAGCCTTGATCTTGTCAGACTGGCGCAGCGTCAGGCCAATGTCGTCAAAGCCGTAGATCAGGCAGTATTTGCGAAACGGAGCTACTTCAAATGGCAGCTCTTCTCCGGCGGGCTTGACAATCATCTGACGCTCCAGATCAACCGTGAGCTGGTAGCCGGGAAAAGCCAGCGCCTCGTCGAACAACTGGCCCACTTGCGCCTCGCTCAACACGATCGGCAACAAGCCATTTTTGAAGCTATTGTTGAAGAAGATATCCGCGTAGCTGGGTGCAATGATGGCCCGAAAGCCGTATTGGTCAAGCGCCCATGGGGCGTGCTCACGCGATGACCCGCAACCGAAATTCTTGCGGGCCAGCAGGATGGACGCACCCGCGTAGCGCGTCTGATTCAACACGAAGTCCGGGTTAGGGCGGCGGCTGGTGGGGTCCTGGCCGGGATAGCCCGCATCCAGATAGCGCCAGGCATCAAACAGGTTTTCACCAAAGCCCGTCTTTCGGATGGACTTGAGAAATTGCTTGGGAATAATTGCGTCGGTATCAACGTTTTCCCGATCCATGGGGGCCACGAGACCCTTGTGCACAGTGAATTTTTGCATGAAGGTTATTTTTTCTTGACGGCGCCTTCGATGGAATCACCTGCTTTTTGCAGGTCCTGACCCAGGCCTTTGACAGTGTTGCAGCCTGACAATCCCAGGGCGAACAGGACAGTCAAAATGACCGTAACGATGGCGAGCAGTGGTTTCATCTGGAACGCTTTCACGAAAACTTGCGGATATCAATAAAGTGGCCATGCACGGCGGCGGCGGCGGCCATCGCCGGGCTAACCAGATGGGTACGGCCCCCGGCGCCCTGACGGCCTTCAAAGTTACGGTTGCTGGTAGACGCGCAGCGTTCACCGGGCTCCAGCCGGTCCGCATTCATGGCCAGACACATGGAACAGCCCGGTTCGCGCCATTCAAACCCTGCAGCCTTGAAGATTTCGTCCAGACCTTCCCGTTCGGCCTGCTCTTTCACCAACCCGGAGCCGGGGACGACCATGGCCAGCTTGATGTTTTTGGCCACTTTCTGCCCCAGCTTCTTGACCACGGCAGCGGCTTCACGCATGTCTTCAATGCGGCTGTTGGTACAAGAGCCGATGAACACCTTGTCCACGTAAATGTCGTCCAGCGCCTTGCCGGGCTGCAGGTCCATGTACACCAGCGCACGCTCGATGGCGCCGCGCTTGTTGGGGTCTTTTTCCTTATCCGGATCGGGCACGCGGTCATCCACACCCAACACCATTTCAGGGGATGTACCCCAGGTGATCTGGGGAATGATCTTGGCGGCGTCCAGTTCCACCACGGTATCGAATGTTGCTCCGACATCGGATTGCAATGTTTTCCAATAGGTCTGGGCCTGCTCCCATTCAATACCGGTAGGGGCCAGCAAACGGCCCTTGAGGTATTCGATGGTTTTCTGATCCACAGCCACCAGACCAGCACGCGCACCGGCTTCGATGGCCATATTGCAGACCGTCATACGGCCTTCCATGGACAGCGCACGGATGGCCGAGCCGGCAAATTCAATGGTGTAGCCCGTGCCACCGGCTGTGCCAATCTTGCCGATGATGGCCAGCACAATATCCTTGCCGCCACAGCCTTTCGGGAGCGTCCCTTCGACCTTTACCAGCATGTTTTTGGCCTTTTTAGCCAGGAGGGTCTGGGTTGCCATCACATGTTCGACTTCGCTGGTACCGATGCCATGTGCCAGCGCACCAAACGCACCATGTGTGGAGGTGTGTGAATCACCGCATACAACCGTCATGCCTGGCAACGTCGCTCCATTTTCTGGGCCAATGACATGCACGATACCCTGACGTTTTGACAGAAACGGAAAGTAGGCGGCCGATCCGAATTCGCGGATGTTGGTGTCCAGCGTGGTGACCTGTTCCCGGCTGATCGGATCGGTGATGCCGTCGTAACCGAGCTCCCAGCCAGTTGTTGGGGTGTTGTGGTCTGCCGTGGCCACGATGGAACTGATGCGCCATACCTTGCGCCCGGCCTGACGCAAGCCTTCAAACGCCTGCGGGCTGGTGACCTCGTGCACCAGATGGCGGTCGATATAGAGGATGGCCGTGCCGTCTTCTTCGGTGTGGACGACATGCTCGTCCCAGATCTTGTCGTAAAGGGTGCGTCCCATGGTGCTTCCAGTGGTTAGTGGTGAATTTTAACGGCCTGATCGGGCGCATTTGCGCACAAGTGGTCGGCCAGCAGCCGCGCGGTGACCGGCAGGGCGTCGAAATCGCGGGCTACCAATTGGATGTCGCGTGCAGCCCAGTCGTCGGTCAGGGTCACGGCCTGCAGATCACCCATGTGGCGCAGCATGTCAAAAGCGCGGTCAGGGAGCAGGCCAATGCCTAGGCCGTTGTGGATCATTCGGCACATGGCGTCCAGGCCAGTCACTTGAATGCGCAGGCGCAGCGGCTTGCCTGCGGCGGCGGCGGCGCGGCTGGTGGCCAGGTAAATGGCGCTGTTGCTGTGCAGGCCGACGTGGTCGAAGCTGAGTGTGGATTCAAAGGGCACGGCGGTCTGCAGCGCTAATGCATGGCCACGCGGTACCACCAGCACCAGGCGGTCGCGCCGGTAGAGGCGGGTTTGCAAGTCACTCACTGGCGTTGGCGAAGTGCAGACGCCAAGGTCGGCATCGCCTTCTTGCACGGTGCGAAGGATGTCGGTGCTCAGGCGTTCTTCCAGGTCCACGCGCACTTGCTCATGGCGGGCCAGAAAACTGGCCAGATCTTCGGGGAGAAACTGCACAATGGCAGAGATGTTGGCGTGCATGCGCACGTGGCCGCGCACGCCATCAGCGTATTCGCTCAGCTCGCCTTGCATCTTGTCCAGGCTGAACAGCACCGAACGTGCGTGGTGCAGCAGGGTCTCGCCCGCCGGGGTCAGGTTGACGCCCCGGGCATGACGGTAAAGCAGAGGGGTGTCGAGCGCTGCTTCCAGGTCGCTGAGACGCTTACTCACTGCCGAGGCGGCAATGAACTCCCGCTCGGCCGCCTTGCCAATTGAGCCAGACTCGCACACGGCCACGAACAGCTGCAAGGACGTGAGGTCCAGTCGGCGGGCAAAGCTGCGTTCTGAGGGTCGCATGGGGTGAAAAGGGTCGTTGGCCGTGTGAGAGGTCGTCTGTGGCGATGGCTCTGCCAATTATTGGGCAAAATTGGCGAAGCTGCATCGTGTTTTGCGATGACTGGCCCGCTGAGCGGTGAAGAGTACGGCGTGGGGCACATTCGGCTGCGAGCACAAAAAAAGCCCGCCGCTGCGAACATGGGCGGGCTATTGGCGCGGCGCCGCGCCACACGGCAGCGCGCAGGGCTTTACTTCACGTCGCGCGCAACGGAGCCGGTGAACAGCTGGCGCGGGCGGCCAATTTTGTACTCGGGGTCGCCAATCATTTCGTTGAGTTGGGCAATCCAGCCCACGGTGCGGGCCAGGGCGAACACGCCGGTGAACAGATTCACGGGAATGCCGATGGCGCGCTGCACGATGCCGGAGTAAAAGTCGACGTTGGGGTAGAGCTTGCGCTGCACGAAGTAGTCGTCTTCCAGTGCAATTTTCTCGAGGGACTTGGCCAGCTTGAGCAGCGGGTCGTTTTCAAGGCCCAACTCGGCCAGCACTTCGTTGCAAGTTTCTTGCATGAGTTTGGCGCGCGGATCGTAGTTTTTGTACACGCGATGGCCAAAGCCCATGAGCTTGACGCCGGAGGACTTGTCTTTCACCTGGTTCATAAATTCACCGACCTTGGCCTCGCCACCCATTTTTTGGATGTCTTCCAGCATGTTCAGGCAGGCTTCGTTGGCGCCGCCGTGGGCAGGGCCCCAGAGGCAAGCCACGCCTGCCGCAATGGCGGCGAAAGGGTTGGTGCCCGACGAGGCGCACAGGCGAACAGTCGAGGTAGAGGCATTTTGCTCGTGGTCTGCATGCAGGGTGAAGATGCGGTCTAACGCGCGTTCGAGGACCGGGTTGACCACGTAATCCTCGCACGGCGTGCCGAACATCATGCGCATGAAGTTTCCGGCATAGCTCAGGTTATTCTGCGGGTACATGTAGGGCTGGCCCACCTTGTATTTGTAGGCCATGGCCACCAGGGTGGGCATTTTGGCGATCAGGCGGATGGCCGCAATCTCGCGGTGCTCGGGGTTATTGATGTCGGTGCTGTCGTGATAGAAGGCAGACATGCCGCCCACCAAGCCGGTCAGGATGGCCATGGGATGGGCATCACGGCGGAAGCCACGAAGGAAGAACTGCATTTGCTCGTTGACCATGGTGTGGTTGGTCACGAGTTGATGAAAGTCCTTGCTCTCTGCGGCATTGGGCAACTCGCCCTTGAGCAGCAGGTGGCAGACGTCGAGGTAGTCGCATTTGGTGGCCAATTGCTCGATGGGGTAGCCGCGGTACAGCAACTCGCCCTTGTCGCCGTCGATGTAGGTGATGGCCGATTGCGTGGCTGCGGTGGACAGGAAACCGGGATCGTAGGTGAACATGCCGGTTTGCGCGTAGAGCTTACGGATGTCGACCACGTCCGGGCCGATGGAGCCGGAGTAGACCGGCAGCTCAACGCTGGGGCTGCCGTTGCTGAACGACAGGGTGGCTTTGTTGTCGGCGAGTTTCATTTTCTATTTCCTTCGGTCTTACTTGCAATAACTCCTGGTGCTGGGGGCATGGGTGCAACAGGGCACTTCAGGGCCGCAACAGCGCCAGCACGTGGCTCACTTCGCTTGTATTTATGTCGCCCTGCAGTTCCTTGCGCCGCAGCAAAAGGTCCAACAGGTCGTTGTCTGCCAAATCCATCAAGACGCTCAGCCCTTGCGCCTGTGCGACGGTCAGGGTGGGCGCGTACTTCGCGAAAAATCGCTCGATGAAGAGGTCATTTTCCAGCAGGCCACGACGGCAGCGCCACCTCAGCTTGCTTAAACCTCGCTCATCCAGCAACTCGTCCATGAACAGTGTCAGACGGCCCGGCGGACCATCAGTTCCTTGATCTTGCCAATGGCCATGGTCGGGTTCAGACCTTTGGGGCACACGTCTACACAATTCATGATGGTGTGGCAGCGGAACAGGCGGTAGGGGTCTTCCAGATTGTCCAGGCGCTCGGCCGTGGCTTCGTCGCGGCTGTCGGCGAGGAAGCGGTAGGCTTGCAGCAAGCCAGCGGGGCCCACAAATTTGTCGGGGTTCCACCAAAAGCTAGGGCACGCGGTAGAGCAACTGGCGCACAAAATGCACTCGTACAGGCCGTTGAGTTCGTCGCGCTCTTCGGGCGACTGCAGGCGCTCGGTCTCGGGCGGGATGTTGTCGTTGACCAGGTAGGGCTTGATGGAGTTGTACTGCTTGAAAAACTGCGTCATGTCGACGATCAGGTCCCGCACCACCGGCAGGCCGGGCAGCGGCTTGAGCACGATGGTGCCCTTGAGCGTGTTCATGTTGGTCAGGCAGGCCAAACCGTTCTTGCCGTTGATGTTCATGGCGTCCGATCCGCAGACGCCTTCGCGGCACGAACGACGGAATGAGATCGTCGGGTCCATGGCCTTGAGCTTCATCAAGGCGTCCAGCAACATGCGCTCGTTGCCGTCGAGTTCAACCTCGATGGTCTGCATGTAGGG
>JAKQJK010000022.1 GCA_029561195.1 Pseudomonadota bacterium
ATTGAAGTACCGAAACAGCCTGAACCCCTTGATGCCCAGCGCTTGCTGTGCATAATGGACTCAGTTTAAGAATTGGGGTTTGATTATGCTTGACCGGGACGGCTTTAGGCCCAACGTCGGCATCGTCCTGCTCAACCAGAAGAATCAGGTTTTTTGGGGCAAGCGCATACGTACCCACTCGTGGCAGTTTCCGCAGGGTGGCATTGACCGGGGCGAAACCCCGGAGCAAGCCATGTACCGCGAGCTACATGAAGAAGTGGGGCTCCATCCGGAGCATGTGTGTGTGGTCGCCCGAACCCGCGACTGGTTGCGCTACGAGGTGCCGGACCGCTACATTCGCCGCGATGCACGCGGTCATTACAAAGGCCAGAAGCAGATCTGGTTTCTTCTCCAGCTGGTTGGTCACGACTGGGATTTGAACCTGCGTGCGACTGACCACCCTGAGTTCGACGCCTGGCGCTGGAACGACTACTGGGTTCCGCTGGATATGGTGGTTGAATTTAAACGTGGTGTCTACGAGATGGCGCTGACAGAACTTGCCCGCTTTTTGCCACGTCACGATGTGCGTAACCGTTTTCTGCGTCAAGGCACGCGTTCGCGCGACCATGACAACGTCCACTCTGCACATGAAGTCATGCCCGGCGCCGGCTTTGAACTGCCGCCCGGCGCAACCTTTGAACCGGATCCACAAACCAACATCAATATCAGCGGCCATCCGAACAGCCATGCGAATTAGAAAACTCGCCGTTATGGTGGTGACGCTGATGATCTTTGGTGGTGCGTCAGCTCAATTGAGCAGCCTTGACCCCGACTGGAAGGAGATTGACGTACCACCTCCGCCTGCGTTCAATAAGGACAAGTTAGTGCCGGTAGATATGCCGCCCCACGTCACACTTAAGTTGGGTGTGGATCCTGCCACTTTGAGCATTTCAAACGACGGTGTGGTGCGCTATGTAATGGTCGCCACCAGTAGCGCGGGCACGATCAATGCGATGTATGAGGGAATTCGCTGCCTTACTGGCGAGGTGAAAGTTTATGCCCGCTACAGTGCCTCAGGCCAGTGGAAAGCTGTCGAGAACCCTCAATGGGCACCGCTGAACGGCAACCAGCCATCCAAGCATGCTGCTGCTCTGGCAAGACAGGGGGCGTGCGACGGCCGCGCAGCAACAGCTGCGTCACCAACGGAGATCATCCAGAAACTCAAAAGCCCGGCACTTCAGCAGCGCTAGGCTTATTTGGCTTACAACCCAGTTGATTTTTTGGATCAGCGGGTCAGCACCAGGTTATCCCGGTGCAGCATCTCGGGACCAGCTGAGTAGCCTAGCAGTTTTTCGTACTCACTGGACGGCTTGCGACAAATCAGGCGTGCCTCGCTGCTGGAGTAGTTAGCCAACCCGCGTGCGATTTCTGATCCGGAAGCATCACGCACAGCAATGACATCACCGCGTGAAAAATCCCCTTCCACGCCCGTCATGCCAATGGGTAACAGACTCTTTCCTTCGTCGCGTAGTTTGGCGGCAGCACCAACGTCGACGACGACCGCACCCCGCATTTGCAGGTGATCGGCGATCCACTGTTTACGAGCCTGATTTTTCTGCGTCTGGGCTACCAGTAGAGTACCAATAGCCTCTCCACGTGTGAGGCGTAATAGTGCATCAGGTTCGCGACCCCAGGCAATGACGGTTGAAGCGCCAGAGCCTGCAGCCCGCTTGGCCGCCAGAATTTTTGTGATCATCCCACCCCGGCCAATGCTGGAGCCTGCGCCTCCGGCCATGGCCTCAAGCGCCGGATCACCCGCTTTGGCCTCATCCACAAATCGTGCATCCCGGTTGGAACGCGGATCGGCGGTGTACAAACCCTTTTGGTCTGTCAGGATGACCAGCACATCGGCCTCTACGAGGTTGGCGACCAAAGCGCCTAGAGTGTCGTTGTCGCCGAACTTGATCTCGTCGTTAACCACAGTGTCGTTTTCATTGATCACTGGCACCACGCCCAGCTTGAGCAGCGTAAGCAGGGTTGAGCGTGCGTTGAGGTAGCGCTCCCGGTCTGCCAGATCAGCATGGGTGAGCAGTACCTGCGCGCTGCCTAATCCGTTTTCGCGCAGCTTGGTTTCATACATCTGCGCCAGGCCCATTTGCCCCACCGCTGCCGCTGCCTGCAACTCACTGATATCGTGCGGACGCGTCGCCCAGCCCAAGCGTTTCATGCCTTCAGCAATCGCGCCGCTGGACACCATGATGACCTCTCTACCATCACGCACCAGAACAGCCAATTGGCGACACCATTCACCAATGGCCTGTGCATCCAGTCCGCGGCCTTCATTGGTCACCAGGCTGGAGCCTACCTTGACCACGACCCGTTTTGCATCACGCATTGCATTCGCCACTTGTTATTTATCCTTTTAGCACCCGGCCATCGTCAATATTGCGTGAATAGCTACACTATTTATAGCAAAAACATCTCATGATGTGATCACGCCAACGAGTCTGGCAGAAAGCGTGGATCTATCTCCTCGGGCGTCTGCTCGGCCACCTGCTGTGCATGAACGTGCTTGTAAACAGCCTTTACGAGTGCTTCGCATCCTTCGCGATTCAGAGCAGAAATTTCAAACACAGGCCCCTTGAATTTGAAGCGCTTGACAAAGTCTTTCACTAGTGCAGCACGATCGTCCGATGGCACCATGTCCAGCTTATTCAGTACCAGCCAGCGCGGCTTGTCATAAAGTGCTTTGTCATATTTCTTCAATTCGTTGACGATGGCCTTGGCTCCGGCAACGGTATCAACACCCTCATCGAAGGGCGCCATATCCACTATGTGCAGCAACAGGCGAGTGCGCTGCAAATGGCGCAGAAACAAATGCCCCAGGCCAGCACCCTCGGAGGCGCCTTCAATCAGACCAGGCAGGTCGGCGACCACGAAGCTCTGCTCAGGTCCCACCCGCACTACACCCAGGTTAGGGTGCAAGGTTGTGAACGGATAGTCTGCGATGCGCGGACGCGCATTGGAGATGGCCGTAATCAGCGTGGACTTGCCCGCGTTCGGCAGGCCCAACAGGCCCACATCGGCAAGCACCTTCAACTCAAGTTTCAGGCTTTTCTTTTCACCGGGCCAACCAGGTGTTTTTTGTCGCGGAGCGCGGTTAATGGCGCTTTTGAAGCGCATGTTGCCAAACCCGCCATCACCGCCCTTGGCGATGGTAATAACCTCACCGGCAGTCAGCAACTCATACAGCACTTCACCAGTCTCTGCATCCGTGATGATGGTGCCAACCGGCATCTTCAGCGTGATGTCGTCGCCTGCTGCACCGAACATGTCCGAACCCATGCCGTGCTGGCCACGCTTAGCATCGTGTCGGCGGGAAAACCGGAAATCCACCAGTGTGTTCAAGTTGGGATCAGCAACGGCAAAAACGTGACCGCCGCGACCACCGTCACCCCCGTTTGGACCGCCAAACTCCTTGTACTTTTCATGCCGGAACGAGACGCAGCCGGCTCCGCCATCTCCAGCAGAGATGTCAATGTAGGCTTCGTCAACGAACTTCATGATTTCCTAGGCTTTATAAACGAAAAACCCCGCGCCAGGCGCAGGGTTTCACACTGGGTCAGGTGAGAATCAAGCCGAGGTGATATTCACCGTGTGCTTATTCAACGAGCCCTTCACGGCAAACGACACGTGGCCGTCCACCAATGCAAACAGGGTGTGGTCCTTGCCAATACCAACATTGGTACCAGGGTGGAACTTGGTGCCGCGCTGACGAACAATGATCGCGCCTGCGCTGATCAATTCACCACCGAAGGCTTTCACGCCAAGCATTTTGGGCTTCGAATCGCGCCCGTTTCGCGTAGAGCCGCCGCCTTTTTTCTGTGCCATGACTCTTGCTCCTTAAGCGGCAATCGCACCAATCAGCAGTTCAGTGAACTGCTGGCGATGGCCCTGACGTTTCTGGTAATGCTTGCGACGGCGCATCTTGAAGATGCG
>JAKQJK010000024.1 GCA_029561195.1 Pseudomonadota bacterium
CGCCACGAAAACGTTGTCCGGCGTGTCGTACAGGGCTTGAGGCGTGCCCACCTGCTCGATGCGGCCCGCACGCAGCACCACAATCTTGTCGGCCATGGTCATCGCCTCAACCTGATCATGCGTGACATAGATCATCGTCGCTGCGAGGCGCTGGTGCAGCTCGCGCAGCTCACCACGCATGGACACGCGCAGTTCCGCGTCGAGGTTGGAAAGCGGCTCGTCAAACAGGAAAATTTTGGGATTGCGCACAATCGCGCGCCCGATGGCCACACGTTGACGCTGCCCACCCGAGAGCTGGGTGGGTTTGCGCTGGAGCAATTCGTTAAGCTGCAACAAATTAGCGGCCTCTTGCACCTTGCGTTCGATCTCGGGACGTGGAACGCGTGCGTTTTCCAGGCCAAACGCCATGTTGGCGAACACCGTCATGTGGGGATATAACGCGTAAGACTGGAATACCATGGCACAGCCTCTATCGGCGGCGCCTATGTTGTTGACGCGCAGGCCTTCGATCAGCAGGTCACCAGCTGTGGGCTCGTCCAGTCCGGCGATCATGCGCAGCAGGGTCGATTTGCCGCAGCCCGAGGGTCCTACAAAAACGACGAACTCACCCTTTTTCACCTCCAGGTCGATGCCGTGGATCACCTGAGTTTGGTCAAAGGATTTTTCGATGGAGCGCAGTTCGAGTGTGGACACGTTCAAAGGTCTCTCAAAGGTTCAATGGGATTCACTTCACCCCGGCACTGGCTATGCCGGTGGTGATGTAGCGCTGTAGAAAGGCAAACACGATGGTCACGGGCAACAACGTGATCACGGTCATGGCCAGCAGGTAGTTCCACTGGGTGTTGAGCTCACCCTGGAAGGAATTGAGCGCCAACTGCAAGGTGAAATGCTCGCTTTGTGAGAGTACGATCAGCGGCAGAAGGAAGTCGTTCCAGCGCCACATGACGGAGAAGATGGCCAATACGGCCAGCGCTGGCGCAGACAGTGGCAGCACAATTCGCCAATAAATGCGCCACTCGCTCGCATGGTCCATGCGAGCGGCCTCAATAAGTTCGTCGGGAATGGTGAGCATGTATTGCCGTAACAAAAATACCCCAGTCGGCGTAGCGACGGCGGGCAGGATGACGCCCCACAAGTTATTGAGCAGCCCCACCTGGTTGATCACCAAAAACACCGGCACGAGAATGATGGTGGGCGGAATCATGAGGGTCGAAATAATCAGCAGGAACACTGTCTTTTGCCCTTTAAAACGATACTTGGACAGCGCAAACGCCGCCATCGAGTTAAACAGTAGAGTCAACAAGGTGGCCACCACCGTAATGAACACGCTGTTCCACAAATAGGTGCCAAAGGTGAACTTGCCAAACAGATCGGTGTAGTTATTCCAGGCGAATTTCAGCTCGTAGACTGGTTTGCGCTGGTTGATGTTGACCTGCATCGAGTCCTGAGCGTTGGCAGCATCAACCATCGTGGCTAATATGCCGATACGGTTGACTTGGGCCATCTCACGTTGCTGGCCACCATCAAGCGTTACGATGAATAGTGGTAGGGGTTTTTCGTGACCGGCCACGGACACCGTCTTCTGGCTATAGGGAAGAAAGGTCGGTGGAAACTGGCCGATGGCGGATTCGGTCTTGAATGACGAAGCCACCAGCCAGAGGACCGGAGCAAACATCATGAACAGGCCGACGAAGAGATAGACGTAAGTAAGTACGTCGGTCCAGTGCAGGCGCTGGCGACCACGGGTACGGAGCAGAAAATCCATGACCTTCATGTCAGCGCCCTTTCTGGCCAGCTTCGCTGGCTCGCGTCAGCCTTAGCTGCGCCAGCGTCAGAACCACCAAAAATGCCGCGAGCGCAAGAGATGCCGCGGCGGCAAGGCCATACAAATGGATCTGTTCAGCAAAACCGGTCTGGTAAATGAACTGCACGATGAACGTCGTGGCAGACCCTGGCCCACCACCAGTCAACACGAAGACCTCGTCAAACACCTGCACAGCACGAATTGCAGCCAGCACGAGAACCACAATCAGATTGGGCATCAGAAGGGGGAGCGTGATGCGGCTAAACGCGCGCCAGGGGCTGGCACGGTCCATCTCGGCTGCTTCATAGAGGTCGCGTGGAATGGCTTGTAGACCTGCAAGCAGAATTAGCGTGTAAAACCCCATGTGGGCCCAGATGGACACAAAAACCGTCCAGAAGAAGGCCCAACCTGCGTCAGTCAGCCACTCGATGGGTGTCATGTCCGCAGCAACCAAACCCGCGTTGAAAACGCCTTGACTCTGCAGCAACCACTTCCAGATCAACGCCACCACCACTGGCGATAACAATACAGGGTAGAAGAACACCCCGCGCCAGAAACCGCGCCCAATGATCTTGCGGTTCAGCACCAACGCCGTGATCAGCGACACCAACACCATCAGCCCCACCTGCATGACGCTGAACTTGAGCGTATTGCCGATGGCACGCCAAAACACGTCTTTGCGGCAGGTCGACAGATCCAAATAGTCCCGGCATTCAAACAGTATCTGGAAGTTCTCCACACCCGTAAAAGGCCGTTCGAAGGGAAAGAGGTTCACTCCACCTGTCGTGGCATACAGGATGTTGATTAGGATCGGCAGAAATGTGAACACACCAATGACAAACAGGTTGGGCGCCACGAACAGCCAACCCAACCTCGAGAGGCCAAGCCAGCGCTGACCGAGCCGAAATATCGGCTCCAGCAGATCAAAGAAAAACGACAGGAATCGCAAAGGAACACCCCAAACGCGCGCCGGGCCGAGGCTTTTCAGCCGGGCAAGCGCAGGCCAACCAATAAGAACGTGAGCGGGGGCCCACGCCCCGGCTCACGTTTAGACCTCTGGACCTTGTTTTACTTCTGCGCTTGCTTGATCGCGTCTTGCATATCCGCCGAGATCTTGCTCAACGCTTCCTCCGTAGCCATTTCACCAACGATGGCCTGGGTCACACGCGCCACAGTAGGCAACATGATGGCACGGTTGTATTTATAGCCTTGAAACTGGAATGCTGCCGGCGCGAGACTCGCCACCCCGCCACTGAACACACCAAGCGCGGCACGAGCCCCTGGCTGGGCACCTGGATAGCTCACCTTGCCGGCAAGGCCTGCATGACCAGGAATGTTATTGGTCTTCCCAGTGAACTCCAGGTATGACTGCTCAGAGGCAATGAAGTCCATGAAGGCACCCACCTCCTTGGGAGACTTGCTTGTCTTGAGCGCCACCCACGCGGCACCGCCGGGGATGCCGGAGCAAGAGGCTGGGCCACATGGGTTCGGCACGGCAACCCAGTCGAACTTGTTTGCGACGTCGCGCTGCAGGCGGTTAATTTGCCAGCTGCCCGACAGGACCATAACCACGTTGCCATTGATGAATTCGCCAATCGAGTCGGCATAGGTGGATCCACCCGATCCAGCCCAGACTTCACGCAGCATGCTGCCGTCTTTGTGCCAACCGACGAATTTGGTGACGGCGGCTTTGTAGCCATCGTCGATCACCGGATTACCCTGGCCGTCAAAAATCTTGGCGCCGTAGCTAATAGCCGGGCCGGCGAAACGGTGGCCCGAGCGGTCCCAGGCCAGGGCACCTTTGGTGGAGGTGGCTTTGGCCACCTTGCGAGTGGCCTCGACCCACTCATCCCAGGTTGCCTTGGGGCCAGGCATGGGCACCTTGGCCTGTTCAAACAATGTCTTGTTGACGAACGGTCCGGTCATAGTCAGCTGAGACATGAAGCCATAGATGCCCTTGTCTTCAGGCGATGGACGCAGCCAAAACGCCGTTGCGCCGAAGTTGGCATCCCAGTATTTGCGGTCTTTGATGTGGGGCGCAATATCCATGTAGTACTTGGACAAACCACCCAGGTCTGTCACACGTGCGATGTCGGGGCCTTGACCGGCCGCCAATTGCACTGGCAATTGCTCCACGATGGTTTTGTAGGGTACGGTATCGACGATTACCTTGGTACCGGGGTTCGCAGCCTCGAAGCGCTTGGCTTGCTCGACCGTGACGTCGCACTCCACGCCGTCCTGATAACACATGACGCGGATTTCACCCGCTTGAGCCAGTGCGGCGGCAAAAGTAAGGCCTGCAAGCAAGGCCATCGGACGGATTTGGACAGTTTTCATAAGTATCTCCTTGTCGTTAATTGTGGAAAATATATAGCAAAGGGCCAAAAAAGGGCCTATCGTTTATACGAATAGTGAATGAATTTTCTTTTCCGCCTGATCTGAGTCCTCAAACCCTCGACTTTGTCGATGATTTGTTTGGGGGAATGGTTCCCTGCGCCCAAATCGCCACCACCCAACTAATGCACCGCCTGGAAAGTGAGGGAAACGCATGGGAAAACTGGCAAGTCCGTATCGGTGGAGGCGCGAATGGTGCGATCTGGCTGCGCTGGACGATGTGGGTTCATTGGCCCGCCGATCACATAAACAATGCTGTTTTGCTCAGTCCTGATGCCTGTTGGCCGTTTTGCGTGAACCAGGAAGCAGCAAACGTGGCAGCCAAGCAGGGTGTGGCGCTGGCATGGTTCAACCGGCTGGAACTGGCCCAGGATGGGACCGACGGCAAACGCGTTGGCCCCGTGTTTGACCAATGGCCCGAGCGGCCATTCGGTGCCCTTGCGGTTTGGGCCTGGGGACTGCAGCGCTGCGTTGACGCCTTGCTATGCACGGGAAGAACGCAGGCGGGACACATTGGTGTGGTGGGTCATTCCCGCGGTGGCAAAGCGGCCTTGCTGGCCGGCGCAACCGACAACCGTATTGGCGCCACGATCTCGCATAACAGCGGCACGGGGGGCGCGGCCTCATTCCAGCACATGGGCGAAGGCTCTGAGCGCCTGGAAGTATTGGCGTCTCGCTTTCCGCATTGGCTTGGTCCG
>JAKQJK010000031.1 GCA_029561195.1 Pseudomonadota bacterium
AGAAAGAGCAGTTGATGTTCGCTCGCGAACTGGCCAAGCTCGAAAAAGACATTGGCGGCATTCAGGACATGAACGCTTTGCCGGATGCCCTTTTTGTGATTGACGTGGGTTTCCACAAGATTGCTGTGCTCGAAGCCAAAAAGCTGGGCATTCCCCTGATCGGCGTGGTTGATTCCAACCATTCACCTGAGGGCATCGATTACGTCATTCCTGGTAACGATGACTCATCCAAGGCGGTGATTCTGTATGCCCGTGGCATTGCAGACGCGATTCTGGAAGGCCGTGCCAACGCAGTTGACGACGTGGTCAAGGCCGTGGCAACCGAGAGTGGTGATGAATTTGTGGAAGTGGACGAGGCTGCTGCCTGAGTTCCCTGGTCTCCAAAAAAGGGGCTCATGTGCCCCTTTTTTTTAGCCCCTTGTTAAACTGATTTGTATTGAGTACGGAGAAAAAAATGGCTGCAATTACCGCAAGCATGGTCGCTGAACTGCGTGGAAAAACGGATGCTCCGATGATGGAGTGCAAGCGTGCCCTGACCGAAGCCGAAGGCGACATGGGCAAGGCAGAAGAACTGCTTCGTGTGAAGCTGGGAAGCAAGGCCGGCAAGGCTGCTGGACGTGTAACAGCTGAAGGTGTCGTCGTCAGCCATATCGATGGCAACACCGGCGCGATGCTGGAAGTGAACTGCGAGACCGATTTCGTCACGAAGAACGATAGTTTCCTGGCTCTGGCCCAGGCAGCAGTCGGTTTGATCGCCACCCAGAACCCGGCTGATGTGGCTGCGCTGGGTGCGTTGTCCTATTCGCAAGACGGCTTTGGCCCAACTTTGGAAGATGTGCGCAAGGGCCTGATCGGGAAAATCGGCGAAAACATGAGCTTTCGCCGCTTCAAGCGCTTTGCTTCAGGCGCCAGGCTGGCGTCTTATTTGCACGGCACCCGCATTGGCGTTGTCGTCGAATTTGATGGTGATGAAGTCGCCGCCAAGGATGTTGCGATGCACGTTGCCGCCATGAAGCCAGTGGCTTTGTCGAGCGCGGATGTTCCTGCGCATCTGGTGGCTACCGAGCGTTCAGTGGCAGCCGCCAAAGCAGCTGAAGATGCTGCTGTCGCAACCGCAGCGGGCAAGCCCGTGCAATCTGCCGAAATCGTTACCAAGCGTATCGAGGGTGGCGTTCAAAAGTACCTGAAGGAAGTGTCATTGTTCAACCAGTCGTTTGTGAAAAATGACAAGTTGACCGTCGAGCAGATGCTCAAGGCGGCAGGCACGTCGGTCAAGGCGTTTACCCTTTATGTTGTCGGCGAAGGCATCGAGAAAAAGGTCGATGACTTTGCGGCAGAAGTTGCGGCGCAGGTTGCAGCTGCCAAGCAGGCGGCCTAAGGTCTGCTTTTGCTTCAATACCACCCCGGATGTCGATCCGTCATTCATAACGCAAGGAACCCATCATGACCGCCGCCAAACCAGCCCACAAGCGTATTTTGCTGAAGCTGTCTGGCGAGGCCCTGATGGGGGATGACCAGTTTGGCATCAACCGTGACACCATCGTGCGCATGGTGGATGAAATTGCCGAGGTGACACGGCTTGGCGTTGAGGTGGCAGTTGTTATCGGCGGTGGCAATATCTTCAGAGGTGTCGCTGGTGGTTCTGTTGGCATGGACCGCGCCACGGCGGACTACATGGGTATGCTGGCAACCGTGATGAATGCTCTAGCACTAGGCGACACTATGAACAAGGCTGGTCTGACCGCGCGTGTCATGTCAGCCATTGCCATTGAGCAGGTTGTCGAACCTTATGTGCGTCCGAAGGCGCTGCAATATCTGGAAGAGGGCAAGGTTGTCATCTTCGCGGCGGGAACTGGCAATCCTTTTTTTACAACCGATACTGCAGCTGCCTTGCGTGGTGCTGAAATTGGAGCAGAAATCGTGTTGAAGGCGACCAAGGTGGATGGCGTCTACAGTGCGGATCCAAAAAAAGATCCAACGGCCACGCGTTACACCAAAATTTCGTTTGATGCTGCCATGTCGCAAAATCTCGGCATCATGGATGCAGCTGCTTTTGCCTTGTGCCGTGACCAGAAGCTGCCCATCAAGGTTTTTTCGATATTCAAACATGGCGCTTTGAAGCGGGTTGTCATGGGTGAAGACGAAGGAACACTGGTGTATGCCTGACAGATTTGACGGCGTTTCCAACGGCTGTCAATTTTCGAATGTGCTTGCGAGGAGTGAAACATGACGATCGACGAGGTTAAAGCAACACTAGAAGGCAAGATGGATCAATCCATCAATGCGTTCAAGGGAAATCTGACAAAGATCCGTACCGGGCGGGCAAACCCTGCGCTACTCGACTCCGTGCAGGTGGACTACTACGGTTCACTTCTGCCGATCAGTCAGGTGGCCAACGTGTCTTTGCTTGATTCGCGCACCATCAGCATTCAGCCTTGGGAAAAAGGCATGGGCGCGAAAATTGAAAAAGCCATTCGCGACAGTGACCTGGGTTTGAATCCCGCCTCCATGGGTGACCTGATTCGCGTTCCGATGCCCGCTATGTCGGAAGAGCGGCGCAAGGAGTTGACCAAAGTGGTCAGGGGCGAGGGCGAGAATGCCAAAATCGCTGTGCGTAACCTGCGGCGCGATGCCAATGAGTCCGTCAAGAAGCTGGTGAAGGACAAACTGGCGTCTGAAGACGACCAGAAACGCTCTGAGGCGGATATTCAGAAAGCAACCGATCGGCATATTGCTGCCATTGATCAACTGGTGGCGGCCAAAGAGGCTGACATCATGGCGGTTTGACGCTGACGAATGGCCAATCACCTCTCATGACCTCGTCTGCTGTGGTTCCGAACCACATTGCTATCGTGATGGATGGCAATGGTCGGTGGGCTACCAAGCGATTTCTTCCCCGGTTGGCCGGTCACAAGCAGGGGGTGAGTTCCCTCAAGCGTTGCGTCAAGGCTTGCGCTGTTCGGGGTGTGTCGGTTCTCACCGTCTTTGCTTTTTCCTCGGAGAATTGGCAACGTCCTGCTGACGAGGTGTCGGGGCTGATGGATTTGCTGGTCATGGCAATTGCCAGCGAGGTGCAGCAACTGAAGCGCGATGGAGTCAGGTTGAGATTTGTCGGTGACCGTTCAGGATTGTCTGAAAAGGTTGTCGCTGGTTTGGCGCAGGCCGAAGCCGACACCAAGGGCAATACGCGATTGACGCTGAATGTCTGCTTCAATTATGGTGGGCGATGGGACATTGTGCAGGCTGCAGAGAGTCTTCGTGTAATGGGTAAACCTGTAACTGAAGAGAGCCTGGGTGCTGCAATGGCAATGGCCCACGTTCCAGATCCTGATCTCTTCATACGCACGGGTGGAGAGCAGCGTATCAGCAACTTTCTGCTCTGGCAATCTGCATATTCCGAGTTCTACTTTTCTGACAGTTTGTGGCCAGAATTTGACGAGGCCGCCCTCGATCAGGCGATTCAAGCTTATCAGCGGCGGGAGCGACGGTTCGGAAAAACTTCGGGCCAGTTGAGTGTTGAGGCTGAGCGATCAATTTCAGATTAAGGGCTGGAAATGCTGAAACAACGTGTTATTACAGCCATTGCCCTTTTGCTGGTGCTTCTGCCTGCGTTGTTTTCTTCCACTTATTTTCCATTTTGTGCGGTCTCTCTGGTATTGATCACGGCGGCGGCGTGGGAGTGGGCGCGCCTAAATGGTTGCAGGCCCATTCAGGCGTGCATTTTTGGCTTGTTTTGTCTGACGCTGTGTGCTCTGGCCTGGCTTGCTGGTTTGCTGGAGCAGTCATTCCCCATGCTTTGGTTGTTTTTTGGGTCTGTATGGGTGCTGGTGGGGGGGTGGTTATTGCACAGCGGAGTGACCGGCTGGCCGCGCATTCCCCAAATAGTGCGCTTGACGGGAGGGGTATTTCTGCTTTGTCTGGCCTGGCTGGCGCTCGCGCAGGCAAGGGTAATTGGAATCAACTTTCTTCTGTCTGTCCTGGTCCTTGTTTGGGTTGCCGACATCTTTGCTTATTTTGCCGGGCGAGCGTTTGGTGGGCGTTTTAGTAGCGCCAAATTGGCCCCATCTATCAGTCCAGGCAAGAGTTGGGAAGGTGTTTGGGGGGGGATGGCTGGTGTGCTGATACTGGCATTCGCCTGGAGTTGGGGAGACGCTCGCTGGGGAGCTTCGGTACCAAGTTTATATACCCACCTTTTGGCAAGAGGATGGTGGCTATTGCTGATGGCCTCGATATTTATGGCTTCGATGAGCGTTGTTGGAGATCTGGTGGAGTCACTGATCAAGCGCAGTGCGGGTGTCAAGGACAGCAGTGGGTTGCTGCCTGGTCATGGTGGAGTTCTGGACAGGGTTGATGCCCTGTTGCCCACGCTGCCGCTGGCCATGATGCTCTACTCAATTTAAAACCCATGATCAAGCAACGCTTAGCCATACTGGGGTCAACGGGATCTGTCGGTGTCAGTACGCTTGATGTGATCTCGCGGCATCCTGACCGGTTTGATGTGTTCGCTTTGACAGCCTCCACACAAACTGAGCTGCTGCTAGCGCAGTGCGTAGCTTTCAAGCCTGCGTTCGCGGTTATGGCCAGTGCACCGCATGGGCGTGCCCTTCAAGCCAAATGTCGGGAACTGGGTCTGGAAACGCGCGTTTTGTGGGGCGCCCCCGCAATTGCTGAGATTTCCGCACATGAGCAGGTTGATTCGGTGATGGCTGCGATCGTCGGCGCGGCGGGGTTGGCCCCCTGTCTGTCCGCCGCACGAGCAGGTAAACGTCTTCTCCTGGCCAACAAAGAGGCGCTCGTAGTAGGTGGACATGTGTTTTTGCAAGCAGTCAAGCAGGGTGGCGCACGACTGCTTCCGATTGACAGTGAGCATTCCGCCATTTTTCAGTCGTTGCCAGCCGATGTTTTAACCTGGCCCGAGCAGATCGACAAGATTATCCTCACTGCCTCTGGCGGTCCTTTTCGGAAGCGGTCTGCGGACACTTTGAATACTGTCACACCCGAAGAAGCCTGCGCCCACCCGAACTGGGTAATGGGTAGAAAAATATCAGTTGATTCGGCGACGATGATGAACAAGGCGCTTGAAGTCATTGAAGCGCATTTTCTTTTCGGCGTGACACCTGACCAACTGCAAGTCGTCATCCATCCTCAAAGCGTGATTCACTCTATGGTGCAATATGTGGACCACTCTGTGATTGCCCAATTGGGCACGCCAGATATGAAAGTACCGATAGCCTACGGGTTGTCGTGGCCTGATCGAATGGTCTCAGGTGCTGCTGCACTGGATTTTGGCTCTTTACAGGACATGACGTTTGAGTCCATCGACGATAAGTATGGTCATCGTGAGCGATTTCCGGGATTGAGCCTGGCCTGGGAAACTTTGAGGGCTGTCGGAGGAACCACCGCTGTCCTGAATGCCGCTAACGAGATGGCTGTTGAGGCTTTCCTGAACCGGCAAATTCGGTTTGACCAGATTCATGCGGTCAATCTGGAAACGCTAAGTCAAGTCAGTACACCCCCACCTGAAACCCTTGACGATCTACTGGCAGTTGACGCCATGTCCCGTGCAGCGGCTGGTCAGGTCGTACGGCGAATTCGGGCTTGAGTCCGACAGGAACCCTTATGTTGACTATTGTTGCTTTTGTTGTTGCTCTGGGTTTATTGATAGCCGTTCATGAGTACGGGCACTATCGTGTGGCTGTGCTGTGTGGCGTTAAGGTATTACGTTTTTCGATCGGGTTTGGAAAAGTCATCATCCGCTGGCGACTCAAAGACTCACCGACCGAGTTCGTTATCGGTGCCTTTCCTCTCGGTGGTTACGTCAAAATGCTGGATGAGCGTGAGGCGCCGGTTGCGACTGAAGAGCGGCATCGGGCTTTCAATACCCAGCCGTTGAGAGCGCGTGCGGCAATTGTTGCTGCCGGGCCGATCGCCAACTTGATGTTGGCAGTCTTGTTGTATTCCATTGTCAATTGGGGCGGTGTCGACCATCCCAAGGCCATCCTCGCTACACCGCCTGCCGGATCGGTTGCTGAACGTGCCGGCATTGCGGGTGGTGAGTTGGTGACGCGAGCTGGCTTTGATGGAGCCCCGTCGCACGACGTGGAGTCTTTTGAGGATATGCGCTGGTTACTTACGCGAGGTGCGCTCGAAGGGCGTGACGTAAGGCTGGCCGTGACCTACGTTTCTGGGGCGAAGGCTCGCGACATATTGCTGAGGCTGAGCGAACTTGATGTCAGCAACGCCGATGCGCAGTTATTTCGCGATATCGGCATCGCTGGCCCCCTTACCAGGCCTGTTATTGGTGAGGTTGTGGCAGAAGGTGCTGCATCCAGGGCCGGGTTACGGCAGGGCGATCTTGTACTCAAAGTGGGGGGTGAATTGGTAGTCGATGGGCAGCAGTTGCGGGAGTGGATCCGTGCAACGGCCAAATCAGGGGAGCCCGCTGAGACCCGCTGGACAATTGAACGCAACGGATCGAGTCTGGAGTTGCTGGTAAAGCCGGAGAAAAAGCTGGAAGGATCTGTAGCGGTCGGAAAAATTGGTGCGTACGTGGGGTCTCCCCCGGAATTTGTAACCGTGCGATACGGATTCTTTGAAGGTGTTTGGGGGGGGATTACCAGGACATGGGAAGTTTCGGTATTGACGTTACGGATGATGGGAAAAATGCTCATTGGCGAGGCTTCGCTGAAGAATTTGAGCGGGCCTTTGACGATCGCCGACTATGCGGGCAAATCGGCGAGTTTGGGCTTAACCCAGTATCTGGTTTTCTTGGCGTTGATCAGCGTGAGTCTGGGAGTGTTGAATCTGCTTCCGTTGCCGGTCCTCGATGGTGGACACCTGATGTATTATCTTTGGGAAGGTCTTACCGGCAAGGCGGTGTCTGATGTCTGGATGGAGCGCATGCAGCGTGGCGGTGTTGCTGCGCTGATGGCGATGATGTTGATCGCCGTATTTAACGACGTGACCAGACTTTTGGGCTAGTTTCTGTGCCGCTTTGTGACGGCGCTCATATTTTCTTGAATACAAATGCAATTAAAACGTTTCCGGCTGAAAACCATTGCAGTGGCTAGCGCAATGTTCCTGGTGAGCCAATCTGCCTGGGCGATAGATCCCTTCACCGTACGTGATATTCGGGTTGAAGGTCTGCAACGGGTCGAGGCTGGAACTATTTTCGCGTCTTTACCTGTGAGGGTAGGGGATACCTATGACGACGAGAAAGGTACTTCAGCCATTCAGGCGCTATTTGGTTTGGGCGTTTTCAAGGATGTTCGCATCGAGGTCAATGGCGACATACTGGTTGTGATCGTTGAAGAACGGCCAACGGTTGCTGATGTTGAATTTGCCGGGGCCAAAGAATTTGATAAAGACGTTCTCAAAAAGGCCCTGCGTGACGTAGGCTTGGCTGATGGCCGCCCGTTTGACAAGGCACTGGTTGACCGCGCCGAGCAGGAGTTGAAGCGCCAGTACATCAATCGCAGTATGTACGCCGCAGAGGTGGTGACGACTGTGACTCCGATAGAGCGGAATCGGGTCAACCTGACCTTTACCGTTATGGAAGGCGATACAGCAAAGATCAACGAGATTCGCATCGTGGGTAACAAGGCGTTCAGTGAATCAACTTTGCGAAACCTATTTGATCTGGACACGGGTGGCTGGCTGAGTTGGTATACCAAATCTGATCGGTACTCGCGTGTAAAGCTGAATGCAGACATTGAGTCCTTGAAGTCCTATTACCTGACCAGGGGATATCTTGAATTCAGGATTGACTCGACTCAAGTGGCGATCTCGCCCAATAAAAAAGATATTGCCATCACGATCAATGTGACTGAGGGTGAGCGATTTGTGGTGTCGGGGATCAAGTTGGAAGGTAATTACCTTGGCAAGGATGATGAATTCAAGTCGCTTGTGTCCATCCGCCCCGGGCAGGCCTACAACGCGGATCAGGTAGCCCAGACAACAAAAGCGTTTACCGACTATTTCGGAAATTTTGGATATGCCTTTGCGCGTGTCGAAGCAGTTCCGGAAATTGACCGTGCCAATATGCGCGTTGCGCTCGTACTTCAGGCTGAGCCTTCCCGCCGAGCTTACGTCCGGAGGATGAATGTCGCTGGAAATAGTCGCACACGGGATGAAGTTGTCCGCCGCGAATTTCGGCAGTTCGAAGCATCGTGGTACGACGCAGAAAAGATCCGGTTATCCCGAGATCGGGTAGATCGGCTTGGGTTTTTTACCGAGGTGGGTGTTGAAACCCAGGAGGTTGCTGGTTCACCGGATCAAGTGGACTTGACCGTCAACGTGGTTGAGAAGCCAACCGGAAGCATCAGTGTGGGTGCCGGTGTTTCTAGTGGCGAGGGTCTGGTTCTGACGTTCGGCTTCAAACAGGAGAATGCTTTTGGATCTGGCAATTCGGTGGGCGTCGATTTAAATACCAGTAAATCAGACCGCACCCTTGTTTTCAGCACTACCGACCCGTATTTCACTGCGGATGGAGTGTCCAGAACACTTGACGTCTATTCCCGGAAAACGAGCCCTGTCAGTGACACGGACTCCTACAAGTTGGTTACGGCCGGAGCGAGTTTTCGTTTTGGTGTGCCGTTCACGGAAATTGATACCGTTTACTTCGGCGCTGGGATTGAAAATACCAAGATTGTTCCCGGAACCAGTCTTCCCAATGCGTATTTGACCTACGCCAACCAATTTGGCTATTCAAGCTCTACGCTTCCGCTGACCATCGGTTGGTCGAGGGATGGTCGTGACAGTGCACTGGTGCCAACCAACGGCCAGTATCAGCGGGCCAGCGCCGAGTGGGGTGTCGCTGGTGATGCGAAATACCTTCGTGGTAGTTATCAGTATCAACAATACATTCCGATCAACAAGCAGTTCACGGCGGCATTCAACGGTGAAGTGGGTCTTGGAAAAGCGATCGGTAACCGACCTTATCCCCTGTTCAAGAACTATTACGGCGGTGGACTCGGGTCTGTACGCGGGTTTGACTCCGGGAGCCTGGGTCCGCGCGATTCTGTAACCGACATATCCTTGGGGGGCAGCAAAAAGCTGGTGCTGAATGCAGAAATAATTGCGCCTTTCCCGGGGGCTGGCAATGACCGGACCTTGCGGTGGTATGGTTTCTTTGATGTGGGTAATGTTTACGGCGAAAGCCAACCCATCCGGATGAGCGAGTTGCGGGCTTCGGTTGGTGTTGGTATCAACTGGATATCACCAGTCGGTCCGTTACGGTTGTCCTATGCCAAACCTGTTCGAAAGTTCAATGGCGATAAAATCCAGACTTTGCAATTTCAGATCGGAACCTCCTTCTAATGAATAACCTTTTGCGTCGATGCCGTGTAGCCCTGCTGTTGGGTACTCTCGCCGTGGCTTCTCAGGGCTGGGCTGAAGAGTTGCGGATCGGGTTTGTGAATACGGACCGGGTGCTCAAAGAGGCCAATACAGCCAAGGCGGCACAAGCCAAGCTGGAACAGGAGTTCCTCAAACGTGAGAAAGAAATCACGGACTTGGGGAGTGCTGTGAAGTCCATGACCGAAAAGTTGGAACGCGAAGCGCCAACGCTTTCTGATAGCCAGCGTGCCACCAGGCAAAAGCAGCTGGTTGAGCAAGACCGCGATTTCCAGCGCAAACGTCGTGAGTTTCAGGAAGATTTGAGTGCTCGCCGCAACGAAGAGCTACAACAGGTTCTTGAGCGTGCGAACAAGGTGATTCGCCAACTGGCGGAAGCTGACAAACTGGATCTGATCATGCAGCCCGATCAAGTGGTGTACGTCAGCCCGAAGCACGATATCACCGACAAGGTCATCAAGGCACTGAACGCGACGGGCGCTAAGTAGCGCCTTGTCGTGACGTGTGAAGTGTGGTGCTGCGTCTAGGTTCAATTGTCGAGGCACTTGGCGGTGAACTGCACGGCGACCCCGATTTGCAAGTCCTGGGACTTGCGCCACTGGAGTCGGCTTCTCCCCATGAGTTGAGTTTCCTCAGTCATCCCAAATACCAGAACCTGTTGAGTGCATCCATGGCGGGCTGTGTCATTCTGAGCCCCCAGATGTTCTCGCTGGCTTTGCGGCAGGAAGCGTGCATCGTCTCGGAACAACCTTACCTTTACTATGCCAGGGTCACTCAGCTCTGGAAGCAGGTGCAAAAGTCTGATGTTGCGCCAGCTATTCACCCTAGTGCGGTGGTCAGCCCGGACGCGCAAGTACACCCGCAAGCACACATCGGCCCGTTATGTGTGGTCGAAAGAGGCGCCCGAATAGGCGCCCAAACCGTATTGCGATCCAGAGTTACTGTAGGTGAAAATTGTGTCATTGGTGATCGCTGCCTCCTGCATTCAGGTGCAGTTGTTGGTGCAGATGGATTTGGCTTTGCCCCGAACGGGAATGCCTGGGAAAAAATCGAACAGCTGGGCGCTGTTCGTATTGGCAATGATGTCGAGATTGGGGCCAATACCTGTGTCGATCGGGGTGCTCTGCAGGATACTGTGATTGAGGACGGCGTGAAGCTGGACAACCTGATCCAGATAGGTCATAACGTTCGGATTGGTGCCAACACGGCCATGGCGGGGTGCGTTGGGGTTGCCGGCAGCGCAACTATCGGTGCGAATTGCACTGTCGGGGGCGGGGCTGTTATTCTTGGTCACCTTTCATTGGCAGATGGTGTCAACATTTCGGCAGCATCGGTGGTGACCCGGTCCATTCTCAAGGCGGGGCACTACACCGGGATGTTTCCGATTGATGAGAATGCTGCGTGGGAAAAAAATGCAGCTACGCTGAAGCAATTGCACGGTCTTCGTGATCGCGTGCGGTCGCTGGAAAACACACTACAACAGGTAAAAAAATCATCATGATGGATATTCACCGAATCTTGAAGCAGTTGCCGCATCGATATCCATTTTTGCTGGTGGACAGGGTGTTGGAACTGGACAAAGGCAAGACTATCAAGGCTCTGAAGAACGTCACGATTAATGAACCTTTTTTTGAAGGCCATTTCCCTCACCGCCCCGTGATGCCAGGTGTCTTGATGCTTGAGGCCCTGGCGCAGGCCGCGGCCTTGCTGGCCTTTGATGCCCTCGATACGGCGCCCAATGACCAGATGGTTTACTATTTTGCCGGTATCGATGGTGCACGATTCAAGCGCCCCGTTGAACCAGGGGATCAGTTGATTCTGGAAGTGGAGTTGCTCCGCATGAAGGCGGGCATTTTCAAATTCAAGGCACGCGCGCTGGTAGACCAGGAGCTGGCCGTTGAAGCCGAGTTGACTTGTGCCATGCGCGCCATAGCGTGATCCAGCTGTGACGACGATTCACGCAACGGCGATTGTTGATCCCAAAGCCGAGCTTGACGGCTCGGTTTCAGTGGGTCCCTACACGGTCATTGGTCCACACGTCAAAGTTGACGCAGGCACAACCATCGCGCCGCACTGCGTGATTGAAGGCCACACCACCATTGGCCGTGATAACCGCATCTTCCAATTCAGCTCTCTGGGAGCAATCCCGCAGGACAAAAAGTATGCTGGCGAACCGTGTGAACTGATCATTGGTGACAGGAACACGATCCGCGAATTTTGCACTTTCAATATCGGATCTCCGGGTGATACCGGTGTGACCCGTGTTGGCAATGACAACTGGCTGATGGCTTATGTGCATCTGGCTCACGATTGCGTGGTGGGCAACAGCACGATATTTGCCAATAATTCCCAGCTGGCGGGCCACGTGCATGTCGGTGACTGGGTCATTTTGGGTGGGTTTACCGTGGTGCACCAGTTCGTGCGACTCGGTGCCCACAGCATGACTGCCATGTGTTCACTGCTTTTTGCCGATCTGCCCCCGTTTGTGATGTGTCAGGGGCAGCCAGCCGCCGCGCGGTCCATGAACTTCGAAGGGTTGCGTCGCCGTGGATTTTCTCTTGAACGCATATCGGCAGTGAAAGCGATGCACAAAGCCCTGTACCGTGACGACCTGACGCTTGAGCAGGCTCAGGCGCGTATCGCAGAACTCGCCACGAGCCATGGTGAAGCCGCGGCAGATGTTGAGATGATGCTGTCGTTCCTGAAGCAAGCATCGCCGCAACGCGGCATTATTCGTTAAGAACGCTATGGGCGCTGCGCCGCTACCATCTGCGGCCCCAGTGCCCAACCCCTTGCGGACTCTCGTTCCCGAAGCCTGGCCCCAAGTTGCCATGGTGGCCGGAGAGACGTCGGGCGACATGCTCGCCGGCTTGTTGCTGGATGGCATGAAGACGCGCTGGCCAGCGTTGCAGTCAAGGGGAATTGGGGGGCCGCTTATGGGGCAACGCGGCTTCAATGCCCTGTGGTCCAGTGAGAAACTGGCTGTGCATGGCTACAGCATCGAGGTGCTCAGGCGCTACCGGGAGATCGTTGGCATTCGCAAACAGCTTAAAGCTGGGTTGATGGACGCCCCTCCGAATGTTTTCATCGGGGTTGACGCGCCCGACTTCAACCTTGACCTAGAGCGAGATCTCAAGGCCTGCGGCGTGAAGACCGTGCATTTTGTCTGCCCGTCCATTTGGGCCTGGCGACCCGAGCGAGTTGAAAAAATTCGTGAGAGCGTGAACCATGTTCTATGCATCTTTCCATTTGAGGTGGACCTGCTGGCGCAGCATGGCATTGCAGCTACCTATGTCGGGCACCCGCTGGCCAGCGTCATTCCTTTGCAGCCGGACCGGGCTGCCGCCCGATCTGCGCTGGGTCTGGACGCTGACGTCAGGGTTGTAGCCGTTTTGCCGGGCAGCCGTCAGTCCGAAATCAGTCACCTCGCTTTGCGGTTTTTTCTGGCTGTAGACCTCATTAAAATTGCGCAACCAGCTATAAAATTCATAGTGCCTGCCGTGCCCCAATGGCGCGAAGCCATCACGCGGGCGGCCCGGGATGCGGGCGTTTATGACCGCGTGCAAATACTCCAGGGCCAATCCCATCTGGCGCTGGCTGCCTGTGATGTCACGTTGATTGCCAGTGGAACGGCTACGCTGGAGGCGGCACTTTTCAAGCGACCCATGGTTATCGCCTACAACATGAGTTGGGTATCGTGGCAGCTCATGCGGCGCAAGAAATTGCAGCCCTGGGTGGGCTTACCCAATATTCTGTGTGGCGACTTTGTGGTGCCGGAACTGATTCAGGACGCTGCTACCCCCAAGGCATTGGCCGCAGCGGTTTTGAAGTGGTTTGACGAGCCTGAGAAAATAGTAGCCCTGCAACATCGTTTTGGCGACTTGCACCATGAATTGAAACGAGACACATCCCAATTGGCCGCCCATGCGATCCAGAACTTACTTGAAAGCTGAGCAGGTTCCCCTTGTGTGGGACACGCCCGGCCTGATTGCAGGCGTGGACGAGGCTGGTCGTGGCCCGCTGGCAGGGCCCGTGGTGGCCGCTGCCGTGATCCTGGATGAGAAAAACCCGATTCGCGGGTTGGCTGACTCCAAAACGCTCACCGCCTTGCGCAGGGAAAAGCTGTTTGATGAAATCCGCGCCAAGGCGCTTTGCTGCTCCATTGCCGAAGCAAGCGTGGAGGAAATTGATCGCCTGAATATCCTTCAGGCCACAATGCTGGCCATGCGCCGTGCGGTGGAAGGGTTACGGCTCAAGCCCGCCAAGGTACTTATTGACGGCAATCGCATCCCGGTGATGGACATTCTGGCAGAGGCCATCGTGAAGGGAGATTCACTGATTCCGGCGATTTCCGCAGCCTCAATTCTGGCCAAGGTTTCGCGGGACCGTTGGTGTGCAGAGCTCGATCTGACCTATCCGCAGTACGGTTTTGCGGGACACAAGGGTTATGGAACCGCCGAACATCTGGCGGCACTGCGTGAGCACGGCGCCTGCCCTCAACATCGGAAAACGTTCTCGCCGGTGGCGCAGGTGTTGAAATGACCGGGTCAGCCCAGGCCCCGGTCAACCACATCACGTCGCGGGACAACCCCCTGCTCAAGGAGCTGCGCAAGCTGTCAGCCGATTCCACGGCTTACCGCAAGCAGGGGCGGTTCTGGGTGGAGGGCGATCACTTGTGCCGCGCAGCCCTATTGCGTGACTGCAGGCCTCAAATTGCAGTATTTTCAGAGCATTTTTGGCCTCTAGCCCCCGTGGAATATGCGCGGATAGCTACCAAAAACATAGTGATTTCGGATGCGCTGTTCACGGAACTCAGTGGCCTGGAATCACCCGCCCCATTCGGCTTTGTGATGGACATGCCGCAGGATGTGGTGATGCAGCCCCTGGCCGCCACCGTCATTCTGGATCGAGTGCAAGACGCTGGCAACGTGGGCTCCATACTGCGCAGCGCGGGCGCATTTGGCTTTCGGCAGGTGATTGCGCTGCGGGGAACGGCTGCGCTGTGGTCGCCCAAGGTGCTGCGCGCCGGAATGGGTGCGCACTTTGGTCTGTCGTTGCTGGAAGGGCTGGAGTTGTCTTCGCTGGACGCATTGGAGGTGCCCATCGTGGTGACCAGTTCGCATCAGGGTGAGCTGATACACAACTTGCGCCTGCCGCGGCCGTGTGCCTGGGCCATGGGCCATGAAGGGCAGGGTGTCTGTCCGGAATTGATGGCGCGCGCGGCAGTTCACGTGCGTATTGGTCAGCCGGGCGGCGAGGAGTCGCTCAATGTAGCGGCGGCGACGGCCATTTGCCTGCATGCCAGCAGCATTCAGCGTTAGTACGATCGCTGTAACAGCCTGATTTCAGCCAAGTATTTCACTTCAGCGAGATCCCAATCCAAACATTGAGAGGAGCAAAGTATGGCGGATAAGACGCAATTGAAACCAGAGTTTTTGGTCAAAGATGAGCAAGACTTGAGAACTTTGTTTTCAGAAACGCATCCCATTGCCGTTGAGAAATGCCAAAACCACCTCGACAAACATGCCATGAACTTCGTGGCTCGATCACCATTCCTGTGCATAGGAACGCAATCATCAGCCGGATCGGCTGATGTCAGTCCGCGCGGTGATCCGTGTGGTTTTGTGAAAATCCTGGACGACAAAACACTGTTGATCCCGGACCGGCCCGGAAACAATCGCCTGGACACGCACACCAATATTTTGGTCAACCCGGCAGTTGGCTTGCTGTTTATGGTGCCCGGATTTGATGACACCATGCGTGTGAACGGAAGAGCAAAAATCACTCGCGACCCAGATTTGCTCTCATTGATGGTGGTAAATGACCGCATGCCCACGGTCGCCATTGTTGTGACCGTCGAGGAAGTGTTCATTCACTGTGCAAAAGCGTTTCGACGCTCGAAGCTGTGGGATCCAAGTCAACGTCAAAATCGCAGTGACATGCCATCGCTACTCAAAATCATAATGGACCAAACCACGGGAGCACCTATTGATCCCGAGGAGATGAAGAAGATCGACGCCGGCCTCGAGGACGAATACCAAAAGACGATGTATTAGCATATGTTGATATGTGACGGAGCCAGCACAGTACCAGGCTATAAAAGTTAGCGGACGGGGTCAACCCCTCGGCTATAATGAGAGGCTTCACCGCATCCCGTACGCCTAGAGCATTCTCAAGCACCACCCCCTCAAGCAGCATGCCAAGAATTTGTTCTTGAGCGAGTCTGGGCGTACCCGAAATTACTATCCGGAGAACCCAGTGCTTTTGTCTCTCAAGGCTGCCAACCCTCCCGCCATACTGGCGCTAGCAGACGGCACCATCTATATCGGTCATTCCGTCGGAGCCACCGGCTCCACCGTCGGCGAGGTGGTGTTCAACACCGCCATGACCGGCTATCAGGAAATACTGACCGATCCAAGCTATTGCCAGCAGATTGTCACACTGACCTACCCGCACATCGGCAATTACGGCGTCAACCCGGAAGATGTCGAGTCTGAAAAGGTCCACGCGGCTGGTCTGATCATCAAGGACCTGCCGCTGGTAGCGTCCAACTTTCGCCAGTCGATGACGTTGCAGGCCTACCTGGTCCGTGAAAACACAGTTGCCATTGCCAACATCGACACTCGCCAGCTCACGCGTCAGTTGCGCACGCAAGGTGCTCAAAACGGCTGTATCGTTGGTTTGGCCCCTGGTGAAACGATTACCCAGGCTGTGATCGACAAAGCCATCGCTGCCGCCAAGGCGGCGCCCAACATGTCGGGCCTGGATTTGGCCAAAGTGGTCACGGTCAAGGCGTCGTACCAGTGGACGGAAACCGAGTGGGCCTTGTCCAACCCCGCACTGGGCGGCAAGCCCGGATACGGCGCGCAGGGCGCTCCACGGTTTCATGTGGTGGCTTACGACTTTGGTGTCAAAAAGAACATTTTGCGCATGCTGTCTTCAAGGGGCTGCCGCGTGACGGTGGTGCCTGCCCAAACGTCGGCGGCCGACGTGCTCAAGCTCACACCGAGCGGAATCTTCCTGTCCAACGGTCCGGGTGATCCCGAGCCCTGTGACTACGCGATTTCCGCTACCCGCGAGTTGATCGAAACCGGTATCCCCACCTTCGGCATTTGCCTGGGCCACCAGATCATGGCACTGGCCAGCGGCGCCAAAACGTTCAAGATGAAATTTGGACACCACGGCGCCAACCACCCGGTCAAGGATCTGGACACGGGGCGCGTCAGCATCACCAGCCAGAACCACGGCTTTGCGGTGGATGAGAAGTCATTGCCTGCCAATCTACGGGCTACCCATATCAGTCTTTTTGACAACACCTTGCAGGGTCTCTCCCGTACTGATAAACCGGCGTTCTGCTTTCAGGGCCATCCGGAAGCGTCCCCCGGACCGCATGACATTGCTTACCTGTTTGACAGGTTCACCGCTCTCATGGAGAAAGCGGTATGAGTTTTTATGGCGTCACCGATCTGTGGACCTACGTGATTGGTGCGCTGGGCATTATTTTGCTGCCAGGCCCCAACTCGCTGTTTGTGCTGTCAGTCGCTACCGCGCGAGGTGTGAAGGCGGGTTATCAGGGTGCATGCGGCGTGTTTGTGGGCGACACCATTTTGCTGATGCTCACCGCTTTGGGCGCTGCCAGCCTGCTGCGCGCTTATCCCGCACTGTTCATGGTGGTGAAGTACGCGGGGGCTGCTTACCTGGCTTGGGTGGGTGTGACTCTCCTGTGGTCTGCTATTCAGAAATGGCGCAACCCCGTCGTGGTGGTTGCGTCTGCCGTTGAAACACCCGCTCATCTGGCGCACCCGTTCAAGCGGGCGTTGGTGATCAGTTTGTTGAACCCCAAGGCTATTTTGTTTCTGCTGTCATTTTTTGTGCAGTTCATTGATCCGACCTACGAAACGCCTGCCATTCCGTTTCTGATTTTGAGTGCCATCGTGATGGTTTTCAGCGCGCTTTATCTGTCTGCGCTGATTTTTGTCGGCACCCGTCTGGCACAGGCTTTCAGCCGACGCCAGCGCTTGTCTGCAGGTCTCTCCAGTGGGGTGGGTGGATTGTTTATGTGGTTTGGGGCCAAACTGGCGACCGCCAGCCTGAACTAGGCAAACCTGAATTGATTGAAAAGTAAAGAGCTACAAAAGCGACGAGTTCCAAATGCCAAAACGTACCGACCTAAAAAGCATTCTCATCATTGGTGCCGGCCCCATCATCATTGGCCAGGCCTGCGAATTCGACTATTCCGGTGTACAGGCCTGCAAGGCCCTGCGCGAAGAGGGCTACAAAGTCATTCTGATCAACAGCAACCCTGCGACGATCATGACCGACCCGGCCACGGCCGATGTGACTTACATCGAGCCCATCACCTGGCAGACGGTGGAGAAGATCATCGCCAAGGAAAAACCCGACGCCATCCTGCCCACCATGGGTGGCCAGACTGCGCTGAACTGCGCGCTGGACCTGTGGCACAACGGTGTACTGGAGAAATACAAGGTGGAGCTGATTGGCGCTACGCCGGAGGCGATTGACAAGGCTGAAGACCGCCTGAAGTTCAAGGATGCCATGACCAAAATCGGTCTGGGCTCGGCGCGCTCGGGTATTGCCCACAGCATGGAAGAAGCCTGGGTTGTGCAAAAGACGCTGGGCTTTCCCACCGTCATCCGCCCCAGCTTTACGCTAGGTGGCACTGGCGGTGGCATTGCCTACAACTCCGAAGAGTTCGAGACGATTTGCAAGCGCGGTTTGGAGGCCTCGCCGACCAACGAGCTGCTGATCGAAGAATCGCTGCTCGGCTGGAAAGAGTTCGAAATGGAAGTGGTGCGCGACAAGGCTGACAACTGCATCATCGTCTGCTCAATTGAGAATCTGGACCCCATGGGCGTGCACACAGGTGACTCCATTACTGTGGCACCCGCACAGACGCTGACCGACAAGGAATACCAGATTCTGCGCAACGCCTCTTTGGCCGTGCTGCGCGAAATCGGTGTGGACACCGGCGGCTCCAATGTGCAGTTCTCCATCAACCCGGTCGATGGTCGCATGGTGGTGATCGAGATGAATCCGCGGGTGTCGCGCTCGTCGGCGCTGGCCTCCAAGGCTACTGGTTTCCCCATTGCCAAGGTCGCAGCCAAGCTGGCCGTGGGCTACACGCTGGACGAGCTGCGCAACGACATCACGGGTGGTGCGACCCCTGCATCGTTCGAGCCCAGCATCGACTACGTGGTCACCAAGATTCCACGTTTTGCGTTTGAGAAGTTTCCGGCCGCTGATAGCCGCCTGACCACCCAGATGAAGTCGGTCGGAGAGGTGATGGCCATGGGCCGCACCTTCCAAGAATCCTTCCAGAAGGCCCTGCGCGGCCTTGAGGTCGGCGTGGATGGCATGAACGAGAAAACCCAAGACCGCGAAGTGCTGGAAAAAGAGCTGGGTGAACCTGGCCCTGAGCGAATCTGGTACGTGGGCGACGCGTTTGCCCAGGGCATGAGTGTGGACGAAGTGTTTTCGCTGACCAAAATTGATCCGTGGTTCCTGGTGCAAATTGAGCAGATCGTCAAGATCGAGCTGGATATTGAGCGCCTGCCCGTTCCCGACAGTGGCACCGCGTTGGATCGCATCGATGCGCCCACGCTGCGCGCCTTGAAGCAAAAAGGTTTCTCTGACCGTCGCCTGGCGCGCCAGTTTAAGACCACCGACACCGCTGTTCGCAACAAGCGCCGCGCGCTGGGTGTGCGCCCCGTTTACAAGCGTGTGGACACCTGCGCGGCCGAGTTCGGCACCAACACCGCCTACATGTACTCGACCTACGAAGCGGAAGGCGCCGAGTGCGAGGCAGAACCCACTAACAACAAGAAGATCATGGTGCTGGGTGGCGGCCCTAACCGCATCGGCCAGGGCATCGAGTTTGACTACTGCTGCGTGCACGCGGCACTGGCTATGCGCGAAGACGGTTACGAGACCATCATGGTCAACTGCAACCCCGAAACCGTGTCCACCGACTACGACACCTCCGACCGTCTGTACTTCGAGCCGCTGACGCTGGAAGACGTGCTGGAAATCGTCGACAAGGAAAAACCATTGGGCGTGATCGTTCAGTACGGTGGCCAGACGCCCTTGAAGCTCGCACTGGACCTGGAGGCCAACGGAGTGCCCATCATCGGCACCAGTCCTGACATGATCGATGCAGCCGAAGACCGTGAGCGTTTCCAAAAGCTGCTGCACGAGTTGAAACTGCGCCAGCCGCCGAATGCCACCGCCCGCACCGAGCCCGAAGCGCTGGAAAAAGCCGCCACCTTGGGTTACCCCTTGGTGGTGCGTCCGAGCTATGTGCTCGGTGGCCGCGCGATGGAAATTGTTCACGAGCAACGTGACCTGGAGCGCTACATGCGCGAGGCGGTCAAGGTCAGCCATGACTCCCCGGTTTTGCTGGATCGCTTCCTAAACGACGCCATCGAGTGCGACGTGGATTGCCTGCGTGACCCCGAGGGCAAGACCTTCATCGGTGGTGTGATGGAGCACATTGAGCAAGCGGGTGTACACAGTGGTGACTCGGCGTGTTCATTGCCGCCGTATTCGCTGAGTGCTGCAACAGTAGCCGAGATCAAACGCCAGACCGCTGCCATGGCTGAATCGTTGAGCGTCGTCGGGCTAATGAATGTACAGTTTGCCATTCAAAACATCGATGGCATGGACGTCATCTACGTGCTGGAGGTGAATCCTCGTGCGTCCCGCACGGTGCCTTTTGTCAGCAAGGCTACCGGCATCCAGCTGGCTAAAGTGGCGGCGCGTTGCATGGTGGGCCAATCGCTGGCCTCTCAGGGCATCACGAAAGAAGTGACGCCGCCTTATTTCAGCGTGAAAGAAGCGGTATTCCCGTTCGTCAAGTTCCCAGGCGTGGATACCATCCTAGGCCCCGAGATGAAATCCACAGGCGAGGTGATGGGGGTTGGTAAAACCTTCGGCGAGGCTTTTGTGAAGTCCCAGTTGGGGGCAGGAACCAAGCTGCCCACGTCCGGAAAAGTCTTCCTGACGGTGAAAAACAACGACAAGCCACGCGCCGTTGGCATAGCCCGAGCGCTGGCGGCATTGAAGTTCGACGTGGTGGCGACCAAAGGCACGGCGGCTGCCATTCAGGCTGCGGGCGTTGCCTGCACCGTGGTCAATAAGGTCACCGAAGGACGCCCACACATTGTGGACATGATCAAAAACAACGAGATTGCGCTGGTCATCAACACGGTCGAAGAGCGTCGCAACGCCATTGCCGATTCGCGGCAGATCCGTACCTCGGCACTGCTGGCCCGAGTGACCACGTTCACCACCATCGCCGGTGCCGAAGCCGCTGTTGAGGGTATGAAATACATGGACAACCTGGACGTTTATTCGATTCAGGAACTGCACCAACAACTCTTGGCATAATTTACTTATCCACCGGGGACAGATCTGCGCGCCAGCGCAGCTCTGTCCCTGCTACTTTTTGACGATTGAATACCATGGCAACCATTCCCATCACCAAACGCGGCGCAGAAAAACTCAAGGCCGAGCTGCACAAACTCAAGACGGTGGACCGTCCTTGGGTTATCGGCGCTATTGCCGAAGCACGTGCACAGGGCGATTTGAGCGAAAACGCAGAATACGAAGCGGCCAAGGACCGTCAGGGCTTTATTGAAGGTCGTATTCAGGAAGTTGAAGGCAAGTTGTCCGCGGCGCAGATCATTGATCCATCCGAAGTGGATGCCGGTGGCAAAGTTGTCTTTGGCACCACGGTGGAGCTGGAAGACGAGGCCACTGGCGATGTGGTCAAGTACCAGATCGTGGGTGAAGATGAGGCGGACTTGAAACTTGGCCTGATCAACATCGGCTCTCCGATTGCGCGTGCGCTGATCGGCAAGGAAGTGGGTGACACGGCTGAAGTGCAGGCGCCGGGCGGCGTCAAGCATTTCGAAGTCATCGCGGTTCACTACGTTTGAGATGGGGATGGGCCAGCGCCTGTCGGTGTTTGCCGCCTGCCTGTGGTGGGGTTCACTGACCACCATCGGCTTTCTGGTCGTCCCCTTGCTGTTTGCGAATCTGCCAACCCCCGCCTTGGCCGGCAACATGGCTGCCAAGCTGTTTTCAGCTCAAACTTGGGTGGGGGGTGCCTGTGGTCTGGTTTTGCTGCTAAATTGCAAGGAAAAACAGCCTCCAGCGCTCGTCAATAGTGCGTCAGCAGCTATTATTTTTATAGTGTTCGGGTTGCTGATGGTGATGTTGCTGGAATTTGCCGTGGCGCCCCGGATTGTGGCCAGGGAGAACCTGAGGGTTTGGCATACCGTCGGCACTGCGATGTATCTGTTGCAATGGTTGTGCGCGAGTATGGTTTTGTGGAGAGTGACCAAGCCAACCGGAGACACTCCGGTTTAAAGGCAGTCAGGCTTGATGGATGTCAGGTCTGGCTGCGTTTCTTGACACTGGTCTGCTTGGTTTTTGAACGCTTGACCTGCCCGCCCGCCGTGAGGCGCTGGTTGCCCAGCACGCGCAGGGTTTTGACTTCCGGGCGCTGACCGCCGCGTTTGCTGTATTTCAGCACTTTGAAATCGCGCGGGCCGGGCATGCGGTCTTCGTCTTCCACCTTCACTTTGGCGGGCATGGGGCGCCAGAGCACCAGCAGTTTGCCAATATGCTGAATGGGAGCGGCGTTGAGTTCATCGGCCAATGTCTGGAACATGGCCTCGCGCGCGGTGCGATCGTCCGAGAAGACGCGCACTTTGATCAAACCATGGGCGTTGAGTGCCAAGTCGATCTCTTTTTTGACGGCACCGGTGAGCCCGTCGCCGCCGACCATCACGACGGGGTCAAGATGATGGGCATCGGCTCGGTGTTCTTTACGCTGGGCAGGAGTCAGTTGAATTGAAGGCATGCCGGTATTATCGGTTACGAGTAGCAAATATGAGTGTTAAAACCAAAAGCAGCAAGGTCAACCGGGCCTGGATCAATGACCATGTCAACGACCCCTATGTGAAACTGGCCAAGCGGGAGGGGTACCGGGCGCGCGCGGCGTTCAAGCTCAAGGAGATTGATGAAACACTGGGGTTGATCAAACCCGGGGATCTGGTGGTGGACCTGGGTTCCACACCCGGTGCCTGGAGCCAATATGTGCGTCGCAAACTGTCGCCCAAAACGGCGACCGGGGGGGGCGCGGCGGCAGGTGAACTGAACGGAACCATTATCGCGCTGGATATTTTGCCCATGGAGCCGGTGGAGGGTGTTATTTTCCTGCAGGGTGACTTTCGGGAGCCGGAAGTCCTGGAGCGTCTGACCCGCGAGATGGATGGTCGGCTGGCGGATATCGTTGTGTCCGACATGGCACCGAATTTGTCGGGAATTGACTCGGCCGATACCGCGCGCATTGCCCATCTGATTGAACTGGCCATCGAGTTCAGCCAGGCACACATGAAGCCGCGTGGTGCGCTGGTCGCCAAAGTGTTCCATGGCAGTGGTTACAACGAGCTGGTCAAGCTTTTCAAGGCCACGTTCCAGGTGGTCAAACCGATCAAGCCCAAAGCTTCGCGCGACAAGTCGTCGGAGACCTTTCTGGTGGGTATGGGGCTGAAAGATCGTTGAAAAGCGGCCAAATCCCCTGTTCCCTCTGTGGCTGAAACCGCGAAAAGGGCATTCCGGGTGACTTGAAACGCCTAAAATGGGTCTCAAGTACGCAGTGTCCATTTAATGCGTCCACATTGGAGCCTCGCTTGAATAATCAGTGGTTTTCTAAAATTGCCGTCTGGCTCGTGATCGCGCTCGTGCTGTTCACGGTTTTCAAACAGTTCGACTCAAGGAGCACGGCTGCCGCTGGTTATGTGGGTTACTCAGACTTCCTGGAGGAAGTTCGCAATAACCACATCAAAAGTGCTGTCATTCAGGAGGGACAGGGCGGAACCGAGATTCTCGCTGTCACGACAGACGACCGCAAGGTCAGAACCACGGCTACTTATCTTGATCGTGGCTTGGTTGGCGACCTGATTGCCAATGGTGTCAAATTTGATGTCAAGGCTCGTGAAGAAGGCTCCCTGCTCATGACCTTGTTGGTCAGCTGGGGCCCCATGCTGTTGCTGATTGGCGTCTGGGTTTACTTCATGCGTCAGATGCAGGGGGGCGGCAAAGGCGGCGCCTTCAGCTTTGGCAAGAGCAAGGCCCGTATGCTGGACGAAAGTACCAATCCGGTCACGTTCGCCGATGTGGCTGGCTGTGATGAAGCCAAGGAAGAAGTCAAGGAAGTCGTTGATTTCCTGAAAGACCCGCAAAAATTCCAGAAACTGGGTGGCCGCATTCCGCGTGGCCTGCTGTTGGTTGGCCCTCCTGGAACCGGTAAAACCCTGTTGGCCAAAGGCATTGCCGGTGAAGCCAAGGTACCGTTTTTCAGCATCAGCGGCTCGGACTTCGTCGAGATGTTTGTCGGCGTGGGCGCAGCCCGTGTGCGCGACATGTTTGATAACGCCAAGAAAAATGCGCCCTGCATTATTTTCATCGACGAAATCGATGCAGTGGGTCGTCAGCGTGGTGCCGGCCTGGGTGGCGGGAACGATGAGCGCGAGCAAACCCTCAATCAGATGTTGGTCGAGATGGATGGTTTTGAGACCAATGTTGGTGTGATCGTGGTGGCTGCCACCAACCGCCCAGACATTCTGGACGCTGCCTTGCTGCGTCCCGGTCGTTTTGACCGTCAGGTTTACGTGACACTGCCGGACATTCGTGGTCGCGAACAAATCCTGAATGTGCACATGCGCAAAGTGCCGCTGGGCCAGGACGTCAGTGCCAGCATCATCGCGCGGGGAACCCCGGGCATGTCAGGTGCCGATCTGGCTAACCTGTGCAACGAGGCCGCCCTGATGGCTGCCCGCCGCAATGCGCGTACGGTGGAAATGCAGGATTTCGAGAAGGCCAA
>JAKQJK010000039.1 GCA_029561195.1 Pseudomonadota bacterium
AACAATTTCCAGCTCATGGCGGGCTTGCTCAAAGCCTGCAACACGCAGGCACAGGCTGGTGCCGTTAAAAAAACCGCGCGATGGATCAAGCCAGGCGGTCCGCACGGAATTGTCCAGCGCGTACACCTCATAGGTCAGCACCAGAGGTTTGCCAGCAACGCATTGAATCTGCCAACTGCATTTATCCAGTTGCACAGCCTCAAGATTTCGTGTGCCTTGACGTGCTTTTAACTGTTGAAGGTTTTTGGCGAATTCACGCACAAGGTAACTGCCAGGAATCCACACCGGCAGCGACACGTGCTGGGCTGGGGTGGGCTGGGCAATGGTCAGCGTTACCCGAAACAGGTGGGCGTGGAGGCTCGCAAGCTCAACACTGCAATGAACAGGTGCAGGGGACAGCATGTAGCGGCCCCTATTTAGCGTCGGCCAGGTATTTCTCGATCTGCTGGGTGTTGATGGCTCCCGGCACCCGCGAACCATCTGCAAAGATCAGCGTGGGAGTACCGGTGATTTTGTATTTTTTGCCAAATTCTGTATTGCGGGCAAGCACAGCGCTGTCGCAACTGGCCACGGCTGGGCTCTGGTCTCGCACCATCCAGTCAGTCCAGGCCTTGGCTTTGTCTTTGGCGCACCAAATGTTCTTCGATTTTTCGACCGAGTCGGGACTGAGTATGGGATACAAAAACATGTAAACCGTGACGTTGTCCACTTTTTGCAGATCACGCTCGAACCGCTTGCAGTAGCCGCAATTAGGGTCTTCAAAAACCGCTACCTTGCGTTTGCCAGTGCCACGGACGACGGTGAAAGCGTCCTTGAAGGGCAGGGCGCCAAAGTCCACTGCCGTCAGCTTTTCAATGCGCTCTTCGGTCAGGTTGCGTCGCTGTTTGACGTCAATGAGGGAGCCTTGCAACAGAAAGTTGCCTTCCGCATCGGTGTACATGATCTCTGACTCGTTGAAGCGCACTTCAAACAGGCCTGGCATGGCGCTGGGTTTTACCTCGTCGATCTTCGGCAACTGCGGCAGACGCTCGACCAGATTCTTGCGAATAGTTGCTTCCTGCGCGGTGGCTCCCAGCCCAGTCATCAGCACAGCCAACGTGCCAGTTGCGATCAAAAAACGCTTGATTGTCATCATCTTCAACATCCTGTTATCTCCGTTTTACCTGTCCGTCTATCCGTTGCCCATTTTCTCGCCTGTTCATCGCAGGCCCATTGCCTGTCGGACAACCCATTTTTTTACCGCGCCACTGGCATCAAAACCGCTCATGCCCCAGTTACGCACCGCGGGCCAGGGCATCGCGCCTTGCGCAAACAGTTGTTGCAATCCGTCCGTCGTGAATCCTACCGACATCACATCCGCTTTGCGAGCCCGTTCATACTGGCGCAGCAGCCTCTGGTCACCCACACTGCGCCAATAGTCTCGCGGCTTTAATACCTGCACCAGCTTGTCTACATCTGCTAGACCCAGATTCAAACCTTGCCCTGACAGCGGATGCACCGTGTGCGCTGCGTCTCCCGCCAAAGCCCAGCTTCTTCCCCCGGCTTCACCCACCCACCGGTTGGCCCTTGCCAACTGCAGGGGCCACGCAGCCCGCCCGCTAATCAAAGTCAAACCTCCCACTACGCCGTGACTGGCTTCCTGCAACGCTTGGGTAAATTCGTCCGAATTCAATGACATCAACGGTCCAACGCGATCTTCCATGACAGACCACACAAGTGCCATAGAGTTCCCGGCCACGCCATCTAGAGGAAGAAAAGCCAGTATTTCTCCGTTTGAAAACCACTGGTGCGCCAGTTGCTGATGGGGTTTTTCGCATATGACCCGAGCGGCTATCGCACGTTGACCATAAGGTGTGACGTCGAATTCCACGCCGAATTCTGTTCGGGTGCGACTGGTTTTGCCTTCGCAAATAACCGTCAAGGCCGCGCTTTGCGGCTCGGTCAGTTCTTCAATCAGAGGTTGAAAGCGGATGGCTTCGATCAGTCGCGTTTGAAGTGCTGCGACATCGACTATCCAGGCCAGTGCAGGTGTGCCCTGATCCGCCGCGCGAAAATTCACCTCGCCGCCATCATCGCCGCGGACATGCATGCCCAGCACTGGCGTGGCAGACGTTTCACCTGGCCAGCAACGAACTGATTCGAGCAAGGCTCTGGATTGGGCGTTCAGCGCATAGGCTCGCACATCGGTGGTCGAATCAGGCTGCTCATGGGGCGTTGAAACCAGCCCCACGCGCAGGCGTTCACCTGCCAACAATAGAGCCAGAGTCCGGCCGACAATGCCGGCGCCACGAATACACACATCAAGGGGTCGGGCCATGACGCCATTGTAGAAGGCGAGGCAAAATCATTCCCTTTTGGGAAAAGGACCGACTTCGTGAACGATTTCAATACAGCTCCAGCGTCTCGGGATGTATCAGCCAGCATAGGCCGTTTGTTCATCTACCCGATCAAATCCTGCGCGGGCATTGAGGTGCAGGAGGCAATGCTGCTGGAAACCGGCCTGGAGTGGGACCGCGCGTGGATGGTAGTGGACGGAGACGGTGAATTTGTTACGCAGCGTGAGCTGCCCCGCATGGCGCTGATCAAGCCGCAAATCAAGACGGAGGAAATGATTTTGCGTGCGCCCGGCATGTTGGCGCTGTACATCGCGCTGGACGCGGCGGAAGAGCCCACGCTGGTGCGGGTGTGGGATGACGAGGTCAAGGCTTACGACATGGGCTCTGTGGCTGCGCAGTGGTTTAGCGATTTTCTGGGGCAGCCGTTGCGGCTGGTGCGTTTTGATCCCGAGCAGCAGCGGCTGTCCAGTGTCAAATGGACCGGTGGCGTTGAAGCGCCGCACCAGTTTGCCGATGGCTTTCCGGTGCTGGTGACGAGTGAGGCCTCGGTGGATGATCTCAATGCCCGGCTACGGGCCGCCAGTCTGGAACCGGTGGGTGTTGAGCGCTTTCGTGCCAACGTAGTGTTGGCTGGCGTCGAGGCGCATGATGAGGACCGGTTGGATGTTTTTCATGTCAGGACCGACCACGAAGATGGGGTGAAGCTCAAACCCGTTAAACCCTGTGCCCGGTGCCCCATTCCCAATATCGACCCCGCCACGGCCAATAGCAGCCCGAGTGTGGGTGACACGCTGCAAACCTACCGGCAGGACGCCCGCATGAATGGCGCCATCACTTTCGGCATGAATGCCATCTTGCTTGCCGGTGCCGGGCAGTGGCTGCGTGTGGGGCAGAGCGTTTCGGCGGACTTCGTGTTTGACTGACACACCCTGAATTTCGGCCCTCTCATACACTACCGACCCTGGTTTTCGAGCTTTGCTATGAGTCTGCAGTGTGGCAGTGTGGGCCTGCCTAACGTATTGAAATTCACGCTGTTCAATGCATTGACCCAGGTTTGGCTCACCCCTATGTTCCAAAAGCGCGTGGGTAACCTTGGTTTTCAGCATCTGGTAGCTTTACTGAAACCAGCGGAAGGCTCACCAGAAACTGGAATTGTTAGGTCGACCTAAGACGCTTGACTTCGGACATGATTAATAGGTTCTTGCTTCTCGCCCAAATGCGCTTTGGCTTCTAACCCAAACGCCCTTCTATCTTTTGGATTGTCGAGCTTCAGTTTAATTTTCTCCACCGCATCGGGCGCGTTCGCAATCAACCACTCTCCCAATATATGTGCCCGCCTGCTGCGCGCCTTCCTATCCTTCAGCTCCTTCTTCGACTGCAAATCCAGTTTGCGCGCACGCAACTGAGTCATTTTTTTCTCTATGTATTCAATTTCATCTGTCATTTCTAGCTCCCTGGTTGAAAATGCAACTGTATTTGTCAGAAAGTCGGATTGCAAATCCATGGGTATGTCCTTCCAACGTGCAGGACCATTTGCAATCTGATTTATGACGTAGTAGGCGTTGTTAAACAGTCGCGTTGAGTCAGCAGAAAACTGAACCGGGAAGAGTGCAATTATGCAAACGCGCATAAATCACTTGCTTTAATTTCCCGTTAGAGGGCTGTCATGCCTGCGCGGGAGTGCTTTTGCTTTTTCACAAAGGCTCCGAAATAATTGGCCAATGAACAATATTCATCTGTCCGTCCAATGCCTGTCAAGAAGCAAGAATCACAATTCCATCGCTGCGGCAGCGTACCGGTCGGGCGCGCGAATCCTTGATGATCGCACCGGCCAAGTCTTCGACTACGCGCGGCGAAATGGTGTTTATCATTCTCAAATTGTTTATCCGGACGGGTGCGTCAAGTGGGATCGTTCAGACTTGTGGAATTTGGTAGAAGCGAGCGAGAAGAGGAAGAACAGTACGGTTGCCAGAGAGATTGTTTTGGCACTGCCGCATCAACTCCCACATCACATACTGATACAGGTGACCATGTCTTTTGCCAGGTGGGTTGTATGGCGATATGGATTTGTCATCGACGCTGC
>JAKQJK010000040.1 GCA_029561195.1 Pseudomonadota bacterium
GGAACAGTATTTCAAGTCGTCGTCGCAAATGCAGGCGTTGTTTGCCGATGTGCCATCGGCGCTGGCCAACACGCTGGAGATCGCGAAGCGCTGCAGCCTGACACTGGTGCTCGGCAAGCCGCAGCTGCCGGACTTTCCGACACCCGAGGTTGATGGTCGGCACATGTCGCCCGAGGAGTATTTCCGGTACGCCTCTCATGAGGGCCTGAAGGCACGCATGGCGCATCTGTACCCTGATGCTGATCAGCGCGAAAAGCAGCGAGAACGGTATGAGGCGCGGCTGGAGTTCGAGATCGCCACCATCTTGAAAATGGGTTTCCCGGGCTACTTCCTGATCGTGGGCGACTTCATCAATTGGGCCAAGGCCAACGGTTGTCCGGTGGGGCCAGGCCGGGGCTCTGGTGCGGGCTCGCTGGTGGCTTATTCGCTGAAGATCACCGATCTGGACCCGCTGGAATACAACCTGCTGTTCGAGCGGTTCCTGAATCCCGAGCGGGTGTCCATGCCCGACTTCGATATTGACTTTTGTCAGGCCAACCGCGACCGCGTGATTGACTACGTGAAAGAAAAATACGGCAAGGAGGCTGTGAGCCAGATTGTCACGTTCGGCACCATGGCCGCGCGTGCGGCCATTCGTGACGTAGGCCGTGTACTGGACATGAGCTACACGTTTTGTGATGGCATCAGCAAACTGATTCCCAACAAGCCGGGTACACACATCACGATTGAGGGCGCGATTGCGGCGGAGCCTATTTTGGCGGAGAGGCTGGCCAAGGAAGACGAAGTCAAAACGCTGATTGCACTGGCTCAAAAACTTGAAGGCATGACCCGCAACGTCGGCATGCATGCCGGTGGTGTTTTGATCGCCCCGGGCAAGCTGACGGACTTTTGCCCTTTGTATCAGCAACCGGGCAGTGAATCCGCCGTCAGTCAGTACGACAAGGACGATGTCGAGGCGATTGGCCTGGTGAAGTTTGACTTTTTGGGTCTTGCCACACTCACTATTCTGGAGATCGCCAAAGACCTGATCGTGAGCCGTCACAAGGGCCAGGAGAATTTCGCCTTTGAAGACCTGCCGCTGAACGACCCCAAGGTTTACAAGCTGTTCTCAGACGGCAAGACTGAAGCGGTGTTCCAGTTTGAAAGTCGTGGCATGCAAGGCATGCTGCGGGATGCTAAACCTACACGCCTGGAAGACCTGATTGCACTGAACGCCTTGTACCGTCCTGGCCCTATGGACCTGATTCCCACCTTCGTAGCGCGCAAGAATGGTCGCGAAGAAATTGAATACCCCCATCCGCTGGTCGCCGACATGTTGTCCGAAACCTACGGCATCATGGTGTATCAGGAGCAGGTGATGCAGACGGCGCAGATTCTGGGCGGCTACTCGCTCGGTGGCGCCGATATGTTGCGTCGCGCCATGGGCAAGAAGAAGGCCGAGGAGATGGCCGAGCACCGCGACATCTTCCGCGCCGGTGCAGCCAAAAACAACATCGACGAGGCCAAAGCCGACGAAGTCTTCGATTTGATGGAGAAGTTTGCGGGCTACGGCTTCAACAAATCGCACGCTGCTGCGTACTCGCTGCTGGCGTACCACACGGCTTGGCTGAAGGTGCATTTCACGGCGGAGTTTTTCTGCGCCAACATGACGGTGGAAATGGACGACACCGACAAGCTCAAGGTGCTGTTCGAGGACGCCCAGAAGATGGGCCTGACGTTCGAGCCACCCAATGTGAACCGGGGCACTTACCGTTTTGAGCCCGTGTCGGACCAGGTGATCCGTTATGGCCTGGGTGCCATTAAGGGTACCGGCCAGGCGGCCATTGATGCCGTCATCGCGGCAAGAAGTGAAGACGGCCCCTTCACCAGCCTGTTTGATTTTTGTGTGCGGGTGGATCGCAGCCGAGTCAACAAGCGTTGCATTGAGGCACTCATCAAGGCCGGTGCGTTTGATACGCTGCAACTCAACCGGTCGGCGCTCATTGCGTCAGTAGATCGGGCGGTTGACTTTGCCAACGCGACGCAAGCCAATGCCAACCAGACCGGCCTGTTTGACATGGACGGCGACAACAGCCACGGTTCAAGCACCCAGGAGCCCGATCTGGTCGAAACCGTGCCTTGGGGGGTGAAAGAGCGGTTGACGTTTGAGAAAACGGCTGTGGGCTTTTACCTGTCAGGTCACCTGTTTGACGAAGTGGCACTGGAGGTGCGCCGCTTTGCCAAAAGGCAGATTGACGACCTGATTGACACGCGTGAGCCGCAGTTACTGGCGGGTATCGTGACCGACTTCAGGGTGATCAACGGGCAGCGCGGCAAGCTGGCATTGTTCAAGCTGGACGACAAATCGGGCGTGATTGAAGCGCGCGCTGATGAGGCGCTGATCAACGCGCACCGCAACTTGCTGAAAGACGATGAGCTGATTGTGGTGATGGGCAAACTGCAGCCAGACCGGTTCTCCGGCGGTATGCAACTCACGGTGAACCAGATATGGGATCTCGATCAGGCCCGTTGCCGGTTTGGCAAGTTTCTGCGTGTAGCGGTGAACGGCAAGGCGCCTGATGTGGCGCGCCTGCTGAGAGACTTTCCTGCCAAACGGGAAATAACCGAGCAGGGCGAACTGGTGCGGGGTCTGGTCGTGCGCCTGCTGGTTTCACGTCCTGGAGAGGTGGGTGGTCTGGTGAGTGGTGTTACCGCGGAAGTCCAGTTAGGCGAGGGGGCCCGGATTTTCCCCAGTGATGCGGCGCTGGCCGGTTGGCGAGCCCAGGCCGATCAGGGCAAGGCAGCCATCATTTATGAGTAATCTAATGATCAAAAATGCTTCTAGCCCCCCACTGGGTATTCATTAGATGCTAAAAAGTTGGTAGCGTTTAGAACAGACTCACTGTTAATTCCAGTCCATCCCGAAGTAAGACCCCAGGAATTTTCCCATCCGTATCCAGCGGGATGGACTCCATTTTGTCGATAGCCCTGAGCACGGCTTCGTCCCAGGCTTTATTGCTGCTTGGGGTCACAATCCTGCGGCTGGTAATCATGCCATTGGGACTGGCCCGGACGATGACGACGACTGTCGGATTCCCGGCGCTGGAATCAGTAAACGCGGTGTTCGATTTGATTCGGGCCTGAATTCTGCCGGCGTAGCCTGCGGAAGGCCCCGACGATTGCTCGGCACTACCCGTGGCGGTGGCGGCCCCCGTTGCGTTAGCCAACCCGGTTGCACGCGCGATGTTGGCCTGCCGCTGCGCCTCCAGCTTCTTGGTATCTTCTGCCGCCTTCAAGGCTGCTTTGCGCTTGTCCAGGTCGGCCTGCTTTTCTTCTTCGCGTTTTTGCTGGGCCAGTTTTTCTTTTTGCAGTTTTTGTTTTTCGAGCTTGTCGAGGAGTTCCTGTTGCTCCTTCTTGAGACGTTTCTTTTCCCTCTCCAACGCGATGCTGGCATCAGGAATCACGGGTATTGCCTTGGGAGGCGGAGCAGGCGCAACACGTGGCGCTGGCGGTGGTTCCTCCAGCTTGGGCGCTGCCTGCTGGGGGACTGCCGACCACAACTCGGCTTCAGCCACAACAACTGACGGGCTGCTTTTCCAGTTGATGCCCCAGGTTAACGCTGCCAGCAGCAACGCATGGGCCAGAATAGCCAACCCCAAAGACCGGACCATGCCAGCGGTCTGGGGCGGGGCAAAGTCAAAGCGTTCTATGGCAGCGGGCATGGCAACCCTCAATTGGTTAACTGAACCGAAAGCCCCACGCGCTGAACGCCTGCGCGTTGCAAGGTGTCCATCACCTTGACGACGGTCTCATACTTGATGTTGCGGTCGGCGCTGATAACCACGGCGGAATTGGTGGTGTCGCTTTGGGCTTTTTTTACCGCGGCTGCAATGTCGCTGATGCGCACCGGCACAGTCTGATCCTTGATCCGCAGTTCGAGGGAGTCACCCTTGCCAATGATGACCTGAATCACCTGATCGGGCTGACGGGCAGCCTTGCCCACACTGGGCAGGTCGATCACGCTGGGTGTGATGAGCGGCGCAGTCACCATGAAGATGATCAACAGCACCAGCATCACGTCGATGAAGGGCACCATGTTGATCTCGTTGATGGTGCGTCTGCCCCGACCCCGACTAACCAATGATGGCATGGTGGGCTCCTCTCAGCGACCAGGCGCGGGTTGTGCGCTCACGCTAGAACTTCTTTGAAGGATGTTGGAGAACTCTTCTATGAAGGTCTCCAGCCGTATGGCAATGCGGTCAATGTCGCGGGCAAAGTTGTTGTAGGCCACAACGGCCGGAATGGCGGCAAACAAACCGATGGCTGTTGCCACCAGCGCTTCGGCAATGCCGGGAGCCACTGTAGCGAGCGTAACTTGCTGCAAAGACGCGAGGCCAGTGAAGGCATGCATGATGCCCCATACAGTGCCGAACAGGCCCACGTAAGGCGACACCGAGCCGACCGAAGCCAGGAAGGACAGGTTGATCTCCACTACATCCATCTCGCGCTGGAAGCTCGCCCGCATGGCACGGCGGGCACCATCCATCAACATACCAGTGTCGGCCACGCGGCGTTCGCGCAGTTTCAGGTATTCGCGCATGCCGCTGGCAAAAATGCGTTCCATGGGGCCGGAGCCGGCATTCTTTCGAGTCGCGATTTCAAACAACTCCTTGAGAGTGGTACCTGACCAGAAATCCCGCTCAAACCCTTCGTTCATAGCCTTGATTCGCTTAAGCGCAAACAATTTACGAAAGATGGCAGACCAGCTGGCAACGGATACGAGCACCAGTAACAGCATGACCAGTTGCACCACGATACTGGCATTGAGCACCAGGTGCAGGATCGACATATCTTGGTTCATTTCAACTTTTCCAGTATGTGTTGCGGAATTCTCGCAGGCGCCAGCGTTTGTGCATCAACCCAGCCAATTCGAATCGTGCCTTCACAGAGCAATGTGGGTCCGGTATCCTGCGGACGCAGGGCCTTTTGTTGTATTGTCATGGATGCACGGCCTCTCTCTATGAGAGAAGCTGTAACAAGAAGTTCGTCGTCCAGACGTGCTGGCACGTGGTACTTCAAGGCAGTTTCGCTGACCACAAAGATGCCATTGTGCGTTTCACGTAGCCTCTGTTGCTCAACACCCATCGAGCGCAGCCACTCAGTGCGTGCACGCTCGAAAAACTTCAGGTAATTAGCATAAAACACGATGCCACTAGCATCGGTGTCTTCCCAATATATGCGTACGGGCCACTGAAAATCACTCACTTCAAGAACGCCTTCAAACGGGCGATGGCTCCCTGCAACTGGACCATCGAGTTGGCGGTCGAGAAGCGGATGAAGTTATGCGTTTGGTCTGTGCCGAAGTCTCGCCCGGGTGTTACTGCAACGTGGGCACGCTGCATCAATTCGAATGAAAAATCCCAACTGTCCTTGATCCCCAGTTTCTGACAGGCGCTTGAGCAGTCTGCCCATGCATAAAAAGCGCCATCTGGCATAACGGGTACGCTGAGCCCCAGGGCATTTAGCGCCGGTATGAAGTAGTCGCGCCGGGCCTTGAATTCGTTACGCCGGTTTTCATATTCGACCAGACTGGGTGACTCAAAACAGGCCAATGCAGCCATTTGCGAAATGGTGCTCGGGCAAATGAAGAGATTTTGGGCCAGGCGCTCGATGGTACTGACAAGCGCCTCTGGGACTACCATCCATCCGAGACGCCAACCGGTCATGTTGAAGTATTTGCTGAAGCTGTTGATGCTAATGATCTGGTCGTCCAGAGCCAATGCCGTCTGGCCATACTGGGCATCAAAACCCAGACCCAGATAAATTTCGTCTATCAGGGTAATGCCGCCACGTGCGCTGACGATCTCATGAATTCGCCGGAGCTCATCGGGGTGGATGGATGTACCTGTAGGGTTGGAGGGAGAGGCCAGCAGCACGCCCCGAGTGTGGGTATTCCACGCGGATTGAACTTTCGCGCCGCTCAACTGAAACCGCTCTGCTGCATTGGTCGGCACCAGTACCGCTTTGCCGTCTGCTGCACTCACAAAGTGCCGGTTACAGGGATAGCTGGGGTCTGGCATCAGAATCTCGTCACCCGCCTCAACCAGGGCCAGACAGGCTAGTTGCAGCGCTGCCGAAGCGCCCGCTGTCACGACAATCCGGCTGGCTGGCACCGACACACCAAACCGTGTTGTGTACCACTCACTGATGCGTTCGCGCAAAAGCGGGAGTCCCACGGCCGGGGTGTATTGGGTTGCTCCGTCTCGAATTGCTTTGGCAGCAGCTTCCTGTACCAGAGGCGGTGCGGTGAAGTCCGGTTCACCAATGTTCAGAAAAATCATAGGCGCGTCAGTGTGCGCCACCGTTTGTGCCAGGCTGGATGCAGCCTTGCCAACCTCCATCACGTAAAACGGCTCAATTTTCTGCGCGCGGGAGGAAATTCTCATCGGGTTGGTCAGGGACGCGTTTTCCCGGCAGTGCGGTCAGCGTTGACTTCGGCCGCACGCAGGGTAGGTGCCAGGCCATTGAGCACTGCGTTCACGTACTTGTGACCATCGGTGCCACCAAATTCTTTGGCTAGCTCGATGCACTCATTGATCACAACCCGCCAGGGCACATCCAGACAATGCTTGAACTCGTAGGCGCCAATCCACATCACGCCGCGCTCGATGGGGGATATTTCTTCCAGCTTGCGGTCCAGAAGCGGAATTATCAATGCGTCGAGTTCAGCTGCCTGCTCCACACAGCCCTGCAGCAGCGCGTCGAAGTGTACTGAGTCGGCTTTACTGAAGCCAGCCAGATCACGGGTGAATGCATCAACATCAGAAACTGCGTTGCGTCCAACCAGGCTCTGATAAAGCGCCTGCAACGCAAACTCGCGTGCCCTGCTGCGGCTGGATTTACTGGCCGCTTTGCGCGCACCCGTCGTCGTCAACCCGGTTCGGGACTGACGGGGAGGGCGCTTCGAAGCGGTGGCCGGTTTGAAGTCACTCATTAAATTGCTTCCATCAGATTGGCCATTTCAACTGCAACCCGGGCAGCGTCGCGTCCTTTTTCGGTCTTGCGGGCAATAGCTTGCTCCAGATTTTCAGTTGTCAGAATGGCGTTGGCAATGGGCACCTGATAGTCCAATGCCACGCGGCTGACCCCAGCACCCGATTCATTGGCCACCAGTTCGAAGTGATAGGTCTCGCCCCGGATGATGCAACCCAAAGCGATCAACGCGTCGTACTTCGATTTCTCTGCCATGGCCTGCAGCGCGACCGGTATTTCCAGCGCGCCGGGCACGACAACGTGGTCAATGTACTTTTCCCGTACGCCCAGAGCTAGCAGTTCAGCCTTGCAGGCCAGTGCCAGAGCGTTGGTAATGGGTTCGTTAAATCGGGCCTGCACGATACCGATGGACAGTTTTTTGCTGTCGATACGGCTCTCCGTGAAATCGGGCGTTCCCTTGTTGGCTCCAAACATGTTGCGTTCCTGTCGTAATGGTTGTTTAAGTGGATGTTCCGGGGGCGATGTAACCGGTGATTTCCAGTCCGTAACCTGTCATGCTGGGCATGCGCCGCGGCGTGCCCAACAGTTTCATTTTGTGAACGCCACATTCGCGCAGTATCTGAGCGCCAATGCCATAGGTGCGCAAGTCCATACGACCGCGCTCCGGCCCATGGCTGGACCGGGCCGTTCCTTCAAATTGCGACAGCAGTTGTGCTGCACTTTCTCCACAGTTCAGCAACACAACCACACCTTTGCCCTCAGCCGCAACACGGGCGAGAGATGCATCAAGACTCCAGGAGTGCATGGCCCGATTGATTTCGAGCGCATCCAGCACGGACAGAGGCTCATGGACGCGTGCTGGCACGGTATCGTCAACCGCCCATTTGCCCTTGACGAGCGCGAGATGCACGCCCTGACCCGGCTTGTCCTGAAAAGCGTGGGCCTTGAATTCTCCCCATGCCGTATTGATAGGACGCGAGCCGAGTCGGGTGATCAGCGATTCAACCCGGCTTCGGTATTCGATCAAGTCGGCAATGGTTCCAATCTTCAACCCATGCTCAGCCGCGAATAGCTGGAGGTCCGGCAGCCGCGCCATGGTGCCGTCGTCT
>JAKQJK010000124.1 GCA_029561195.1 Pseudomonadota bacterium
AGCGAGACCATGACTTGCAGGCGGGCGGCCTTTACGTTGCTTTGGATGATGACGTTCTGGGCCAGCCCATCGCTTTCAATGGCATCACCTTGTTCGCCCATCAGCTTCTCCAGGGCGTCAAACCTCTTCTGGAACTCTGGAATTGCAGCCTGTGCCGACGCCAAATCCTTTGTTGCCATATTCACGGCGCTGGCGCCCGCCTCGGTATATTGTTTGACCGCAGGCAGCGTGTGGTCCAGCTTGGCTTTGACTTCGTCTGAAATGGGTAGAGCACCCAAGTCAATTAGCGCCTTGTCAAACTTGCCGGTGTGTTCTGCGAGACTAGCTTGGGCTTCCTTGATCTGTGAGGCATCCTTGTTGGTGGCGCCCAATATGGCCAGCAATACATCGCTGCGTATGGCATCGTGCATCATGTCTGCCTCTTGGGCACTTTGTAGCTGCAGGCTGATGCTGACGGTTTGATCAAGTGAGTCTGCCAGCTTGTTCGCGCTGAACAGGCCGATGCCACCGACCATTGCAGCGGCCAGCGCGCCGCCCAGGCCGAGGGAAAGAATCTGGTTGCGAAGTTTCATGGCTTCACCTCAAGTAAGTCGTCTGAATATTCTCGACCTGCCGAACTGAAGGCGAAAGGGCGAATAAGTCCACAAGAGCAGCTCAATTGACTGCTTCGCTTTGGGCCCTTACCGCTAGTGGCCTGGTCGCAATGCCGGCAATTCCATGGGGATGGTGGCAAACAGCGACGCACGTACCTCCCCGCGAGGAGAGGCCAGGCTTCGGCTGGCAGCGTGCCCAACATGGGTAAGGTCTTTTTCGGGCCCTGGTCGGCCCAGCAGGAATCCCTGAAATTCGTTGCAGCCGAGTTCCTGCAGAGCAAGCATCTGGCTCCGGGTTTCAACGCCCTCTGCATTGACGCGCATGTCCAGCGAATGAGCCAGAGTGATGATGGATCGCACAATCACGGCTACCTTGGGGTCTTTCACCAGGTTCTTGGTGAACACTTGATCGATCTTGATTTTGTCGAAGGGGAAGCGCCACAAGTAGGCGAGACTGGAATAACCCGTTCCAAAGTCATCCATCGCGATGGAAACACCCAGAGCCGCAAGTTGCCGCAGTGTCTCCATGATCTGGTCCGAATTGGTCATCAGCAATGATTCTGTGATTTCCAGGCCAAGGCGTTGCGGCGGTAGGTTGCTGTCCTGAAGTGCCCGTGCAACCTGCTTGACTAGCCGTCCACCCGCAAACTGATTGGCCGACAGGTTTACCGCAACACTCAAAGTGGAGGGCCACTTGCTGGCGTCCTTGCAGGCCTTCTGCAGTACCCACAAACCAATTTCATCAATCAGCCCGGTTTCTTCGGCTAGTGGTATGAATTCACCCGGTGACACCATCCCGCGTGTGGGGTGCTTCCACCGAACCAGAGCCTCATACCCCACCAGCAGGTCACCATCGTTGCCATATTGAGGTTGATAAAACACGATGAGCTGGTCCGAGCCAATGGCCTGTCGAAGGTCGCGTGTGAGTTCGCGTTTCGACTGCATCTGACGATCCAGCGTGTCATCGTAAAAAGCGAACGTTCCCCTTCCAGCCGCCTTGGCGCGGTACAGCGCCTGGTCAGCCTTGCTCATCAGGTAATCAGGATCGGTGCCATCAGGCCCATATATGGCAATGCCGATACTGCCGCCGCATCGCACCTTGTGGCCCGACAGATCGATGGGCGCAGCCAATGCATCCGCAATTCTTTTGGCAAATGGAGAGACCGTATTCTGTGAGGCCTCGCCAATTAACAGGATAGCGAACTCATCGCCACCCAAACGTGCAACCTTGTCATCTTCCCGCAGGCATGATTTCAGCCGCTGGGTAGTGAGCCTGAGTACCTCATCGCCCAAAGTATGTCCCACAGCTTCATTGACTTCTTTGAAACGATCCAGATCAATGCGTAATAGCGAAAACGCTGTCCCCTTTTGGGATTTGCGACCTGCTGTTCTGCGCAGCGCTTCATGGAAACTGGCGCGGTTCATTGCCCCGCTGAGTGCATCGTGGTGCGCCAGATAGCGCACTTTGTCCTCGGCTTTGCGCTGCTTCCGCAGGCGAACAACGTACTGATAGGTGGCGACCGAGCCAATGACCACCAACAGCATGGTCACAATGGCAGCGATGCGGGTGAGTCCTTGTGCCGCATTGGCGGCTCGTTGCGTTTGATCCACGTGGACTTCCACAACGCCAAGTGGTTTTCCTCCAGACAGCACTGGCAAATACACTTCGCCATAGACCGTTGGTCCGCCAGACCATGGCTCGCGTTGAAGGGCGATATAGCTGGTGCCGCCCAGAACCTGTTTGCGAATGCTGGCCTTGCTGCCATCCAACGCCTGGTCGCCAATGCCGTTCTTGATACTGTCATACACGGGGAGTTCTGGTTTCTCAAGGTCCTCCGCCATAAGTAGCAAACGGCCACTTGGATCAAATAGCCGGAAGTCAAATACGTCATTGACTTTTCGCAGACGCAGCAGGTGCTCGCGGGCGGCGGGTGTGAGCTGCCCAGTTGTGAAAACCGTGTCCAGGTCCGATACTGTTTGTGTAAACAGTTGTGACCAGCGCATGGCCGATTGCCCCGCGTCCTGCTCCAGCTGGCGGTCCGACTCCTGCCGCGTTATCCAGCCCATCACAGCGAGGGTCAGGATAAATGCGGCGATCCAGACCAGGGCTGATTTCCAGTCGGCTTTCCTCATGACGAAGTCGGCGCCTCGTCGCGAATGTTGTTCATGTCTTGCAATCAGGGTTTCGCTTGTAGGGATTTTCGGCATTTGGCGTGCAAACTTAAGCGGGAAAAACGGGGTTTTCCAGCAGTCTTTTGTCTTTGCTACACTGTTGCCATGTTCATTCACCGCACGATCATCACGGGGTTTAGCGACCGGGGAGCCTGGCCCTGGCGTCAGCCATCTGTCGTGTGCGGTTGATTTGCACCGGTTGACGCCTTAGCGTCACCGCGTGCTTCGCGCCCCAAAAGCGGGGTATTGAATTGAATGAACGCCCTGCAGCAGCGGGGTGAGCGAGTGGAGGCTCTTACCTTGATTACCGAACTTGAATTCAAAAGCCTGAGTGCGCAGGGCTTTAACCGCATTCCACTGATGGCGGAAGCGTTCGCGGACCTTGAAACGCCCTTGTCCCTGTACCTGAAACTTGCGTTTTCCAAAGACGGCGGCAAATACAGTTTTTTGCTGGAATCCGTTGTTGGAGGCGAGCGGTTTGGCCGCTACAGTTTTATCGGTTTGCCGGCCCGCACGCTGGTTCGTGCGAGCGGCTTCGGTGCCAAGGCAGTGACTGAAGTGGTGAAAGACGGCAAAGTGGTCGAGACCTCCAGTCAGAACCCGCTGGACTTCATTGCGGATTATCAAAAACGCTTTAGGGTAGCCTTACGCCCGGGCTTGCCGCGCTTTTGTGGTGGCTTGGCTGGGTATTTTGGATATGACGCCGTACGTCACAT
>JAKQJK010000112.1 GCA_029561195.1 Pseudomonadota bacterium
AATCTACAAAGCCCTAAATCTAAACCACAATCCCCTTCCAAAAACATCAAGCAAGTTTAAAGTAGTGTAGTGCCCATAGCAACATTATGTTGCTGTGGCACAATTGTATGGCTGGTCGGGTTGGTAAAGTTGGGTTAAAGAGTGTTTGGCCACGAATTACACAAATTGGCACGAATTGGGCAGTAGGGGAAAAACTGGCGTTGAGCGAAATATGAACATCGACGACAGCCAGGGCCAGGCAAACAATTCCTGTGGTCCATGCTCGCAGGACTCCAGGATAGGCATCGCGTGTACAAAAAAGGGGATGAAGCTGGCGCTCCATCCCCGTGTGGTTTTATATGTTCAGATCAATCCGGATAGGTGAGGGTGCAGGCCTGCGAGACCTTGATCCAGTATCCTTTGCCGGGCTCCATGTTTGTGGGGCTGGCGCCCAGGTGGTTCACCTCCTGCAGATAAGAGGAGATGGAGGCCAGGGCAGTGGCGGTGGGTTTGGCCGCCGCGGGCAGGTAGGCCACCAGGTTCCAGCCGGCCTTGAGGCTGATTGGGGTGGCGGAGGGGTCCACCTGGGTTCCGCTCACCGTGAGGGTGGCGGGGGCGGACAGGTTCACCCAGTAACCGCCGTTCACGGCCAGATCTTCCAGGGTGTTGAAATGCGCGGCCATGGAGGGCATGTGGCTTAGGGCTTCGTTCTTCACCTGGATGAGCCCTGTCACGCCGTCGAAGACATCGGCCACCGCGTAGGAGGCGGGCACCTGGTTCAGGCTGATGAGGTTCCAGCCGGCAGTGAGGCTGATCTCCAGAGGCAGTTCGCCGAAGACCACGGTGATGGGGGTCATGGCATTGGCGGAGACGGTCACCTGCAGGGTTTGGGGATCGTAGCCGGGGGTGGTGACGGTGAGGGTGTAAGTCCCGGGCTGGAGGTAGCGGTAGAAATCCCCGTGGCTGGCGTCCGTTTCCACGATGGAGTAGGTGTTGTCGTAGCCGGAGATGTTGATGGTGGCTGACAGGGGATTGCCGTAAGCGTCCACCACGGTGCCGTGGATGCCGTATAGCGACTGCTCCAGATAGCTGAGCATGGCCTCGTAGTTGTAGTTCCAGTAGTTGGGCATGGTGGAGGCGGCTGGCAGCTTGGTATTTGAACATTCGATGGTGACCTCGCGGCCGTTGCGGGTGTAGTTCATCCAATCCTGGCGTCCGCCGGCGATCACGTACCAGTCGGCGCCGTTGGTGATGCCGTTGGAGCTCACGCTGGTGAAGTAGCCGCTGGGGCCGTTGGCCTGGGCGTTGGAGGCGTAAACCAGGCTGGAGGAGATGAACCAGGCATCGTCCGGATGCAGGGTGTAGGTGTAGTCCCAGGGATAGTTCACCACTTCCGCGCCGCCGTGGTAGTTGATGCCGAACACGAAGCTGTGGGCGTTGGCAAAGTCCATCAGGGCCTGGGTTTCAGGCTGGATGGCGCCTTCGTTCAGGCTGCCGTCGTAGTCCGGGTAGTTGCGGTTGAGGTCGATCCCGTTGGCGTTGTAGCGCCGGGCGCTGGCGACGGTGTTGTCGCCGCCGTAGTAGGTCCCGTCGGGATTGGTGTTGGGCCCGATGTACAGCTCCATGGAGTTCACGATATTGGCCAGGCGGGGGTCAGTCCCGTACTGGCTGAGCAGGGTGTCGATGAGGCGCAGCATCAGGATCCAGCCGGTGGTCTCATCGCCGTGGATAGTGCTGGTGAGCAGCACTTCCGGCTCTTTTTCTTCGCTGGCAACGTTGTCCGAGATCTTGGCCACCAGGATGGCGCGGCCATTAACGGTGGTGCCCACGTTGATGATCTGGCAAAGGTTGGGATAGGTGGTTGCGAAAGAGTTCATCGTGGATACATAGGTGGAATAAGTGGGATAGGTGTCCCAGGCTTTCGCGTCCCTCAGGTTGTCGCTCATCAGAGCCGGGAATTCACTGGACGGGGCAGGCAGGAGCTGGGTTTTGAGGCCCAGTTTGCCAAATTCCGACCACTCGGAGTCATTGGCGTAGGCGTAGACCCAGTTTCCCTTCACGTTGTCGATGGAGACGATCCGGCTGATCTGGGAAAGCTGGGCCTTGTCCAGCAGTTCAAAGCGGAAGTAGTATTGGGT
>JAKQJK010000130.1 GCA_029561195.1 Pseudomonadota bacterium
GGGGTGGAAACTCAGCTTCTCGAACACCTTGGGGGAATACATGGTGTTTGCCAATGACGAAGCGGCGGCGGCTCGCGCGCCGGCGGGGTATGTCACCTATACGGCTGAGGAACTTCGGGCGCTTGGCGGCGGCGGGCTGAACGGTGAGGGACTGAAGCAGGTGCACGAAGCAAAGAAGCTCTTTGGCGGGCGCATTGGCGATGCACCAACCAAACCGAAGGGCTAAAAAAAAGGCATAGCCAACCGATGCAGAGGGAACGGCAAAAGCCCAGGTAAACGGCTCGCCACACGGCTCCAGGAGGGCCGATTATAACGCGCAGGTGCTATCACTCAGGGGCAAGGACTTTCGGGCCACACGGGGCATTCTGGAGGGCCGATTTTCTCTGGTAACAGTGGTCAAAACAGCGAAAGAGAGGCGCGGGGCATGGCAGAACCCGAACTGGTGCTGTTTGTGTGTGCGCGCTGCGGTGCGCGGCTCCAGGTGCTTGCAAAGGCAGAGGTGAGGTGTCGCTGCGGCGCTCAGATGAAATCGGCGGCGCGCGATCAGCATTCCCTGCGCGACTCGCGCGGCATGGAACAACGTCCGTTGTTTGGCGGCATCGAGCGGAAACGGCCCTGACCAGGGCGTGAGTTTTGCGAGTTTTGCGAGGTGAAATGCGTTATGCGGCAGAGTGCGCGGACGCATACGGCAGAGTTTTCGGAGTTTCTGGAGTCCCTAAAAAGGGCGGCGCGAATTTCTACAGTCCCTAAAGAGCTGCGTTGAATCCATGCTAACACGTTGCGCCGGTGCTCACACGACACCAACAAAAGCTAACATCAAAACAGAGTGAAAAGGCGCGATACGCAGGGCATATGGGCAATGGCGCAAGGAATTTTCGGACGCAGTAAAAAAGGCGCGCAGTGTGCAGAATGGCTCGCCACAAGGCTCTAGGACGCGCGCAGCGGGCGCGAGAGGACAAGAACCCTATGGACATGCTCAGAACGGCCCACAGAGGCGCAGGGCGCGCGTGGGAGGGTGTTACGTGGGCGCTGTGCTCGCGCAGAAGGTGTTTTTCCGGAATCCGACACAGGGTGTAACCGTTACACAGGGTTACACTCAGGGCTGTAACACTGCGCGCCGGCCCGAATACAAGCAGTTTGCAAGCAGAATGCAATCAGTTTCGGCGAGTTTTGCGCCTCCCTAAAGGGGGATGACGAAAAACCGCGGGTGAACCGTTTCCGCGACCGAAGGCGCGGCTCAGGGCGAACAAACCTCCCTCACAGCCATAGAGGGGGGTATCCCTCCCATGCTGAGAGGCGAATGGCTGAAAAGGATGTATACAAACTCGATGCAAGCAAGACGCAAACAGAACGCAAACAGATTCGGCCCTGTGTGCGTGGTAACACCGGGATCAACAGGCGGTGTCGCAAACAAAAAAGCCGGGCGACTAACCCGGCCCTTCATCATGCTCACGGCATGGCGGCTCCTCTCAAACTGCTAGGCGAACATAGTCGGCGGCTGTGTCAGCGAGGGCCTTCGCGCTGTGCTCATAACGCTGGGTAGTGCGAATGTCTGAGTGCCCACACGCTTCCTGCACCTGGGCGAGTGTAGCGCCTCCACACACGGCGAGGGTGGCGAACGAGTGCCGGAGGGTGTGGGGGGTGACTCGCTTCGCAATCCCTGCTTTCTTGGCGGCAGCGGTG
>JAKQJK010000098.1 GCA_029561195.1 Pseudomonadota bacterium
CAGAACTGACCCAGGGATTGCATCTAAAACTGACCCACCTGGAAGGTGCCCAGTATAGCTAGGCGGGTTTGGTTAAGTCGTTGGATTGGGGCGTGGTCTCTCCTTGAGATTTGGTTTGGCGAGATCGACCTGACGGCAGTCGGGCTGTGCTCGTTTTAAAGCGCCAGGACTCATTGCCCGTCTCGACGATATGGCAGTGATGCGTCAGGCGATCCAGCAACGCGGTGGTCAGCTTGGCATCGCCGAAGACATTCCCCCACTCGCTGAAAGACAGATTGGTCGTGATCATCACGCTGGTGTGCTCGTAAAGCTTGGACAGCAGATGGAAGAGCAAGGCCCCGCCGGCCTGGCTGAAGGGCAGGTAACCCAACTCATCCAGAATCACCAGATCGACATAGAGCAGGCGGTAAGCCAACTGCCCAGCCCGGCCATGCGCTTTCTCCTGTTCCAGCGTGTTGACCAGTTCCACCGTCGAGAAGAAACGCACGCGCTTGTTGTGGCGCTGAATGGCCTCGATGCCGATAGCTGTGGCCAGATGCGTCTTGCCCGTGCCGGGGCCGCCGATCAACACTACGTTGTGCGCGGCCTGGATGAACTCGGTGCTGTGCAGACGTCGTATCAAAGCTTCATCGACTTTCGCCTGGGCAAACTCGAAACCGGCCAAATCTCGGTGTGCCGGGAAACGTGCCGCCGTCATCTGGTAGGCGATGGAACGCACTTCACGTTCTGCGGTTTCGGCACGCAGCAGTTCAGCCATCAGCTGTTCAGGTTCAAGTTCGCTATGCCGCGCCTTGGCCATTAACTCCGGCCAGCACTGCGCCATGCCATGCAGTTTGAGCGCCTTGAGTCGCGCGATCAGTTCAATCGACATCACTCACCTCCGCACGCAATCGGTCGTACCGATCTACATCCGCCAGTGGTTCCTCCGTCACGGTCAGGGCAGTGGTTACCTGAGGCGCCGGGGCGCCTGATTTGAGCCGGGCCAGCACATTCATGACGTGCTCGCCGCTCGGGCGGCCGGATTCCAGCGCCAGTTCGACGGCAACGCGCACCGCTTCCAGACCGTGACGCGGAATCGCCCCCAGCACGTCGGCCATCACCCGATCTCCACCAGGCTGTTTGAGCAGGTGGCGTTGCAGGTTCAACAGCGGCTCCGGCATGTCGGCAAACGGCGCGCCGTTCCTGAGTGCGCCTGGTTTGCGGTCAATGACGCCGATGTAGTGGGTAAAGACGTAGAACGTCTGGTCCCGCTCAAAACTGCGCGGGTGGCGCGTTACCTCACGACCCTCGGCAAATAATCTCAATTCTCCCGGGTAGATGCGCAGGCTGAGGACGTGATGCGCGTGTTCGGCGGGGACGCTGTAACAGTTTCGCTGGAAATGGATCAGCGCGGTGCTGGTGACACGCACCGGCTTCTCGACATACCCGTCAAACGGTTTCGGCAGCGGCATCAGTCGCTGCTGTTCATCTTGCAGCAGTTCGGCCAGGGTGAGCGCCGGCCATTCCGGGTTGGCCATGTGCCGCCAGGCGGACCGGCATTGTTCGCCTACCCAGACGTTGAGTTCATCCAGGCTGCCCCAGCGCCGCTCGCTGGCGACCTGCCAGATCTGGCGGCGTCGATCCTGCACATCCTTCTCGACACGTCCCTTCTCCCAGCCAGACGCCGGGTTGCAGAACTCCGGGTCGAACAGGTAGTGGCTGCACAAGGCATAGAAGCGGGGATTGATGTCACGTTCCTTGCCGCGCTTGACCTTGTCGACGGCGGTCTTCATGTTGTCGTAGATG
>JAKQJK010000131.1 GCA_029561195.1 Pseudomonadota bacterium
TGGCCAAAAAGCGCATTGACGACTTGCAGGACAGATTGCGCGGCACCGATATCAACCTGGCCAGCATCCAAGCGGTTGAGGTGTAATCGTGGAAACCGTCATCAACACTGCCATTGCGCTAGTAACGACCGCGATACTAACAGGCACTTGGGCAATAGCGCGCAAGCGGTATAAGCTACTCAACCAGCGGGATGCGTTGCTTGCCGAGATGCAGCAGACGTTGCTTGCCGTGCGTGATGACAATCGCTGCCAGTATACCGCGCTTTTGGCGGTCATTGATGCGCATGAGCTCCAGCTCCATGCCCTCAAAGGCAAAAAGATGAACGGCAATGTCGAAGACGCGCTGGCAAAGATTGGCAAGGCGCGAGAGGAAATCCAGAGCCACCTCGTCGAGGCAGGATGCAAATGAGCCGCAAAATCGAGGATTTAGACCCTCGCTGTCAAGATGCCGCGCGTAAGACACTCGATGCGCTGACCGCTGATGATGAGCTACGCAACTCTGGCGTGGCTGGCTGGCTGGTTGTCGAGACACGGCGCGAATTGGCAACGCAGATGGCGTACTTTGCCCGCGGGCGCATGGCTCCCAACCATGTGCGGATGATGTACGATGCTGCGGGGCTAAAACAAAAACTCACCGACAAAGAGACACAAACCGCCATCACAACAACGCTCAAGAGCAAGCACCTGGCGGGACTTGCGATGGATATCGTGCCTATCAAGGCTGACGGCAAGGCGTGGTGGGATGCCCCAACGCGAGTCTGGATGCGTATGGCCACAATCGCAGAGGGTTTTGGCTGGGAGTCTGGCGTGCGGTGGAAAGACTTCCCGGACTATCCTCACCTGCAATGGAGGCTATCATGAGCGCAGGCTACACCCAAGAGCAGGACGGCGCGCGCTCGATGCGGAGATTACTGGCGCTGTACTATGCTCTCTTATCAGGCGCGCTCTTGCTTATCGGTGCACTCTATGGCACGACAGCGGGCATTTACGGCGGGCTAGGCTGCGCGCTTGTGGTGCTGGTGCTGCTAGGTTTGACGACTATCAGCGATATTAAGGGGATAGGCTATCAAGGATTGCTTAATGGTTCGAACTATCCGGAATCTCCGGATATTTCGCGCGGCGTAAAATCTGTCAGCGGACTACCAAAATTACGCCAAAATTTGGATAGTGGACTGACAGAATTTGATAATCAAATGGAATCGCCATATAAGCCAGGAGATTAAAGGAGGGCTAGATGAATGACAAAATCAGTAAGGATATTGCTCTCGTTATTGTTTGCATTTTGCTTATTGTCGCCGCTTATAGCGCAATCGTCTACTCCCGCGAGCTGGGAGACCTTCGACGTGGACCCTTAAAAGCAGACACCTTGAAGGCAAAGCGGTTGATCTTGCGCCAAGTAAGGACGGTAAAACGATTTGGTGGAATGCACCACTCA
>JAKQJK010000099.1 GCA_029561195.1 Pseudomonadota bacterium
GATCGCGCAAGTAGAGGAGCGCAGCATTGCCCCGGCCATGTTCGGCATCGGCACCGTCGAGGCGCGCTACACCCAGAAAGTTGGGCCAACCGCTGCGGGCCGGGTGACTATGGTCGCCGTGGATGTGGGCGACATAGTCGTCGCAGGGCAACTGCTGGCGCAAATCGATCCCATCGACCTCGACCAGCGCATTGATGCAGCGGCTGGCGGGACTGCGCGGTCAGCCGCGCTGGAACAGGCCGCTGTAGCGCAGATTGCGGATGCGAACGCCAGGGTCGTGCTTGCCCGATCCGTGGCAGCACGGACGGAAGAGCTGAAACGGGGTGGCTGGGTCACCGATGCGATGGTTGATCAACGCCGTCAGGAACTGGCCGCTGCGCAGGCAGGACTTGCGGCGGCGCAGGCCAATCGCAGTGCTGCTACAATGGATCGGGGACGTCTGGGCGCTGAACGATCAGCGTTGGTGGAGCAACGTGCCAACCTGCGCCTTGTCGCACCGCACGCCGGGCTGGTGGTGCGCAGAGCTGTGGAACCCGGCACAACCGTAGTGGCCGGTCAGGCTGTGATTGAGATCATCGATCCATTGCAATTGTGGATCAACGTACGCTTCGACCAGACCCAATCGGCTGGTCTGGCAGCGGGCCAGCAGGTGCGGATTGCTTTGCGATCGAAGCCGGACGCCCCCCTTTCCGGCATAATCGAACGCGTTGAACCAATGGCAGATGCGTTGACTGAGGAAGTGCTGGCCAAGGCGCGGTTCACTGTAACCGGCGGACTGCCCTCAATCGGTGAGTTGGCCGAGGTAACCGTGGCCCTGCCGGCACAGGCACGATCACTGGCCATTCCCAATGCAGCTGTTCACCGGATTGATGGACAGGTTGGCGTTTGGGTGGTCCGTGACGGCGATCTTGTCTTCGCGCCCGTCAGGCTGGGCGCTCAGGATCTGGAAGGCTGGGTGCAGGTGCTGCATGGCCTCACCCTGGGCGAGGACATAGTGATTCACAGCGCGCGGGCGTTATCGGCTAGCAGCCGATTCAGCATTGTCGACGCATTGCCATGATCAGCCTGGCGGGGCGCGATATCCTGCATGGCTGGGGCAAATTCGTTCTTACCGGTGTAGGACTGGGTTTGTTGATCGGCGTCACCCTGTCGATGGCGGGCGTCTATCGCGGCATGGTCGATGATGCGCAGGCCTTGCTCGACAATAGCCGAGCCGACCTGTGGGTCGTGCAGAAGGACACGCTCGGTCCCTATGCCGAACCGTCCAGCCTGACCGAAGACAGCGAGCGACCAATCCTGGCGATGCGCGGTGTCGCGCAAGCAGCGGGCGTCACTTACCTCACCATGCAGATTGCGCATGGTGACAATGATGTGCGGGTGATGGTCGTCGGAGCAGAAATGGGCGAACCGGGATTGCCCGGCCAGCCCACCCATCTCATCTCTGGACGCCAGATCGTGCGTGGCCACTATGAAGCTGTGGCCGATGTGAAGACCGGTTTTGCGCTTGGTGATCGCGTCAAAGTGCGCCGGAATTCCTATACGATTGTCGGGCTGACCAGCCGGATGGTATCATCGGGCGGCGATCCGATGTTGTTCCTGTCGCTAAAAGATGCGCAGGCTGCCCAGTTCCAAAGAGATAGCGACGCCATCGTCCGTCAGCGGGCGCGCACGGCTGCCAACCCGCAACTGAACCCACCGGGTAATCCGGCGGTGGCCCAGGCCGTGGCCGCCATCCAATCAGGCAATAGCAACGTCAACGCCATTCTGGTCACCATCACGCCGGATGCCGATCCCGATGAAGTCGCCGCCGCCATCCGCCGCTGGCAACGCCTGACGGTTTATACCCGAGCTCAGATGGAAGAAATCTTGGTTCAGAAACTGATCGCCAACTCGGCCCGGCAGATCGCAATGTTTCTGGTCATCCTTTCGATTGTGAGTGCTGCTATCGTGGCGTTCATCATCTACACCATGACCATCGGCAAAATCCGCGAAATTGCGGTGCTGAAACTGATCGGCACGCGCAATCGCACGATCTCGTGGATGATCCTGCAACAGGCGCTGGGCTTGGGACTGATCGGCTTCATCGTCGGCAAGATTGCCGCCAGCCTGTGGGCGCCCTTCTTCCCTAAATATGTTCTGCTGCTCCCATCGGATTCGATTCTGGGCTTCGTGGCGGTGATGTTGATCTGCACAGTGGCCAGCTTTCTGGCCATCCAGGCTGCGATCAAGGTGGATCCGGCGGAGGCAATCGGTGGCTGAGGGCATCATCCTTGAGAATGTCGTTAAGACCTATGGCAGCGGCGACACGGCGGTTCATGCCCTGCGCGGCGTCGATATGGCCGTGGCCAAGGGCGAAGTTATCGGGCTGATCGGGCCATCAGGCTCTGGTAAGAGTACATTGCTCAAATGCCTTGGCGCCGTGATCGAACCGACGTCAGGCAAGATGACGATTGGCAATCAGTGTATTTATGACAATGGCTGGAAGGTTCGCGATCTGCGCGCGCTGCGCCGCGATATGATCGGCTTTATTTTTCAGGCCCCCTATCTGATCCCGTTCCTCGATGTGACCGACAATGTCGCGCTGCTGCCGATGCTGGCCGGAAAGCCGAATGCAGAGGCTCGAAAGATGGCGCGCGATCTGCTTGATGCGCTTGATGTCGGCCACCGCGCCGCCGCCATGCCCTCACAGCTTTCGGGTGGGGAGCAACAGCGCGTGGCGATTGCCCGGGCATTGATCAATCGTCCGCCGATCATCCTTGCCGATGAACCCACTGCGCCGCTGGATG
>JAKQJK010000206.1 GCA_029561195.1 Pseudomonadota bacterium
AGCGCCGGCCAAATTCCTCGATCACCGCTTTTTGCAGTGCCTCACGCGAGCCGATGCGCGAGAACACGCCGCTCTTGGACAGGCCTATGCGGGTGGCCACGGCCTGCAGCGTGATGGCCTCCAGCCCCTGCTCGGCGGCGAGGTCCAGCCCGGCGCCAACGATGGCGGCGCGGGTGAGCTCACTTTTCTGGGTTTTGGCGTCCATGCAGCGGAATTTAGCACAAATGTGCGAAACGTGTATCGGGTGGTGCAAATGGTAATCTGCCACCATGAATGCACTGCCGCCCTACATTCCCCAAATCCGCCTGTACCAGGACTGGCTAGCACGTGAACGCGGCTTGACGTTTGCCAGCTACGACGCGTTGTGGCGCTGGTCCGTGACCGATCTGGAAGCCTTCTGGCAAAGCATCTGGGACTATTTCGAAGTGTATTCCCCCACGCCGCACAGCGCCGCGCTGGCGGAAAACCGCATGCCCGGCGCCGTGTGGTTCCCCGGCGCGCAGGTGAACTACGCGCAGCAAGTGTTGCGCCATGTGCAGGCCGCGCACGCTGCAGGTTTGAGCGCCATCATCAGCGAAAACGAGCTGGGCGAGGTGCGCGAGCTGTCGTGGCCCGAGTTGCGCCGGCAGGTGGCGTCGGTCGCGCTCACGCTGCGCGACATGGGCGTGCGGCGTGGCGACCGTGTCGCTGCTTACCTGCCCAACATTCCGGAGACCATCGTGGCCTGCCTGGCCTGCGTGTCCATGGGTGCGGTGTGGAGCGTGTGCGCGCCCGACATGGGCACGCCCGCCGTGCTGGACCGTTTTGGCCAGATCGAACCCAAGGTGCTAATTGCGGTGGACGGCGTTTATTACGGAGGCCGCGCCATGGATCGCAGCGCCGTGGTGGCGCAAATGTGCGCCAATCTGCCCAGCGTGCAGCACCTGCTGCTCGTGCAGACGCCGTTTGCGTCGACAGCGCCAACTGCTATCAATTCAGTAGAAACTCACGAATACTGGACGAGGGTTACAGCCAGAAATGATGCTCAAACGGAGGCATTTCAACCTAAGTCGCTTCCGTTTGACCACCCGATCTGGGTGGTTTATTCCAGCGGCACCACCGGCCTGCCCAAACCTATCGTGCACGGCCACGGCGGCATTTTGATGAGCCTGTTGGCGCTCAAAAACCTGGGCAACGACATCGGTTGCAGCTATCACTCGAACAGCTTCGGTGAGCGCTTCCACTGGTACAGCTCCACAGGCTGGGTGATGTGGAACGCGCAGATGGCCGGTCTCGCATCCGGCACCACCATCTGCCTTTATGACGGCAACCCCGGCGGCGCCAAAGACAAGCCGGACTGGGGTGTGCTCTGGCGTTTTGTGGCCCGCCACAACGTGACCTTCTTCGGCGCGGGCGCAGCCTATTTCACCAACTGCATGAAGGCCGGGCTGGACGTGTTGGCCTGTGGCGACTTGAGCCACGTGCGTGCGCTGGGCACCACGGGGTCGCCACTGCCGGAAGAAGTGCAGCGTTGGGCGACCGCACAATTCCGGAAAGTGGGTGTGCCCGATATCTGGTGGTGCAATATTTCAGGGGGGACGGATTTTTGCGGGGCCTTCATTGGCGGCAATCGTGAGTTACCCCAGACCCCCGGCCATATGCAATGCCGCCTGCTGGGCTGCGCCGTGGAGGCCTGGAGCGAAGATGGCGCACCCGTTATCGGCGACGTGGGCGAGCTGGTCTGCACCCAGCCGCTGCCATCCATGCCGCTGTATTTCTGGGGCGACGAGGGCAACAAGCGTTATCTGTCCAGCTACTTCGACATGTATCCAAACGTCTGGCGCCACGGCGACTGGCTCAAGGTCGGCACAGACGGCGGCTGCGTGATCTATGGCCGGTCCGACGCCACCATCAATCGCTTCGGCCTGCGCATGGGCACCAGTGAAATCTACTCGGCGGTGGAAGCATTGCCCGAAGTGTTGGACTCAATGGTGGTGGATCTGGAATACCTGGGCCGAGACAGCTACATGCCATTGTTCGTGGTCTTGCGTGAGGGCGTGGTGCTGGACGAAGGCATTCGGCAGAAGATCAACCAGTCCATCCGCACGGCACTGTCGCCCCGCTTTTTGCCCAACGAGATATTTCACGTGGCTGAGATTCCACGCACGCTCTCTGGAAAGAAGCAGGAGCTGCCAGTAAAGAAACTGCTACTCGGTCAGCCGCTGGCAAAAGTGGTGAACAAGGACGCCATGGCCAACCCGGCCTGTATGGATTGGTATGCCGGACTGGCCGCGCAGCGTGCCAGCACCGGCTAGCCACAGGTGCTCGATACATGCGGTTAATGCATATCTGAATGAAAAACCATTGATTGTGCCTGGCCGTGGCTGGCACTAACATCCGTTCTGTCCGTGTGCGGTCACCGCACGCAATTACCTCCTTACCGAAAGACATCCATGGCCCACGCCGCTTTCAACTGGCAAGACCCTTTTTTGCTCGACAGCCAACTCACCGACGACGAGCGCATGGTGCGCGACGCAGCGGCGGCCTATTGTCAGGACAAGCTGCTGCCGCGCGTCACCCAGGCATTCCGAGACGGCACAACCGATGTGGCCATCTTCCGCGAGATGGGCGAGTTGGGCCTGCTCGGCCCCACCATTCCCGACACCTACGGCGGCCCCGGTCTGAACTACGTGGCTTACGGTCTGATCGCCCGCGAAGTGGAGCGGGTGGACAGTGGCTATCGCTCGATGATGAGTGTGCAAAGTTCGCTGGTGATGGTGCCGATTTTTGAATTTGGCACCGAAGCGCAGCGGCAGAAGTATTTGCCCAAGCTCGCCACCGGAGAATGGATTGGCTGTTTTGGCCTGACCGAGCCTGACCACGGCTCCGACCCCAGCTCGATGATCACGCGTGCGCAGAAAGTAGCGGGCGGCTACAAGCTCACGGGGGCCAAGATGTGGATCTCCAACAGTCCCATGGCTGACGTGTTTGTAGTTTGGGCCAAAGAGGTGTCCGAGACCGGCCTGGTGGGGCCGATTCGTGGGTTTGTGCTGGATAAAGGCATGAAGGGCCTGAGTGCGCCGGCCATCCACGGCAAGGTGGGCCTGCGTGCCTCGGTCACCGGAGAAATCGTGATGGACGGCGTGTTCTGCCCCGAAGAAAACGCTTTCCCGGAAGTGCAGGGTTTGAAAGGCCCGTTCACCTGCCTCAATAGCGCGCGCTACGGCATTGCCTGGGGCGCTTTGGGTGCAGCCGAAGACTGCTGGTTCCGCGCCCGTCAATACACGATGGACCGCAAGCAGTTTGGCCGCCCACTGGCTGCCAACCAGTTGATTCAAAAGAAGCTGGCTGACATGCAGACCGAAATCGCGCTCGGCTTGCAAGGCTGCCTGCGCTTGGGCCGCATGAAGGACGAAGGCACGGCGTCGGTGGAGCTGACCTCCATACTGAAGCGCAACTCATGCGGCAAGTCGCTGGACATTGCCCGACTGGCGCGCGACATGATGGGTGGCAATGGCATCAGCGACGAGTTTGGCGTGGCCCGCCATCTGGTGAACCTGGAAGTGGTCAACACCTACGAAGGTACGCATGACATCCATGCGCTGATTTTGGGCCGTGCGCAGACGGGTATTGCGGCTTTCGCCAATTAATCAACTGATCAAGCGATTGCCTGGACACCGCTGCGGGGTCGCAGGAGTCGTGTTTCTCCAACCGCCAGCACAAAGAATTCATCATCGGCCAGACCTTGGGCCTGCCGCTGCGTGGCCAGCGCGCGGGGCGGTTCGTCCAGAGGCTCGTCGGTCAGTTCGAACGTGCCCCAGTGCACTCCCAGCGATCGCTTGGCCCCCAAGTCGAGGTGAATCTTCACGGCTTCGTGGACGTTCACGTGCTGATCGGTCATAAACCAGCGCGGCTCATACGCCCCGATGGGTAGCAGTGCGATGTCAAACCCACCGCCTTGTGCAACAGTCTGGCGCGGCGCGAACCGCTCGCGCATGTCCGTGAAGTCACGCGAGTAACCGGTGTCGCCCGCATAGAACAGGTGGCAATCGGGTGCGAACACGGCAAAGCCGCCCCACAGTGTGGTCATGCGGTCGTTCAGGCCACGCGCAGACCAGTGCTGCGCTGGTACCAGCATGACTTCGACTTCACCATGGGCTGTTGGAACCATGTGGCCTTGCCACCAGTCGAGTTCAATTGCATGGGCAATGCCCCGTCCGGCCAGCCAGGATTTGAGGCCTAGCGGCACTACGAACAGCGGCGGGCCACCGGCCTGGGCATTCAGGGCCCGCACTGAGGCATCGTCTAGATGGTCATAGTGGTTGTGGGAGGCCAGCACCAGGTCGATGCGGGGTAACGCGTTCAGGGGCACGCCCGGAGGCTGGTGACGCCTGGGGCCAACGAGGCTGGAGGGTGAGGCCCGGTCGGAAAAGATGGGGTCGGTCAGCAGCGTCAAGCCACCCAGCTGAGCCATCACGGTGGCATGCCCGACCCAGGTCACGGCGGGCTTCATGTGTGCCGCTGCTGTGGCGTTCTGGTGCAAGAAAGCCGTGTCAGGCGCGCGCTGCGGGATGGGCGTCAGCGGCGGTGGCGGCAGCTTGTTGCGCATGGCGCTTAGGCGCCATCGCATCACGTCAGCCAGACTTTTGGTGGCGAACTCGGTGTAGTTGTTCTGAAAACCGTCCCGGCGATGGTGAGGTTTGTTGGGATCGTAATACGGGTTCATGTCAGCCTAAACGGTATCACGCCATCGGCCTGAGCGTGGTCAGGCTGGCGCATGACCTCGCAGCAAGGAGGGTACGATGCTTGTAGGAGATATTGCCCATGACCAAGCATGCCGCTGACGCACCCCAATCAACCGTTCCCGAATCCGCCCTTTCGCACCTGCGCGTGCTGGACCTGTCCCGCGTTCTCGCCGGCCCGTGGTGTACGCAGATGCTGGCCGATCTGGGCGCCGATGTAATCAAGGTCGAGCGGCCCGGAGCCGGAGACGACACGCGCCATTGGGGTCCGCCGTTCCTGAAAGACGCGCAGGGTAACGACACCACACAGGCAGCCTACTTCACCGCCTGCAATCGCAACAAACGCTCGATCACCATCGATGTGGCCCAGCCCGAAGGTCAGGCTCTGATTCGCCAGATGGCTGTGGGCAGTGACATACTGGTGGAGAATTTCAAGGTGGGCGGTCTGGCGCAATACGGACTGGACTATGCCAGCCTTAAAGCGCTGAATCCGCGTCTGATCTATTGCTCGGTCACGGGTTTTGGGCAGGACGGGCCGTATGCCGAGCGTGCTGGATATGACCTGATGATTCAGGCCATGACCGGCATGATGAGCATCACCGGCCGCGCGGACGACGTGCCCGGCGGCGGCCCGCTACGTGTGGGTGTGGCGCTCACCGATCTGTTCACCGGGGTTTATGCGGCCAGCGCCATCCTCGCGGCGATTGAGGTGCGCCACCGCACCGGTGAAGGTCAGCACATCGACATGGCCTTGCTGGATGTTGGCATGGCCATTCTGGCGAATCAGGCGGGTGGGTTTTTGAACACCGGTAATGTGCCCCGGCGGCAGGGCAACAGTCACCCTAGCCTGGCGCCATATCAGGACTTCCCCACGCAAGACGGTGCGATGCTGCTGGCCATCGGAAACGACGGCCAGTTTGCGCGGTTTTGTCAGGCGGTGGAACGCCCGGAGTGGGCAGTTGACCCCCGCTTTGTCAGCAACACCTTGCGCGTGAAACACCGCGATGTGCTGATCCCGGCGATGGAGGCCATCACCCGCACGCGCACCACGGCACAGTGGATTGCGCTGCTGGAGGATAAGGCAGTGCCCTGTGGCCCCATCAACGACCTTGGCCAGGCTTTTGCTGATGAGCAGGTTAAGGCACGTGGTTTGGCAATAAAACAGCCTTTAGCCACGGCCGTTATTGCGCAGACGGCTATTAAATCAATAGCTAGCGTAGCTAGCCCGCTGAGGCTAACGGCCACGCCACCGGTTCTGCGCCGTGCGCCGCCTATGCTGGGTGAACACACGGACGAGGTGCTAGCTGAACTGGGTCTTGACGGACCGCAAAGGGCGGCGCTCAGGCGGGCGGGTGTGGTGTAAGCCCTGAAACAGAAGCCACTGACGCACAGGGTTCACGCGTCTTCGGCACAATGGGTTCCTTCAAAAAATGAGACAAATTCCATGAGCATCGACAGCACACCTGTGCAGGACCATTTGCGTTTCGGTAGCGGACAGGCGGTGCGCCGTCTGGAAGACGATGAGTTGCTGCAGGGTCGAGGTCGTTACACCGACGATGTGGTGCCTGCCGGTCAGGCGAGGCTGGTGTTTGTGCGCTCACCGTACCCACATGCCCGCATCATCTCGGTGGACGTAAGCGCAGCGCGCGATATGCCGGGTGTGCTGCAGGTGCTGACCGGTGCCGACCTGGTGGCCGCAGGTGTCAAACCCATTCCGGGTGTGGCGGGTTTCAAGCGCGCCGATGGCTCCGCTGCGGTCACGCCTGCGCGGCTGGCGCTGGCCAGCGAGCGGGTGCGATTTGCCGGAGAAGCGGTAGCTGCTGTGGTGGCCGATACGCCGCAGCAAGCGCGCGACGCTGCGGAAGCCATCATGGTGGATTACGACGAGCTGCCGATGGTGGTAGACCCGGCTGCAGCCATCCGCCCCGGTGCCCCCGTGATTTGCGACGAGGCGGGCGATAACATCTCAGCCGCTGCACGCTATGGCAACGTCGAAGCCTGCGAGGCTGCATTTGCCGCAGCGCGCCACGTCGTGCGACTTCAGGTGAACAACCAGCGTGTGGTGCCACTAACGTTGGAGCCACGAAGTGTGCTGGCGGAGTTTGACAAAACCACACTGCGCACCACCCTGCGCATGAGCACTCAGACACCCTCGGGCGTACGCGACACGGTGTGTGATTCGCTGGGCCTGCCGTACGCCAGCATGCGGGTGCTGGTGGGTGACGTGGGCGGCGGCTTTGGCATGAAAACCGGGGCCTACCCGGAGGACGTGGTGGCCGCGTATTGCAGCCGTGCCCTGCAGCGTCCGGTCAAGTGGACGGGTGAACGCAGCGAAGAGTTTCTGGCTTCCAGCCATGGCCGCGACCTGCAAAGCCAGGCCGAGCTGGCGCTGGACGAAACCGGCAAAATTCTTGCCCTGCGCGTGGCTTCACTGGCGAACGTGGGCGCTTACGCCACTGGCGCTGGCGTTGCCATCCAGCTGATGATCGGGCCCTGGGTGCAAACCAGTGTGTACGACATTCAGACCATCGATTTTCACTTTCAGGCTGTGCTGACCAACACCGGGTCTACCAGCGCCTACCGGGGTGCCGGTCGGCCCGAAGCCATCTTCATCATGGAGCGATTGATGGATGAGGCGGCGCGCCAGACTGGCATCGACCGGGTTACCCTGCGCCGACGCAACTTCATCCGCCCAGAGCAGATGCCGTACAAGAACCCGATGAAGCAGGTCTACGACTGCGGCAAGTTTGAATCGGTGATGGACCAGGCGCTGGTGCTGGCCGACTGGACTGGTTTTGCCGCGCGGGCAGCGGATTCTGCGAAGCGGGGCGTGTGGCGGGGCCAGGGTATCTCCACATTTCTGGAATGGACCGGCGCCAACGTGCTGGAAGAGCGCGTGACAGTGTCTGTGCTGGCTGGCGGCATCATCGAAGTGTTCTCCGCCGTGAATGCCATGGGTCAGGGCATCGCCACCTCGCTGGCGCAACTGGTGGTGGACGCATTTGGTGTGTCCATCGACCAGGTGCGTGTGGTGCTGGGCGACACCGACCGTGGTGACGGATTTGGCAGCGCGGGCTCGCGTTCGCTGTTTGTGGGCGGCTCGGCCGTGCAGGTGGGCAGCGAGCGCACCATCGCCAAGGCCCGGCAACTGGCCGCGGCCGAGCTGGAGGCATCGGCAGAAGACATCAGCTACAGCCAGGGTGTGTTCAAGGTGGCGGGCACCGACATCTCGCTCGATTTGTTCGCACTGGCGGCGCGCCAGCCGGAGCAACGCATATTCATGGAGTCCACCAGCCAAGTGGCGGCCCCGAGCTGGCCAAATGGCTGCCACATAACCGAGGTGGAGGTGGACCAGCAAACCGGCGCGGTCGCCGTGGTGGCATATGCGTCGGTCAACGATGTGGGCCGTGTGGTCAACCCGATGATCGTGCGCGGTCAGCTTGAAGGTGGTGCCGTGCAGGGCCTGGGTCAGGCGCTGTGTGAACACATGGTGTACGACGTGGAAACCGGCCAGCCTGTGACCGGCAGCCTGATGGACTACGCCGCCCCGCGTGCCGACATCGTCACCGGTTTCAAGACCGAGATGGACCAGTCCACACCCTGTCTGACCAACCCGCTGGGCGTGAAAGGCGTCGGCGAACTGGGCACCATTGGTGCCACGCCTTCGGTGGTGAATGCGGTGGCTGATGCGCTGGCGCGCAATGGCATGGCTGCAAAATCCAGCCAGTTGCAAATGCCGTTGTCGCCTTCAAAGCTGTGGCATCTGCTGCAACGATCAGTCTGACAAGTGTGGCCTTCAGGTGGTGTGCACTCGTCTGTCAATCCGCCTTGGGCTGCCGGTTCACCAGCACGATACCTACAGCGACGAGTGCAATGGAGAGCAGCAAACCGCCGGAGACGGATTCCTTCAACCACAGCGTGCCAAACAGGAGTGCAAAGACCGGCGTGAGAAAAACAAAAACCGAAATTTTGGTAGCCGGATAACGCCCTAGCATCCACATCCACGCCAGATAGCTAATGAAGGCGCCCAACACGGTTTGCGCTGCCAGTGACGTGGCAGCAAAGGCGCTGAATTCAAAAACCCAGTGTTCATGAAGTATCAATGACAGGATGGGCAGCGTGACCATGCTCACTGCCACTTGATAAAACAGCAGCTTCTCGGGTGACACGCTGGAGAGCCGCGTGCCACGGATGACTAGTGTGGTTAGCCCCCAGAACATGCCCGCACCCAGCGCCAGCAGGTCGCCTTTCCACTGCTCGGGCTGGCTGGCCGCGCTAAACCCGTCGCGCAGGGCAAACAGCACTGCACAGAACGCCAGCGCCAGCCCCAGCCATTGGGAGGGGCGCAGGTGCTCGGACTTGATGACCAGTGGCAGCAGGATGGCCACCCAGAAGGGCGCGGTGTAGAGAAAAACCGTCAGGCGTGAGGCGGTTGAGAATTGCAGCCCGATATACAACAGGGCAAACTCGGTGGCAAACAGCGTGCCAGCCAGCAACCCGGCACCCAGTGAGCCGTCGGCTTCAAACAGTGGCACACCGCGCACCCGGCACCAGACCCACAGCAGTGCAGTGGCACCCATAAAACGGATGGCCGCCTGAAAAACCGGGGGTACTTCAGCAATAGTGGCTTTCACCAGCACCTGCTGGAAGCCCCAAAACAGGCAGCACCCCAAGAGCAGCGCCACTGCCAGGCCGTCCAGGTTATGTTTGCGGGATGTCGTGGGCCGATTCATGAGCCCATTGTGCCCTGACCCAACTTGGTGCGCTCAGACTTACTTACAGCGAATGCTCGTTATAAAACTTGCCGCCGTGAAACAGCAGTGGTGATGCACCGGGGCGATGCGCGCAGCGCTCCACTTCACCCACGAAGATAACGTGGTCGCCTTCTTCATACCGGCTGCGGTTGAAACATTCGAAAGTGGCCGCGGCGCCAGTCAGTAGCGGGGCGCCGCCAAAGCCTTCTTCGAACGCGACGCCGGCAAAACGGTCCATACTTTTGCTGGCAAAACGCTTGGCCAGCTCTTGCTGGTCAGCGGAGAGAATGTTGATGGCGTAGTGCGAACCCGTGGTGAAGGAGGGCATGGACCCCGCTTGACGCGAGAGGCTCCAGAGTACCAGCGGTGGGTCCAGCGAGACGGAATTGAAGGAATTGGCCGTAAGGCCGATCAGGTGGCCCTGAGCGGTGCGCGTGGTCACGATGGTCACACCCGTGGCGAACATGCCCAGCGCCGCACGGAACTCGGGTGGCGAGAACAGGGGGGCTTGGGCCCGCAAACCTAATGCACTCAACGACATGGCTTCAATCTACCTGATATTTCGCCAGGCCAGTGCCTTTTGACGCCAGCTGAGCGAATCGATCGTTAAATTTGACACGGATTGGACAACTTAAAATGGTGCCGTGAAACTTGAAAACCTCGTCTTTTTACTGTCAGTCATCTGGTGCGTAGCATCGCACGCACAGCCCGTAAAGTCTTGTGACGAATTTGCCTTCCGGCTACCCAACGTCAGCCGGGCGCTGTGTGAATCAGCAGATTTACGGCCTAGCGGCGTGAAGTCGGTACGGGGGCGCCCCCTGCTGGTGCGTGACATCAAGCCTGTCGATGCCCGGCTTAAAGTGCTGGTGGTAGGGGCGATTCATGGCGATGAGCTGTCATCGGCATCACTTGCACTCCACTGGATCCGGCTGGCCAGCGTGCCGCCTTCAGACACGCCGAACCCGGTCCACTGGCGCTTTATACCTGCGCTCAACCCCGACGGGCTGATGGCTAGCCCGCCCCAGCGGGTGAACGCCAATGGTGTCGACCTGAACCGCAATTTCCCCACGCCCAACTGGCTGCGTGATGCCTCGGTGTATTGGGAAAAACGCACGGGAAAAGATCCCCGTCGATGGCCGGGGCGTACGCCATTGTCGGAGCCGGAAGCCCGTTATTTGCACGAACAGATGGACACCTTCAAGCCCAACCTGATCGTGAGTATTCACGCACCCTATGGTGTCTTGGACTTTGACGGCCCCTCGGTGCCCCCTAGCAAACTGGGGCGCCTGTATCTGGACCAGGTGGGCATATTCCCTGGCTCGCTGGGCAACTACGGCGGCGTGCACAAAGGCGTGCCGGTGGTGACGATCGAATTGTCGAATGCCGGGCGTACGCCGCTGGATGCGGAGATGCGCCAGATGTGGCTAGACCTGTCGCGCTGGATGAGTGAGCGCATACCAGCGCCGATTGACGCACTGCCTGCGCGTTAAGCGCCTACTGCCTGCTGCATCGCCGCCAGCAGGCTGGCTGGGTCTTGAGCACCTGATACCGCCACCTTCTGGTTGAAGATGAAAAACGGCACACCGTTGATGCCCATGCTGCGCGCCTGGGCATCGGCTTGTGCCACCGCACGCAGTGCATCGGGGTCGGTGACGAACGTGCGGGCTGCGTCGGGGTTCAGCCCGGCCTCATCCGCAATCTCGGCCAGTACATCGGGGCTGCCGATAAAACGGTTTTCAACGAAGTAGGCCTTCAGCAGCCGCTCCTTGATGTCGCCGCCATCCGCATCTCCCTGCTGGGCGAAGGCAATCAGCGCGTGTGCGGCCAGCGTGTTGGGCTGCAACGTGATGCCGTCGATGTTCAGCTCCAGCCCGGCGGTGCGGCCAGCCGCGCGCACCCGCTCATAAATCTCGGCTGCGCGCTGTGGCCCGCCAAACTTGTCTTCAAGATATTGCTTGCGGGAGATGCCCTGCTGCGGCAAATCGGGGTTGAGCTGAAACGGGTGCCAGCGGATCACGACGTTGGGAAGGTCGGCAGCTTCCGGTAGGGCCAGTGCCGCTTCGAGCTTGCGTTTGCCGATGTAGCACCAGGGGCAGACCACGTCGGAGACGATATCGATGGTGAGAGTGGGTGAGTTCATAAAACAGTGTTTTTCACTAATAGAAAGGCCATTAGCCTTTGTCGAATATGAGTTAGTAGCTATAACTAATATAGCAAATCGAAAATAACCTTCATGCCATCCACGCGGTGGAACCCGGGCGGCCCGGCAGCTGCAGCGTGGCCGTGCTAGCCGGTGTTTGGGCAACCACGCGCCCGCGCCGGAAGACCTTCAGACGCGTGGCGCGTAGGCGGATCGCCTCCACGGGGTCACGCGCCTGTAGCAGCACAAAGTCGGCGTGGCAACCGGGGGCCAGCCCGTACGCGGGTAGTTGCAGGATCTTCGCGGCGTTAATGGTGACCGCGTCAAAACACTGGCGCATGGCGGCTTGGGAAGTCATTTGCGCCACGTGCAGGCCCATGCTGGCGACCTCCAGCATGTCGCCCGAGCCCAGCGAATACCAAGGGTCCATCACGCAGTCCTGGCCAAAAGCCACCGTCAGACCCTGCGCCAGTTGCTCGGGCACACGCGTCATGCCGCGGCGTTTGGGGTAGGTGTCGTGGCGGCCCTGCAGTGTGATGTTGATCAGCGGATTGCTCACCACATGCACCTGCGCCTCGGTCATCAGCGCCAGCAGCTTGCTCACGTAATAGTTATCCATCGAGTGCATGGACGTCAGGTGTGAGCCGGTCACGCGGCCTTGCAGGCCCAAACGCTGGGTCTCAAACGCCAGCGTTTCGATGTGTCTGGAGAGCGGGTCATCCGACTCATCACAGTGCATATCGACCAGCTTGCCCTGCTTGGCCGCCAGCTCGCACAGCAGTTTCACACTAAGTGCTCCTTCGGCCATGGTCCGCTCAAAGTGCGGAATGCCGCCCACCACATCCACACCCATAGTCAGCGCTCGCTTGAGTTTGTCCATGCCCTGCGGGTCTCGCAGCACGCCATCCTGTGGGAAGGCGACCAGTTGCAGGTCCAGATACGGCGCCACGCGGCGTTTCACTTCCAGCAACGCTTCCACGGCCAGCAGGCGTGGGTCGCAAATATCCACGTGTGAGCGAATCGCCAACAAGCCCTTGCCCACCGCCCAGTCGCAGTACGTCATGGCGCGATCAATCAGCGCATCCAGCGTGAGAAGCGGTTTGAGTTCGCCCCACAGCGCAATGCCTTCCAGCAAAGTGCCACTCTGGTTGACGCGCGGCAGGCCATAACTCAGCGTGGCGTCCATGTGAAAGTGCGCATCGACAAACGGTGGGCTGACCAGTAAGCCCTGGGCATCGAGTGTTTCCTCGGCTGGCGCCAGCAGACCCGCGTCCACTGCAACAAACTTGCCGTCCTGCACGGCCAGTGACATGCCGGAGCGCCCGTCAGGCAATGTGGCGTTGGTGACCAGCAGATCGAACATGGCTACTTTCCTTCGTGCACTCGGGCTTTTCAACGAAACTCAACGAAACTCATCAAAAAGGGGTCTCAGCGGTTTTAACGACTGAGACCCCTGATTTTGGCGTCCAACGCCGGTCAACGTGGGCGGCGGCCATGAAAGACCGCTTAAAAATGACAGCTTATTTGGAAGCGGCTTCCCACACAGCGTGTGAGTAAGCTGCTTTGCCCGGATCTTTCTTGATCACAGGGTCGCTACCACCAGCCAGCAACACCTTGACGGTGCGCTCATAGGCGGCCGGTTCCAGATAACCAATCTTCTTGGTGCCGGCATTGGTGATCAGCTTGGCCACGTTTTCCATCTGGCGCTTTTGCACCTTCAGGCTGGCGCTGCCCGAAGTGTCAGCTGCAACCACAGCCTTGGCGGCACCTTCAGGGTCTTTGACCGCTGCATCCCAGCCCTTGAGCGTAGCTTTGAGGAACTTGCCCATCTTGGCGACGAAGGCGGGGTCTTTCAGGTTGTCTTCCAGCACATACAGGCCGTCTTCCAGCGTGGCCACACCTTCCTTTTCATAGAAGAAGGTGACCAGGTCTTTTTCCTTCACACCGGCGTCCACTACTTGCCAGTACTCGTTGTAAATCATGGTGGAAATACAGGCGGCCTGGTTTTGCAACAAAGGGTCGACGTTGAAACCTTGCTTCAGGATCTTGATGTCAGAGTCGGACTTCAGCCCGAGCTTGCCCATCCAGTTGAGGAAGGGGTATTCGTTGCCGCCGTACCAGACGCCCAGGGTCTTGCCCTTGAAGTCTTTGGGGCTGGCCACGCCGCTCGCCTTTTTGCAAGTCAGCATCAGGCCGGACTGGTTGAACACCTGGGCAACGTTGACTAGTGGCACACCGGCTTCACGCGCGGCCAGGGCCGAGGGCATCCAGTCCACCACGATGTCGGCTTGTTTGCCGGCGATCACTTGCGTGGGGGCAATGTCAGGGCCACCGGGCTTGATGGTGACATCCAGACCAGCATCTTTGTAAAAACCTTTGGCCGCAGCCATGTAATAGCCGGCAAACTGGGCTTGTGGCACCCACTTGAGCTGTACGGTCACTTTGTCCGCAGCCAATGCCGAGGTGCTCGTGCCAAAACCGGCAGCAGCCATTGCCAGGGCCAGCAGGCCCTTGGTGAACTGGGAAGAACAAATCATGGAAAGCTCCTTCTAAGGGGTTAATGAAAAAACGAAATACTGACCAAGCGCGGGCTCACCCTTCGCGCACTGAGGGGTGCCAGAACGCCGCACGGCGCTCCAACTGTACAAGCAAGGCGTAGGCCAGTGACCCCGTCACGGCTGCCACCACAATCGCGCCCCAGACCAGCGGCATGTTCATGCGCGCCGCTTCGGTTGAAATGCGAAAGCCCAGGCCCGACGTGGGGGAGCCAAAAAACTCGGCCACGATGGCACCAATGAGGGCTAGCGTTGCATTGACTTTGAGCGCGCCAAAGATGAACGGCAGCGCCGCTGGCAGGCGAAGAGCCAGTAGCGTGCGCGGATAGCTGGCGGCGTAGCTGTACATCAGCTCGCGCTCCAGCTTGCCAGCAGCCTGCAGACCCGCCAGCGTGGAAACCAGCATGGGGAAGAAGGTCATGAGCACCACCACTGCCGCCTTGGAAGGCCACTCGAAACCAAACCACATGACCGCGATGGGCGCCACACCGACCAGCGGGATTGCGCTGGTGAGCGATGCCACCGGCAGCAAGCCGCGCTGCAGGAACGGCATGCGGTCAATCGCCACCGCCACACAGAAGCCCAAGCCGCAGCCCACTGCCCAGCCAATGAAAACCGCCTTGCCCACGGTTTGCACAAAGTCGCCCCAGAGCTTGGGTGCATGGTCGCCAATGGAACCAATCACCAGGCTGGGCGCCGGCAGCAACACGCGCGGCACATCGAGCGCCCGCACCAAAATTTCCCAGAACACCAACACCCACGCGCCAAACAGCGCGGCAGTGGCCATGCCTACCCAGCGGCTGCCGTTGACAGCCGCCATGCGGTAGACGCTGTAGCCGGCCACCAGCGTCAGGAGCAGCATGCCTGGCCAGAACCACAGCGGAGTCACACCGTTTGTCATACGCCCCCCCGGCTGCGCAGCACTAGGCGCTCCACACCGGCCACGATGCCGGTCAGTGCAAGCCCCAATAATGCCGACATCACCAACGCAGACCAGATCTGCACGGTTTGCCCGTAGTACGAACCGGTGAGCAGGCGTGCACCCAGACCCGCCTGTGCACCCGTGGGCAGCTCGGCCACCATGGCGCCCACCAAGCCCGCCGCCACGCCCACGCGCAGTGCGGGAAACAGGAATGGCAAGGCCGCAGGCAAGCGCAGCAACCACAGCGACTGCCAGCGTGATGCGGCGTAGGTGTGCATCATTTCGGTCTCGATCTTTTGCGGCGAACGCAGACCCTGCACCATGGCTACGGTGACCGGGAAGAAGCACAGGTACATGGCAATGAAAGCCTTGGGTGCCGTGCCCGAAAAGCCCAGGCTGCCCAGCACCACCAGCACAATGGGCGCAATCGCCAGCACCGGCACTGTTTGCGAGGCAACGATCCAGGGCAGTAGCGCCTTGTCGAGCGTGCGGCTGTGCACGATCAGCACCGACAGCAACAGCCCGAGCGCCGTGCCCAGGCAAAACCCCAGCAGTGTGGACTGGCCGGTGACGATGACGTGGTAGATCAGGTTGCGCGGCGAGTCTACGGGCCACTCGGTCAGGCTCTCGTAAAAGTCCATCGCCACCTGGTGAGGCGCGGGCATCAGCGGGCGCTCCATGGTCATGGTGGCCTCGAACAGCTCCATCTGGGTGTAGCCGGCTTCTTCGTCCAGTACGCGCTCAATGGCGCCTGGTGCGTTCAGGCCCCAGGCTGCGACATACCAAGCCAATACCACAGCCATCAGTACGACGACCACGGGTAGCCAGTCGTGCATGGCACGCTGGGTCAAGGTTTTAGTGGTGGCCATCTGCCAGTGCCTCGCGTACTTCATGGGCCAGCTCCATGAAGGCAGGTGTGTCGCGTAACCCTAAATGACGCTCGTCGGGTAGCGGCGAGTCAATCACTTTGACGATACGCCCGGGGCGCGGTGACATGACCACAATCTTGGTGGACAGATACACCGCTTCGGCAATACTGTGCGTCACAAACACCACGGTGCGGCGCTCACGCTGCCAGAGCTGCTGCAGCTGCTCGTTGAGTCGGTCACGTGTGATTTCGTCGAGCGCGCCAAATGGCTCGTCCATCATCAGAATTTTGGGCTCGAACGACAACGCGCGCGCAATGGAAACACGCTGTTGCATGCCGCCAGACAGCTGCCACGGGTACTTGCCTTCAAAGCCTTTGAGGCCCACGCGTTCCAGGTGCTCCATGGCAATACGTTTGGCGTCTGCCTTGCTTTTGCCCTGAATCTGCAAAGGCAACGTCACATTGGCTAATACGGTGCGCCACGGGAACAAAGCGGGGGCCTGAAACACGTAGCCGTAAGCACGAGACAACCTAGCATCATGCGGCGAAACACCATTGACCAACACGCTGCCCGACGTGATGTGCTCCAGATCGGCGATCACGCGCAAGAGTGTTGTCTTGCCGCAGCCCGAAGGGCCGATCAGCGAGACAAACTCACCAGGCCGCACGGCGAGATCAATGTTGGCCAGCGCATGCACAGGCGCTTCGACCGGGTTGTAAATCAGGGACGCATCGCGAACATCTACAGCCAGCGCGGATTCACTGGATCTCCCCGACGTTTCATTTGCCACTGTCATCTGCTTTTCTCATGGATTCTTCTATCGCTGTATTCTGACCCCCGACAAAGGGACGGCTGCATTGTGTCAGTGGAATGCGGAAATGCTATACCGCGTGCGCCCGCTCCAACATCGCATGCAACAGCACATTGCACCCCGCGGTGATGTGCTCTGGCTTCGCGTCCTCAATCTCGTTGTGGCTGATGCCGTCTTTGCATGGGATGAATATCATGCCGGCGGGGGCCAGCTTGGCCATGTAGACGGCGTCGTGGCCGGCGCCTGACACGGCGGGCATGTTGGAGTAGCCAAGCTTCTTGGCGGCGCGGCCCACGGCGTCCACGCAGTTTTCGTGGAACGCAATCGCGTTGTAGCTGGACACCATTTCAATCTTCACATCCACGCCGTGCTCCTGACCCACCTTGGCGGCAAAGGCTTTCACCTCGTCGGCCATCTGGTCCACCAGCGCGTCGGTGCTGTTGCGCAAATCAATGCTGAACTTCACGCGGCCGGGAATCACGTTGCGGCTGTTGGGGAACACTTGCACCATGCCCACGGTGCCGCGGCCATGCGGCGGATGGCGGTGCGCCGCGGCCACCACGTCTTGCATGATGCGGGTGGCGGCCAGGAGTGCGTCCTTGCGCAGCGCCATGGGCGTGGGGCCCGCGTGGGCTTCCATGCCGGTCACGGTGCAGTCAAACCAGCGGATGCCCAGTACGCCGCTGACCACGCCAATGGTCACGTCGTTGTCTTCGAGCACCGGGCCTTGTTCGATGTGCGTCTCAAAATACGCACCAATCGGGTGGTCGCCGGGTTCCTGGTCGCCGATGTAGCCGATGCGCTCCAGCTCACCCTTGACGCTCTTGCCTTCGGTGTCAGTGGCGGCATAGGCATGCTCCAGCGTGAAGGCCTTGGCGAATACGCCTGAGCCCATCATCACCGGCACAAAGCGTGAGCCTTCTTCGTTGGTCCAGAAGGCCACCTCAATTGGCGCCTCGGTTTCAATGCCCAGATCGTTCAAGGTGCGTACCACTTCAATGCCCGCCAGTACACCGTAGTTGCCGTCAAACTTGCCGCCGGTGGGCTGGGTGTCGATGTGGCTGCCGGTCATGATGGGTGGCAGGCTGTTGTTACGCCCGGCGCGGCGCATGAAGCCGTTGCCGATCTTGTCGATGGTGACGGTCATGCCCGCTTCGCGCGCCCAGCCCAGCACCAGGTCGCGGCCCTGCTTGTCGAGGTCGGTCAGGGTGAGGCGGCACACGCCGCCCTTGGGCGTGGCGCCGATTTTGGCCAGTTCCATAAGCGATGCCCACAGGCGCTCGCCGTTGACGCGGACCTTTTCAATGTCGATAGCAGTTGCAGTACTCATGATGAATTCCTTCAATAAGAAATAACGTTACTGTCTGGCGCGAGCCATCAACGTTGAACGGCAGTTGGGGCAGATGCCTCAGCCCGCAATTTGTTGGCCGCGAAATTGTCGCTGAACGCTGGCCGCTTGATGTAGCGCCCCTTGCCCTTCACCGCGCGCAGATCGCCCTGCGCAAACACCAGCTCGCCCTGGCTTACCGTGTGACTCGGGATACCCTTGACGGTACGGCCTTCAAAGATGTTGTAGTCACCCTTGCTGTGCTGCGTTTTCGCCGACAGCGTTTTGGTGCCTGCGGGGTCCCACACCACCAGATCGGCGTCAGCCCCAACGGACACACTGCCCTTTTGCGGATAGATATTGAACAGCTTGGCCGTGTTGGCTGAGGTGATGGCAACGAATTCCGACGGCGTCAAGCGCCCTGTGTTCACACCCGCATCCCAAATTACCGCCAGGCGCTCTTCCACGCCGCCGCATCCGTTGGGGATTTTGGAAAAATCGTCTTTGCCAGCCGCCTTTTGCGCCGCGCAGAACGTGCAGTGGTCCGTCGCCGTGGTGTGCAGATTGCCTGATTGCAGGCCGCGCCACAAAAACTCCTGGTTGCCCTTGGGGCGAAATGGCGGGCTCATCACGTGCGCCGCGGCGGTGGCAAAGTCTGGGTGACGGTACACGCTGTCGTCCAGCACCAGATGACCAGCCAGTACTTCGCCATACACCCGCTGACCACGCAGGCGTGCACGTGCAATGGCCTCAGCCGATTCGATGCAGGAAACGTGCACCACGTAAATGGGTACGTTCAACACATCGGCAATCGCGATGGCGCGGTTGGCAGCTTCGCCTTCTACCATGGGCGGGCGAGACATGGGATGGCCCTCGGGCCCCTTGATGCCCATGTCCGCCACAGTCTTTTGCAGCAGGTAAACGAGCTCGCCGTTCTCGGCGTGCACGGTGGGCATGGCGCCCAGTTCCAGCGAACGTTTGAAACTGTTCACCAGCGTTTCGTCGTCGCACATGATGGCATTTTTGTAGGCCATGAAGTGCTTGAAGCTGTTCACGCCTTCTTCTTGCACAAGCGTGCCCATGTCGCGCCGTACGGTTTCGTCCCACCAGGTGATGGCTACGTGAAAGCTGTAATCACCCGCTGACTTTTGGGCCCAGCCGCGCCATTTGCGGTAGGCGTCGAGGATGTTTTCTTTAGGGTCGGGGATGACGAAGTCGATGATAGTGGTGTTGCCACCTGCCAGACCAGCTGCAGTGCCGGTGAAAAAATCGTCCATGGTGACCGTGCCCATGAAGGGCAGTTGCATGTGGGTGTGCGGATCGATACCGCCGGGCATGACGTATTGGCCGCCCGCGTCCACCGTGGTGGCGCCAGCCGGCGCGGTCAGGTTCTCACCGACGGCCACAATCTTGTCGTTCTGGGTGAGTACATCGGCCTTGAAGGCTCGGTCTGCATTGACGACGGTACCGCCGCGAATCAGTATGCTGCTCATGATTGCTCCTAGATTAATAGCTATTTACGCAATGTATACGAAGGCTAAGTCCACTTTTGGCACTCAATTTATGCCGAATTCAGTTCGCGCGTCGGGTTGTTGGGGTGTGTGGTCCAGTCTGCGTGTTTATCGCTCACAATCCGCTGGGTGCGCAAGTCTTTTTCGCCCGGTTTCAGGTCGCGCAATGTGATGCACTCGGGCACCGGGCACACAGTGACGCACAGGTTGCAGCCCACGCACTCGTCTTCCATCACTTCGAAGTGGCGCTTGCCATCTTTCATATTGGAGATGGCCTGGTGCGAGGTGTCTTCACAGGCAATGTGGCAGCGGCCGCACTGGATGCAGCTGTCCTGGTTGATCACCGCCTTGCTGATGTGGTTCAGGTTCAGGTAGCGCCAGTCGCTCACGGTGGGAACAGCCCTGCCAACTATCTCTCCGACGCTTTTGAACCCCATCTCGTCCATGTAGTTCGAGAGGCCATCATTCATTTCCTGCACGATCTTGAAACCATAGACCATGGCCGCAGTACACACCTGCACGGTACCAGAACCTAATGCGATGAAGTCCAGCGCGTCGCGCCAGTTGCCAACCCCGCCAATGCCGCTGATGGGCAGGCCGGCGGTCTGCGGGTCACGCGCAATCTCGGCCACCATGTTCAGCGCAATCGGCTTCACAGCCGGGCCGCAATAGCCGCCGTGCGAGCCTTTGCCGCCTGTAGAAGGTGACATGGTCAGCGTGTACGGGTCTACGCCCATGATGGAGTTGATGGTGTTGATGAGCGATACCGCATCGGCCCCACCCGCCTTGGCAGCGCGGGCGGGGTTACGGATGTCGGTGATGTTGGGCGTCAGCTTCACGATGACAGGTAGCTTGCTGTAACGCTTGCACCACTCTGTGACCATCTGGATGTACTCGGGCACCTGGCCCACGGCGGCGCCCATGCCGCGCTCACTCATGCCGTGCGGGCAGCCGAAGTTCAGCTCAATGCCGTCTGCGCCCGTGTCTTCCACTCGCGGCAATATTGCCTTCCAGCTTTGCTCTTCGCAGGGCACCATCAGCGAGACGATCATCGCGCGGTCGGCCCAGCTGCGTTTCACCTCGGTGATCTCTTTAAGGTTCAGCTCGAGGTCGCGGTCGGTGATCAGCTCGATGTTGTTGAAGCCCATCAGGCGGCGATCTGGCGTGAGCAGAGCGCCGTAGCGCGGGCCGTTCACGTTGACCACGGGTGGACCGGCTTCGCCCAGTGTCTTCCAGACCACGCCGCCCCAACCCGCTTCGAAGGCTCGGTTGACGTTGTAGGCCTTGTCAGTGGGCGGCGCCGAGGCCAGCCAGAAAGGGTTCGGGCTTTTGATGCCGGCAAATTCAGTATTCAGATTGGCCATGTTCGTGCTCCGTGATTCTGGCGATTAAGCGTTCAGGGCTTCGTGAATGGACAAGGCCGCCACCTTGCCGTGCTCTACGGCTTCAACGGTCAGGTCACGCCCCCCAACCCGGCAGTCGCCACCGGCCCAAACCTTGGCGTGGGACGTGCGACCCTGGTCGTCGGTCACGATACGGCCCTGCCGGAGTTCCAGCGCCGTGCCAAGTGGCTGCGCCACAAAGCTTTGCCCGATGGCTTTCAGCACCACATCGGCTTCCAGCGTGAACTGTTCGCCGGTTTCAACCAGTTTGCCACCTTCCACGCGGGTACAGCCCAGTTGAATGCCGGTGATGTGGCCGCCCTCTGCCAGCAGGGCTTTGGGCGCTGCCCAATGGTGGATGGACACCCCGTTTTTCTGCGCCCATTCCTGCTCGTATTCTGAAGCCGACATCTCGGCAGCGCCCCGGCGGTAAACGATGGTGACGCTTTCCGCGCCCAGTTTTCGGGATTGCACAGCCGCATCTACAGCTGTCATGCCGCCGCCTATGACCACGACCTTTCGGCCCACCGGCACCTTGGCGTAGGCCGGGGCCTGACGCAGCTCGGCGATGAACTCGACAGCATTGCGCACCCCAGTTGCCTGAGGCTCTGCAATGCCGATGGCGTTTACCCCGGCCAGTCCGAGCCCCAGGAAGACGGCATCAAACTCGCGCGTCAGCGCATCCAGCTGCACGTCGGCGCCCAACCGGGTGTTTTCGCGCACCTCAATGCCTCCGATGGACAGCAGCCAGTCAATTTCCTTTTGAGCAAAACCATCGGTTGTTTTGTAAGTGGCCAGGCCGTATTCATTGAGCCCGCCCAGCTTGGGGTTGGCATCCATCAGCTCCACGGAGTGCCCCAGCCGGGCCAGACCATGTGCGCAGGCCAGCCCCGCAGGGCCCGCGCCGACAACGGCCACCTTGCGCCCAGTTGGTGCAGCACGCGTAAAAAGTGGCGCACCGGGCTTTTCAAAGTATTTGTCAGTCGCGTAGCGCTGCAGTGCACCGATTTCGACGGGCTTGTCTTCATTGGTGTTGCGCACGCAGGCCTGTTCGCACAACACCTCGGTCGGGCAAACGCGTGCGCACATGCCGCCCAGCGGGTTGGCTTTCAGGATGGTGTGCGCCGCGCCACGGATGTTGTCGTCAGCAATCCGGTGGATGAAACTGGGGATGTCGATGCCCGTCGGGCAGGCGGTCTGGCAGGGCGCGTCATAACAGTAGTAACACCGGTCCGCCTCAATTTTGGCCTGTGCCAGATTCAGCGGAGGATGCGCGTCGCAGAAGTTATGGGCGTATTGGTCGGACGACAAACGCCCTGCGTGGACGCCGGGCGTGGAAGAGTCTGTTTGCATGTTTCGCTGTTCCAGTGCAATGGGTTGATCAACACAGCGTCCGGCACAATGAGCCGTGCACGCTTGCCGAGCTGAATCTGCCTGAGTGAATCTGTCGCTACCTGTCTGATTAGATTCAGTAATAAATGTTTTACCAATTGGTAAAAACCCTGAACAAGAGTATGCAAAATACGTACCACGTATGAAAAAAGTGTCCGGGTCAAAAACGGTGAAGGTCAGCGAGGCGCGTGAGCGGTTGGAGCAGGACATCCTCACTGCTGCAAAACGGCTGTTTGCCCAGCGCGGCTTTGGCGGTGTTTCGCTGGACCATATTGCCCGCGAGGTAGGGGCGTCCAAACAAAACCTGCTCTACTACTTCCCCAGCAAGGAAGAGCTTTACCGGCGGGTATTGCACGGTGTGCTGGATGTCTGGCTGTCCTACATGGATGCCTTGAGCCAGCGCCAGGATGACCCGGAGCAGGCACTGCGCGAATACATCGCCGGCAAACTGCGCTTCTCACGCGAGCACCCGGACGATTCGCGCGTTTATGCGAACGAGGTGGTCTCTGGCGCCCCCATTTTTTCGGATGAAATCGCCGAGCGTGTGATTCCAGCATTGCAGGCCGATGTAGCCATCTTCAACCGTTGGGCGGAACAAGGCCTGTGCCGACCCGTGGATGGTCGGCACCTGATGATTTTGTTATGGGCCTCCACACAGGTGTATGCAGACTGGGCCAGCCAGATTAGTCTGGTGCTGGGCAAAAAAAAGCTGGGTGCAGAAGATTTCTCGGCAGCTGAGTCCCTGATCGTGGACATGGTGCTGCGCACTGTTTTGGTTACTTCCCCGACAACTTTGACCAAATGAGTGCCTTTGACCCCGACTCGCTGGAGTGTCTTGCCGCTATCGTGGAAGAAGGAGGGTTTGAGCGTGCTGCTGTTCGGTTGTCAATTACCCAGTCAGCCGTTTCCCAGCGCTTGCGCTCCCTGGAAGCGCAAGCGGGTACGGTACTGATTGTCCGCAGCCGTCCGCTCAAGCCCACTGCAGCAGGGCGCCTGTTGCTCAAGCACGCGATGCAGATGCGCCTGCTGCGCGCCGATCTGGAGCATGACCTTCAGGATCTGGCGCCCAGTACCGTGAGCGGCGCGCGGGATGAAGAGCGCGTCTCCATTGCGGTCAATGCCGATAGCATCGCCACCTGGGCGTTACCCGCGCTGGACCAGCTTGTCCGTGAGGGCCTGCCGCTGGAGATCATTGCCGACGATCAGGATTTCACACATGGCTGGCTGCGCGAAGGTCAAGTGCTGGGTTGCGTCACCACGCTGAAAAATGCACTGCGTGGCTGCAAGGTGTTGCCCCTGGGGGCGATGAATTATGTGGCGGTGGCCAGCGCAGCATTTGCACGCCAGCACTGTCCGCAAGGGCTGACGCCGCATAACTTTCGCCAGATTCCCTTCATTGCCTTCAACCGCAAGGATGATTTGCAGACTGACTTCGTCGGGCAGGCCTGTGGTCTCAAGCGGGTGAGCCTTAGCCAGCGCTTTGTTCCCAGCTCGGAAGGTCAGGTGCGGGCGGCCTTGGCCGGCTGGGGTGCCAGTGTGGTGCCCGAGTTGCAGGTACGTGCCCTGTTGGCCAAGCCCCGGCAACTGGTCAATCTAGCCCCGGATTTCACGTTGCCGGTGGATCTGTATTGGCATTGCTGGAATCTGGACTCCGCCGTACTCGACGCCTTGACGACGGCACTGACCGCCGCAGCCAAGGGCGCGCTAACGCAGCCCTGAGTTCACGCTCTCGGGAATTTGCAGTCAGGCCGTTTCGCTCAGCGCCTCACCCAATGCGTTGATCAAGCTGTCAATCTCTGACTTTTCGATGATGAAAGGTGGCGCCAGCTGAATGGTGTCACCACCGTAACGAACGTAGAAGCCTTTCTTCAGGCACTTCATCGCGATCTCATAGGGCCGGCGGGCAGGCTCGCCGGGCAGGGCGTCAATGGTGATGCCGGCAGCCAGACCAAAGTTGCGGATATCGGTGATGTGTTTGGTACCTTTGAGACTGTGCACGGCCTGCTCGAAATACGGCGCCAGGTTCTTCACGCGGTTGATCATGTCTTCCTTGACCAGAACGTCCAGCGCAGCCACGCCCACGGCGCAGGCAACCGGGTGGGCGGAGTAGGTGTAGCCATGGGCAAACTCCAGCATGTACTCCGGGCCGCCTGCCGCCATGAAGGTGTCGTAGATTTCCTTTTTGGCGATCACGGCGCCCAGTGGTTGTGTGCCGTTGGTGATCTGCTTGGCTACGTTCATGATGTCGGGTGTTACGCCGAAAGCTTCTGCACCGGTGTAGGCCCCGCAGCGGCCAAAGCCGGTGATGACTTCATCAAATATCAACAGGATATTGTTGGCCGTGCAAATCTCGCGTAGGCGCTGCAGGTAGCCAACGGGCGGGATCACCACGCCAGCCGAGCCCGAGAATGGCTCCACAATTACGGCCGCGATGTTGGACGCGTCGTGCAACGCAATCATTTTCAGCAACTCGTCGGCCAGCTCCACGCCCTGTGTGGGCATTCCGCGCGAAAACACGTTTTTGGCGAGCTGGGTGTGGGGCAGGTGGTCGGCTTCAATGCCCTGACCAAAGGCCTTGCGGTTGGCCACAATGCCTCCAACCGAAATGCCACCGAAGTTGACACCGTGATAGCCCTTTTCGCGCCCGATGAACCGCGTCTTGCTGGCCTGACCTTTGGTGCGCCAGTAAGCACGGGCCATCTTCAATGACGTATCGGCCGATTCCGAACCTGAGCCGGTGAAGAACACATAGTCCAGCCCCGCGGGCGTGAGTTCCTTGATCCTGTTGGCAAGTTCAAACGACAGTTCATGGCCGTACTGAAATGCTGGCGAGTAGTCCAGCGTGGCCATCTGGCGGCTGGCGGCTTCAATCAGCTCGGGCCGGGCATGACCCAGGCCACAGCACCACAAACCCGAAAGTCCGTCCAGAATCTTGCGGCCATCCACATCGGTGTAATAACAGCCCTGCGCGCTGGCCATCAGCCGCGGATTGGCCTTGAAATCCCGGTTGCCCGTGTAGGGCATCCAGTGGGCTTCCAGAAATGCGGCGTCCTTTCGGGGGGCTTTGGCGGGGCTCAGATGCTGTGCGTCGTTCAGATTCATGTCGGGTCTCCGGTCAGGCAGGTAGGGGGCAGCAAAAGTGCATTGTGGGCAGGTCTGTTACTCTTATAAATGTTTAAATATCACTATTCAGTTGCGTATTTATGAAAGTAATCCCACCCACTTCTGTTCAACCCAAAAGCCATGCTGTCTTGGGCCAGCTGGGCGATATGGATTTGCGCCTTTTGCGGGTGTTCAAGTCCGTGGTGGACTGCGGTGGTATGGCGGCGGCTGAACTGGAGCTGAACATCGGTACCTCCACTGTCAGTCGCCATGTGAAGGATCTGGAGACCCGGCTGGGTTTGACGCTGTGCCGCCGCGGGCGAGCCGGCTTTTCGTTGACCACAGAGGGTGAACAGATCTACGCCCAGACCCTGCAACTGCTCGCCTCCACCGAGGCATTCAGGAGCGGCGTGGACGAAATTCACCGGCGCATGGGTGGCCAGCTCAACGTGGCGCTGTTTGACAAGACCGCCAGCAACCCTGCTGCACACATTGGCGCGGCCATCGCGCTGTTTTGCGAGCGCGCGCCCGATGTCGCGCTGAACCTGCACATTGCTCCGATCAACGCCATCGAGCGCGGAGTGATTGACGGGCAGTTTCAAGTGGGTGTGATCCCCGGCCATCGCAGCTCGGACAGCCTGACGTATGACGCGTTGTTCGATGAGACCATGCTGCTGTATTGCGGTGCGCAACACCCGCTGTTCGGTACCGACAACGACCGGCTGGCGTGGAGCGACCTGGGCACACACCAGTTTGCCGGGCTGGGCTACCACTCGCCCAACATGGAGATCAGCCAGCAGGTGCGCTTGCCCCGCAAGGCCACAGCGTTTGACCAGGAGGCGATTGCCACGCTGATCCTGTCCGGCAAATTCCTGGGCTTTCTTCCGGACCACTATGCCGACAGCTTCGTGCGGCTGGGCCAGATGCGCGCGGTCAAACCATCGCTGTTCCGGTATGAATGCAGCTTTCTAGGCATTCTTCGCCGCTCACCTCAGCCGTCCCGGGCAACACGGCTTTTTCAGGCTTGTCTGCAGGAAGCCCACCAGCTTGCGTGATCAGGCGGTGAGTTACGCGCCTATTTGGCAAACAGGCGCGAAGGGTCGGCAAACGCCTTGAATTCCACGGCGTTGCCACACGGGTCCAGAAAAAACATCGTGGCCTGTTCACCCACCTGCCCTTTGAAGCGGATGTGTGGCTCAATCACAAATTGGGTGTTGGCCGCGCGCAGCTTGGCTGCCAGCTTGTCCCATTCGTCCATGGACAGCACCATGCCAAAGTGACGCACCGGCACGTTGTGGCCATCCACCGCGCTGGTGTTGTGGTGACCGGCTTCACCGGGCGCCAGGTGGGCCACGATCTGATGGCCGAAGAAATTGAAATCCACCCACTCATCGGATGAACGCCCTTCGGGGCAGCCTAGCAAGTCGCCATAAAACGCACGGGCCTTTGCCAGCGACGTAACCGGAAACGCAAGGTGAAATGGCTGCAGTGTGGACATGGGGCTTTACCTGAATGCGGGAGGATGAGAGGATGACGGTAATGCTACAACACGTCGCCGATGACTGCCTGCTAGCGGTTATTCATCGCGATTCGCGCACCACTCTATATTAGAAGAAATCATCAACTATTACTGAAGATATCAGATGCGCTTATGGGAAGATTCACCTCCATGAACATCCTTATTCTGGGCAGCGGCGTCATCGGCACCACCACGGCCTATTACCTGGCCAAATCGGGTCATCAGGTGACGGTGGTGGACCGTCAAAGTGGCCCGGCGCTGGAAACCAGTTACGGTAACGCAGGCGAGGTATCGCCAGGTTATTCCGCGCCGTGGGCTGGGCCGGGGGTGCCGCTCAAGGCGATCAAGTGGATGCTGATGGAGCACAGCCCACTGGTGATCTGGCCCATGCTGGACCCTGCCATGTGGCGCTGGGGGGCTTCGATGCTGCGCAACTGCACCGAGGCACGTTACGCGGTGAACAAGGGCCGCATGGTGCGTCTGGCCGAATACAGCCGCGACTGCCTGCGCGAACTACGTGCCGACACGGGCATTGCCTACGACCAGCGCACGCAAGGTACGCTGCAGCTCTTTCGCACGCAAAAGCAGTTGGACGGCACGGGCAAGGACATCGACATCCTCAAACAATACGGTGTGCCATTCGAGCTGCTGGATCAGAGCGGCTACATCAAGGTGGAACCTGCGCTGGCGCTGGTGAAAGAGAAATTCGTCGGCGCGCTGCGCCTGCCGGGGGATGAGACGGGCGACTGCTTCAAGTTCACGCAAAACCTCGCCAAACTGGCGGAAGGCCTGGGCGTCAAATTTCGCTACGGCGTGAACATTCAGGGCATCGCCAGCGACGGTCAGCGCATCACCAGTGTGCGCACCGACGCGGGCGAGCTGACGGCAGACCGCTATGTGGTGGCGCTGGGTAGCTACTCGCCGCTG
>JAKQJK010000100.1 GCA_029561195.1 Pseudomonadota bacterium
TCCTGCAAAAAGACGTCATTCATGGCGACTGGAGCGACGTGCACAAGGTCGATACCGTGTGGTGCGCTGCAACACTCGAACACGTCGACGCACCACACGTGTTTTTGCGTCGCTTGTTCTATTTGCTCAAGCCCGGTGGCCGCATCATCATCGAAGTGCCGCACTCACTGCCGGCCGCATGGATGAAGCACATCCCTCAACTCAACTACCTCTATTCCGATCACGACGACCACATCAATTCGTTTACCACCACCGCACTCGAACGAATGATGGAACGAGCGGGCTTCAAGCAAGAACAGTCAATTCGGTACTCGACGCCACTTGTCGGTCGCAAAGTACCAGTTTGGCTTACAGGGCTACCGATCTTGAGGACGCTTGCCGACTCACAGGTTTACGTTGGCCGGGCAATCCCGAATTGGGACTATCCACCGAAATCGACGCGCCACGCAGCCGACAATCCAAATGGATATGTGTTTCGAAGCCCTTTTCCACCGAATCAAGCAAGAGAAGAATAGCAACCCAGTCGTTGAACTGGTGGCTAGGTGGATAGCCACTTAACAAAACGACGATAAGGCGTCAGTCGACACTGACGCCTTAGTTCTAGGAAATGAGTTCTACGAGCAAGAACGCTTAGCGCATTGGCGCTGGCGTCACGCGGCGCTTGGCTTCGCGGCGAGTACGCTTACGCGCTTCGCGGCTCTTCCGTTTCTTTTTCACCGATGGCTTTTCATAAAAGCGACGGCGCTTTAGCTCCTGCAGAATGCCTTCTTTGGACATCTTCTGCTTGAGGATCTTCATCGCTTTTTCGAGGCTGTCACGAACCTCGACTTCTACTGGTTTGCCGAACGAGTTTTCCATAAGGGAGGTGAGTGGGTAACCGATCGAGCGCAGCAAAGCAAGTGCGTGTGTCAGCGAGATCCATTGAAACTTGGATTGGGGCCGCTGGCAACAAGACCCAACAAAGCCTAACCTCGCACGATGACGGGACCAAGATGCCTATATCTCTTAGCTTTTTTCGCCTTCGCTTGTGCGGAAAAGCCACCGGACGATTTGAGCGTTAATAGCAGTGCTCTAGGCACGCAATACTACGTCGATCCCGCGGTTGGGCAGGATGTCCCATCCGCTGGAACGTTGGCCATCCCTTGGAGGTCAGTCGAGTATGCAACGACAAGGATCGGCACCGCACCCGATGCAGTACTCAACCTTAAATCAGGATTTCTGTATGGCCCATTCGCACTGGGGTGGCCGTTCATCAGCACGTTTAAAGGCACGGCGGGTCACCCTATTACCATCCAGCCGTATGGGGGGCCATCGGTAACATTCGACGCTGGGCTTCCTGAGTTTCGCCAGCCCAACAATTTATGGGAAGTCGTTCCTGCGCTCGAAGGTGGCGTGCCTGGCGAATGGCGGACAAAAAACACATACGTCGCTGTTGCAACAAGCAAGATTTGGTATGGGCAGATCATGGCGAGCAAACATCGCCTACTTAGCTATCAAGAGCTTGACGATCTCCGCGCCTCCAACGAATCGTATTCCGTCGTGCACACCACTGACCCTCGCACCTCACTCGGCCCTATAGCCAGCGCGCCCAACTGGAAAGTTCCTACGGTTTATCGCGGACCGGGAATCGCGTTTGAGTATGTTACCGCCACAGAAGGCCGCATTCATATCCGCCTCACGGCCACGCATTTCGCGACGCCAGGCATCGCGGACTATAGCGGCGAAAGCAACCCCAATCTGGTCGCACTCTCGATTACAAGGAGCGACCGCTACGCAGCCGAAAGTTCCTCGGAATATATCACTTTTCGAAACGTCGTCTTTCAAAACGCAGGTACAACGCTTTTGGGCATAGCGGGTTCGCACGTCAGCTTTGATCACTGTGAATTCTACCCCTCTAGAACTGGCGTAAAAATCGCCGCGGGCACCAGCCACTTAACTTTCGACAACTGCCTATTCGATGGAGGAGTCGCGCCATGGACTACGCGTGCCGATCTAAAAGACACGTACGACTATCTTCCACCAGGATGTCCGGACGCCTCATGCAAACTCACCAACAACGCAACGACCCGAACAAGCGACATGTTGGTCATCAGTCCAACAAATGACTCCGTTTACAATCATTGCACTTTCCGACACGCTCACGATGCGCTGCAGATAACCGGTCAAAGAAATGAAGTAAAGAGTTGCCTATTTGAAGATATCAATGATGAAGCAATTCAGTTTGGGCCACTCCAAACGGCAATTGGCGAAACCAAAGTTCACGAGAACATGTTTCGGCAAACCTTGCACCCTTTCAGTTTCGCACTCAATCCATCGGGGGTTGGCCCGCTTAACATTTATCGAAATATCATAGACCAACGAATCCCCGTCCGAGGCACCCGCGTGCTTTTCCCTGACGTGGATATGCCGTCAGTCTGGCGGTATGGCTCTGACATCAAAAATGGAACGATGCCAGCATTGGCGATTTATCAAAACACCTTCATCTCTTCACACGACCTCGACAAGACATCTTGGATTACGCCGCTGTTCAAGACGCCTAGCACCCAGACAAGGTGGTACCTAAACAACATCCATCTTTCTCTAAACATTGATCGCGCGATCTCGGAACTACCGGCCTACAGTGCCCTCAATTCCACTGCTGGAAACGTCTGGTACAGATTTCAAAATCCAACTTCAGCGCTAATAGCCACATCCAACTCTTTTCAAGCATTGCACAGTGTTCGACCTGATTGGGAAGTCGGCAGCGTTTACGCGGATCCTCAACTTGCGAATTTCAGCGATGAGTATTTTGAGTTTGCCGCCCCTTATCCAAACACCGACTATCGGCCACTCGCAAACGTAGGCGGCCTACCATTGCCACCAAACTTGCCAGATGTGGCAGCATATTCCGGGATAGTTCACGCGGGTGCATTACCTGCAAACGCACCGCCGTTTGCAGTAGGTGTTGATGCCAGCACCGTTCAACCTGCCGCAGGCTTTCCAGTCTCACGCGCTGGCGCCGACGTAGAGTTGAACGACACCAACGGCGATGGCTTCGAAACGATTCTCATTGATGGCAGTGGCAGTACGACCCAAGCTGGCATATTGCAGTACAGCTGGCAACGCAATGGCGTGCAAGTTGCGAGCACTGCAACAGCTTCGTTGTTGTTGCCAGTGGGTAAGCATGTGGTCCGACTACTTGTCACCAACAGCGCGGGATTTACAGACTCGGATTCAATCGTCGTCAACATCACCACTCAGCTCCCGAACGACAATCTGCTTGAGAATCCTGGATTTGAAGCAGGCCTGCAAGGCTGGTTAGCATCGCCACCGCCCGCCGCCCAGGCCGACCCAACGGTATGGGCACACTCCGGGGCAACATCACTCAAGTTATCGAATACCGGTGCACAAAACGAAACG
>JAKQJK010000235.1 GCA_029561195.1 Pseudomonadota bacterium
GGGTGGTTGCAAGCCCAGCGCGGCGCAGCGCAGCCCAACCATTCGCACGACCTCCTCTTTTCTGGCTCGCACTTTGGTGAGGTAAACCTCCTGGATAACCGCCGAGATCAGCTTGTCCAATCGATCGTCGATGCGGTGTGCACCCGCGGGGGTACCACGGGGTCGTGGAAGCAAGGCCGATGTTAGTGGTGTTTGGCGGTACGCCGCCATCCAGCGAAAAACGGTGCGCCTGGAGACACCCAACTCTTGTGCCACGCGCGTGACTTGATCGGCTGCATTCCCGGCATCGTCAATGCTGGCAATCGCCTCTTTGCGACGTTGTGCGAGCGCCCATTGAGCGTCCGTTGCACCAGCAATGATGGGGCCGTTTGCAGTCCTAGAGGTGATCAATGCAGGTCGGGCGCTGAGCTCATGCGCGCTGGTGGTGTGCACGCGACCATTGGCAAGGTCTCGGACCGTGACCGTCCCATCGGGGTCGACACTGACAACAGTGACCAACCTGTCGCCAGCAACAGCCACCGCGTCGGGGATCACCTGAAAACGCCCCATTTTTGTTTTCCTGTAGGTTAATGGGCATATCGTGACACATTGAAGGCGCCAAATGCAAGGTTGTGCCAATTGAGAGGGACATGTCTCGGAGCGTGCTGCGAATTGACCTTATCCAGCTTGTTTGCACCTGCTCACTTGCAGGCACTCAAGAAACGTGGCTCTTTTGAAAAATAGCTTCTGTACGGGGTGCCATTTGAAGGTTCAGAAATGACAGGTTGAAAGTGAACCGACACAGGCCCCGGCCGACGAAGGCGCGCAGGATGCGTTTTTGCAGGGTGGTCTGCACCTGGGCCACAGTATCCGCATCGATTCCGCTGGCCGGGTGGAAGACGATGCCGGGTGTTGAGGCTTGAGGGGCGGCATTAGCGTCGCCCTCGAGCGCCACCGCCTCAAACACGCCATCGACCACACAGACGTGGAAGTGCACATGAGCGTTCAGGCTGGAGCCGAACCGGTGGATAAACGCCACGGCGCCGATGTGCAGGGTCGCCTTGTCCACATTTGCCGCACCGGGGCTGTGGGTCTGCAGGCTTTGCGCAATGACCCGCAGGAAGATGCGCAGCACCATGTTGAGCACTGCCCCGTCACGCTGCATGAAATAGCGCAGTCGCTTCGGCACCGACAGCACCCACTGGCGCACTGGCAGGCGGG
>JAKQJK010000267.1 GCA_029561195.1 Pseudomonadota bacterium
GCGACGATGATCTATGTCACGCATGATCAGGTTGAGGCGATGACCATGGCCGACAAGATTGTGGTGCTGCGTGCGGGCCGCATCGAGCAGGTGGGCACGCCTCAAGCCCTGTACGACACGCCGGACAACGTTTTCGTGGCGGGCTTCATAGGCAGCCCGCGCATGAACTTTGTGCCTTCCTCCACCGCTTCGCAAGATGCCGCCGTGCGCGCTGCGCTGCCCCCCGATGCCAAACAAGTGGGCATCCGGCCTGAGCACTGGCTGGCCAGTTCTGAAGGCCTTGGCCTCGCCATTTCCGTGCTCGGCAGCGAATACCTGGGCGCCCAGCGCCTGGTGCTGGGCAGATTAAGTGATGGCACCCGCATCGAAATGTTGATGGAGGGTGCAACTGAACCCAAGGCTGGCGAAATTGTTTATATGACGCCACATCCGCAGCGCTGGCACGCGTTTGACGCCACCGACCGTCGCATCCACAGGAGCCACGCATGACCCCATTAAAGGCATCTGCGTGGGCGCTGCATCCCGGCGCCAATGCCAGCGACGCCTCTGTATCTCTGGGCGACGGCGGCCAGTTGAGCGTTGTGATGCTTTCACCCACCATGGCCCGAGTGACCTGGGCGCTTGGCGCCGGGTTTCGAGAGCCGCACACCTGGTCCATCGCGCCGAGCGCGGCGACCAAAGTACCTACAGAGGGCCGAGCGCGGCAAAGCCTGGAGGGTTTCCAGCGTCCAGCCCTCGCCACCAAAGCCATGGCAGACGGCCTGCAGCTATCAACTTCTGCACTCGCCGTGCGTTTGATCGGTGGCGATGGCCAGCCCCTGCGCCTGGTCTGGAGTGACCCTGCCAGTGAGCAGATTTACCAAAGCGACCGCACCACCAGCGCCTACCTCAGCGAGCGCCGCACCGGGCTCCTGCGCCATTGTGTGGAACGCGATCCACGCGAGCATTATTTCGGTCTGGGTGACAAAACCGGCCCGCTCAACCTGCATGGGCGTCGTCTTCGTTGCCTGGGTCAGGACTCTATCGGCTACGACCCCGCCACCGGTGACCCGCTCTACAAACACTGGCCTTTTGTGATCTCCCGCACCACCGACGGGCTGTGGACCGGGGTGTACTACGACACCCTGTCGTCATGTACCTTCGACCTGGGTTGCGAACACGACAACTACCACGGTTTGTTCCGTACCGTGGAGATTGACGATGGTGATCTGGATTACTACCTCATGGTGGGGCGCACCCCAGCTGATGTGGTGGCGCAGTTCGTCGCGCTGATTGGCGGTACACATTTGCCACCGCGCTGGAGCGTCGGTTTTGCACAGACAGCGATGGGACTGGCGGATTCGCCTAACGCGCAGCAGTTGCTGGAAGGATTTGTTGACGAATGCCAGTCGCGTCGTGTGCCTATTTCTTCATTTCATTACGGCTCGGGCTATTCCTCCCGCGGCAAGCAGCGTTATGTGTTCACCTGGAACCGCAGCAAGTTTCCTGACCCCGAAGGCGTCAACGCGCGCTTTCAAGCTGCAGGCATGCGCTTGGTGGCCAACCTTAAACCTTGCCTGCTCGACGATCACCCGGCATATGCAGAGCTTGCGGCTCAGCATGCCTTCATTGAGGACGGTGTTACCGGTCTGCCTGTAGTAGAGCCTTATTGGGATGGTCAAGGTTCTCACCTGGATTTCACCCGGCCCGCAGCAGTGGCGTGGTGGCAGCAGCAACTGCGCGAGCAAATTCTGGATAAAGGCATTGATGTCGGCTGGAACGACAACAACGAGTACGCCATCCAGTCGGAAGACGCCTTTACCCAAGGGTGGGGTCAACCGATGCCCATGCACCGCAGCCGCCCGTTGCATGCGTTGCTCATGACGCGTGCCACCTTCGAGGCGCAACAAGCCTGGAGCTCACAACGCGGGCTGAATGAGCCGGTGTTCACCGTGACCCGCGCGGGGCCACCCGGCATCCAGCGCTACGCGCAGACCTGGTCAGGCGACAACACCACCAGCTGGGCATCACTCAAATGGAACATTCGCACGGGCCTTCAAATGAGCTTGTCGGGCATGTTCAACATCGGCCACGATGTGGGCGGTTTCTACGGCCCCATCCCGGAACCTGAGCTGCTACTGCGCTGGGTGCAAGCCTGCGCGTTGAATCCTCGCATGGTGATGAACTCCTGGAAGGCAGGCAACGTCAGCAACCTGCCATGGATGCACCCGGAAGTAACCGAAAAGGTGCTGGACGCCATTCGCCTACGCTATCGGCTCATGCCCTATCTCTGGCAGTGCTTCGAGCGGGCGACCGAACGCCACGTTCCCATCATTCGGCCGACCTTTTTCAATTTTCCGGAAGACCTTCAATGCCTGCAGGACAACGACGAGTTCATGCTGGGCGACCATCTGCTGGTGGCACCGGTGGTGAATGAGGGCGACCGCATGCGCCGCCTTTATCTGCCTCAGTTGCCGCTTGGCAAGGGTTGGGTCGATTTCCACATGCGCCAGCGACTGCCCGCAGGCCAATGGCACGACGCAGACGCACCGCTGGACCGCCTGCCGCTGTTTGTTATCGAGGGTGCCGAATTGCCACTGGCGTCGCCGTTTGCCGGGGCACTACCGAGACACGACGACCCTGTAAGCGAGCTTGTAAGGTTTTAGGCCCCTATCGACGTCATGCCGGTGCGGTGTCGAAGCGGCTGAAGCGGCTGCGCCAAAAACTCAATGCGGGCGTGTCGTGTGAATCAAACCGTATTACCCGGCCCAGCACGATGGTGTGGTCTCCGGCATCAATCAACTGGTGCAACTCGCAGTCGAACCAGGCCGCAGCGCCTGACAGGCGCACACGTTGGCTGGCAAGCTTATCCAGTGGTACGCCAGCAAAGCGCTGCTCAAGGCTGCCAGTGGCGAACTGGCGTGCCAATGGCTCCTGTGCCTGGGACAGCACGTTGACGGTGAAACCACCGGAGCGCGTGAACGCCTCGTAGCTGTTGGCCTCGCGGCGGATGCTCCACAGCACCAGGCGCGGTTCCAGCGAGACCGATGAAAAGGAATTGCAGGTCATGCCCCAGTCGTGGTCTTGCCAACGGGCAGTGACCACAGTTACGCCGGTGCCAAAGGTGCCGAGGGCCTGGCGGTAAGCCGAATGGTCTGTGGGTGAGGGCGGCGCAGCGGTTGTACCGCTGGACAAGGCGTCGGGAAGTAATCGCATGTGCTTTTCCGTCAAGGGACTTGGTGTCCGTTGGCCAGTTCGTAAAGCTCGTACCAGGTCTGGCGATCCATCGGCACACGGGAAGCGTCGGCGAATTGCGCAATACGGTCGGCGCGATTGCTGCCCATCACCGGCATGACACCCATCGGGTGGTGCAACAACCAGGCAATTGCGACTGCAGTCTGGTCCACGCTGTGCGCTTTCGCCAGTTCGGCGAGTCGCGGTGCCAGACGTGCTGCAGCGGTACCCGGCTGAGCGGCCTGGCTGTGCAGCCGGCCACCTCCCAAAGGCGACCAGGCCATCACGGACATACGGTGTTCCTGGGCGTGTGCCAGCTGGCCATTGAAGAGGGGCGCAGTATTCAATAGGCCGAGTTCAATCTGGTTGACTTGTAGCCGGTTCTTCATTCGCGACTGCAACAGATCAACATCCCACGGCATGAAGTTGGAGACACCCACCCCGCGCACCTTGCCGCTTGTGATCAACCCGTCCAGGCATTCGCCAAGTGCACCGGGATCCATCAACGGGTCGGGGCGGTGAATCAGCAGCAGATCGATCACCTCCACTCCAATGCGCTGCAGCGAACGGTCTACGCTGGCGTTCACGTGGGCAGGGCTGGTGTCGTAATGTTTGACGCGCGTGCCAGGCCAGGACTTCGAGATCAGCATGATGTCGGTCTTGGTGATGATTTCGATCTGGTCGCGAAGCGACGCGCGCGCCTTGATTGCCTCGCCGAACAGGGCTTCACAGCGGTAGTCACCGTAGATGTCCGCATGGTCGAAGGTGGTGATGCCTTGGGCCAGGCAGCTGTCGATGCGGGCCAGGTTGGCGTTCACCGACGTGTCTTGTGCTTCGGACAGGCGCCACACGCCGTAGGCCAGGCGGCTAAGTGTCTGGCCGTTGGGCAAAGTGGAACGCTTCATTAAGTCAGATATGCGGGTAGTCATCAGCGGCGCACGCCCGTGCCCAGGGGCGTAGGTGGGGTGGAGGAAGGCACGCGCCCGTAGGTCTGGGCCAGGGACACGGTCTTGATTTGCGGGAGTACCTTGGTACCAAAGATTTCGCACTCCTGCAAATGGGGGTAACCTGAAAAGATGAAGGCGCGAATGCCCATCTTCATGTAGTCGTGAATCTCGGAAAGTACCTGATCCACGCTGCCCACCAGCGCTGCGCCGCAGCCGCTGCGGGCACGGCCCACGCCGGTCCATAGGTGGGGCTCAATGTAGCCTTCGTCATCGGCCCGGTCGCGGTTGGCACTTTGCAGCGCCACACCCAGGCTGGTAGCGTCCAGCGCGCGCTTGCGTATTTCCTTGCCCTTTTCGTCGTCCAGCTGGGACACCAATTCCTGGGCGTATTCTCGGGCCTCCGCCTCTGTGTCGCGCACGATCATGTGTACCCGCAACCCGTAGTCCAGCAGCCGTCCATGCGTTTCTGCCTGGGCATGCACATCGCGCATGCGCTGAGCCAATATTTCCTTGGGTTCAGGCCACATTAGGTAGGTGTCGCAATGCGCGCCGCACAGGGCCAGCGCATCGGGGCTGTAGCCGCCGAAGTAGAGCAGGGGGCCACCGTTGGTCTGGTAGGGCCGCACCGGGTCAGTGGGCAGGCCCTTGAGGCTGTAGATCTGACCTTCGTAATTGATCTCATCCTGCGTCCAGGCCTGCTTGAGGATTTCCACCACTTCCCACGAGCGGCGGTAGCGGTAGGCGCTGTCTTCCTGCTGACCGGGAAAGTCCGACGAAATCACATTGAGCGTCAGGCGCCCCTCAAGCATGTGGTCCAGTGTGGCTACTGTGCGGGCCAGCATGGCCGGGTGCATTTCACCGCAACGGATGGCGGCCAGCATGTTCATGTGCGAAGTCTTCGGCGCCATGCCAGCAACAAATGTCAGCGTGTCTTGCCCCACCTGGTAAGAAGATGGGCACAGGATATTGCGAAAGCCCAATTCTTCTGCACGCAGGGCGATACGGCTGGCGTTGGCCCAACTGCTGCGCAAGTCGCCCTCGGGCACCCCTAGATGGCGGAAGTCGTCGGAACACAAAGGCGCAAACCACGCGACTTCAGCACCTTGAATATCGGCGCCGCGAACTGGAACGATGCTCATGAATGGTTTCTCGAATTATGTAAATGAATAGTATATGAATTGACTCAAACTGGCCTACGGGAATACCCTGCGTTCGGCTTTTGACATACTCGGCACATGACAAAAATGACCGCCGCCAAGCCCCTGCCGGTGTACCAACAGGTGGCCGAGCTCCTTGCGCGCCAGATCAAGGCTGGCTATTGGCATGAGGGTGAGCGACTGCCAACCGAGGCTGAACTGGCTGCAACCTTGAACGTCGCTGTTGGCACGCTACGCAAAGCGTTGGCTATGCTGGCAGAGCAGGATACGCTGCAGCGCATCCAGGGGTCTGGAACCTACGTAAAACGGGCGGCAGGCGCCAAGCGCATCTATGAATTGTTCCGTCTTGAATTGACCACCGGCCCTGGCTTGCCAACAGCGCGCATCGTGGACGTGAGCCGCATGGCGCGCCCAGCGCATGTTCCTGCCTTGGGTGACGACGCATCGCCCGAGGTGTGGCGGGTGCGCCGGGTGCGCCTTCTCAGTCAGGTGCCCGTTGCGCTGGAAGAAATCTGGTTCAGTGGGGCTTGCTGCGAGAAATTAAGTGCCGACGAGTTGGGGGATTCGATGTACCTGTTTTATCAGCAGCGTTTTCAGATCTGGATTGCGCGGGTGGAAGACCACCTCTCGGCTGCCGCTGCCCCGCCGTGGGCGGTGAAGCCCAGCAAACTCAAGCCAGGTGACAACGCGGGCTTCGTCGAGCGGCTCTCCTGGACTGCAGGTAATACGGTGGCCGAGTTTTCACAGACCTGGTTCGACCCGAAAGTTTGTCGCTACGCCTCGCGCCTCAGCCAGTAAGAACTCTGCTAGCGCTTCTTCTTCGCCTGATCGTACTTGCGCCAATATTGAAACGCGTCCTCGTGCACTTCAATGTCCAACTCGGACACGCGCAGTTGCAGGCGCTCCTGCACCTCGGTCACGGCTTGGTTGTAGACCAGCGGGCCAATCTCTTCCAGAAAATAGCCGAGCAGGGCGCCTGCGGCAATGTTGCCGATGCGCTCTTCCATGTTCTCCTGAAAATACCGTTCGATGGAGGCAATGGCCTGCTGGCGCGCTTCCTTGTCGATCTCGATCGTCATATCTGTTCCTCTGGCCAGGTTAGCGCAGTGCCCGCCCAAACAGGCAGAACAGCCGCTCCCAATGTCGCTCGGCACCGGCCTTGTGGTAGACCGCGCGCTGGGGGAACGCAAAGCCGTGCTCGGTGCCGGGGTACCACTCGATGCGGTGCCTGGTGCCGGCAGCTTTCAACGCTAATTCCAGCGCCTGAACTTCCGAGGGCGGCGCCCAGATGTCGGTCTCGGCGCAGGCAAAGTAACACTCGCAACTGATCTTCGGCGGCATGCGGTGCGGCGAATCGGGTGCATCGGTGACCATGCGCGCGCCGTAGATCGATGCAATGCAGCTCAGGCGAACGGGGAACTGCGCCGCCGCCCACATCACAAACGGACCGCTCATGCAGTAGCCCACGGCGCCGATGCGGCAGGCGTTGGCCTGCGGCTGCGCGTCCACAAACCGCAGCATGGCGTCGGTATCCACCTGCGTGGTGGCGGCGTTGAGCGAGACCATGTGCTCGGACATGACGGCCATCACCTCAGGCGTGCGCTCTTTCACCCAAAAGTCGCGCGTGCGGCGGTAATACAGGTTGGGCAGTACCACGTAGTAGCCTACCGAGGCAAGGCGGCGCGCCATGTCGTGCAGCTCTTCGCGCTTGCCCGGTGCGTCCATGTAAAACAGCACCACGGGGAAAGGGCCGCCTTCTTCGGGGCAGACCACGAAGCTGTTCATGAGGCCGTCCGCGGTGGGGATGTCAATGTGCTGTTCGATCATGATGTCCTTCTGTAGCCAAACCGGCCTTGCGTCACAATGGTGAATCATTCATTGTTACCTGATTTCAAGCCATGACATTGCCCTTTGCCGCACGTCTGCAAAACGTCGAAACTTCCGCCATCCGCGAACTTTTCAAACTGCTGGGCAAGCCCGGCATCATCAGCTTTGCGGGCGGCTTTCCGGACCCCGCGCTGTTTGACGTGGAAGGCATCCGCCTGGCGACCGATCAGGTCCTGAGCAACAACCCCGGCCCGGTGCTGCAATACGGCGCCACCGAAGGCTGGAACCCGCTGCGTGAAGCCCTGAGCGGCCACATGGCCAAGAAAGGCATCGCGGCCAAGCCCGAAGAAATCATCACGACCACGGGCAGCCAGCAGGCGCTGGACCTGATTGGCAAAACCATGATCGACCCCGGCGACAAGGTCATCGTGGAGGGCCCCACCTTTCTGGCCACCATCCAGTGCTTTCGCCTGTATGGCGCCCACGTGATCGGCGCGCCGATTGATGCTGATGGCGTAAAGGTGGACGAGCTGGAAAAGCTCATCGTCGAACACAAACCCAAGCTCGTTTACCTGGTGCCCACGTTTGGCAACCCCAGCGGTGCCATGCTCAGCCTGGCCCGCCGCAAGCGCGTGCTGGAGCTGGCCGCAAAGTACAAAGTGCTGGTGGTGGAAGACGACCCGTATGGCGAGCTGTATTTTGGCAAGCCACCACCGCCGAGCATGCTGGCCATGAGCGACCAGGTGCCCGGCTCCCGTGAGTGGATTGCCTATTGCGGGTCCTTTAGCAAGGTACTGAGCCCGGGTTTGCGCGTGGGCTGGATGATCGCCCAGCCGCAACTGTTGGCCAACGCCGTGATGTGCAAGCAGTTCAGCGATGCCCACACCAGCAACCTGACGCAGGCCATCGCCGCGCAATACCTTGGCTTGAACCGCATGGACACCGCGCTGGCCTCCGTGCGCAAAACCTACGCCGAGCGTGCCCAGACCATGGCCGATTGCCTGAAGAAAGACCTGGGCGACGCTATCACCTTCAGCCAGCCGCAAGGCGGCATGTTCTTCTGGACGCGCCTGACGGCGCCCAGCGCTGATGCGGCCGAGTTTGCGAAACGCGCGATTGAGAAACTGGTGGCCTTCGTGCCGGGTGCGCCGTTTTATGCGACGGATGTGGACCGGGCCACGCTGCGGTTGAGTTTTGCGACAGCGGATTTGGGGAAGATCGTGGAGGGGGTGGGGCGGTTGGGGAAGGCACTGTAGGAGGTTTGAAAAATCAACCACAACAACGGTTAATAGATTGGAAAAAGCCCTTGCTGCTGCAGCAATGAAGGCGAAAGCTAATCGCCTTCACCTCTCACATCAAGACATGCGGGAGGCCGGCGACTATGCGAACACACTTGAGGAGTTGGCCTCTGCCAGAGATAGTGATAGCGCGTTCTTTCTATTTGCTGCAGAGGAAGCAATTTTCATAGCTCTTATTGTTGTGTATGCGTGCCCCTTTGTGAATTCGTTTTCGAGCGGCAAAGCTGATCCTAAGGTGGTTCCAGAAGACATAAGGTTATTCGACAATGGCAGCGAGTTTGAAATTTTGCATGGTCGCATTGTTGACCTGCGTAATACAGAGTTGGTGCACGCCGACTGGGCAAAACACCACACAGAGCTGATAACAGACAACCAACAATACGGATTGAAACGAGAGTACTCTCGCGCGAATTAAATGGAAGGAGTGGACATTGTTTTGCTGCGCCGCCTCATAAAGCATGTAGAGATAGCGATTAAGAACCTTGCCTAGGACATGGATATCTACTATCAGACCGAAGTAGGGCGATCAGTCAGGAATCCAAAGCTATCGAGTACCTAGTCGTCAACGTGGCCAAATCAGCTGGTTTATGTAATCCAGCTGGAATTCAGAGTAGTTGCTTCCAGCATTTTGCTACTGCTTCTACAGCTATTCACGCATATTCGTGAGGTCTAGAGGCTAATTTGATGCATATAAAGAGGCAAATCAGGCGGAAATTCTGACCGCTTTCTCAGCTGCACCTATCCGGGTATTGCTCTACCATGCGGATCAGTAGCGCGGCCTGGGTATTGGGTTTGGCGCGGCCTTGTTCCCAGTTTTCGAGCGTGCGAGGGTTGGTGTGCAGGTAGCGCGTGAACACGGGGCGTGACAGGTGCAGTTGCTCGCGCACGCTCATGACATCTTGCGCCGAGATGGCAGGCACGGGGTTGCTTTCCCACCTTGAACTTCCGCAGCGTGAGCTTGCCGGTGCTCCAGCTCACGTTCAAAGGGCGAAAGTTCAGGGTGCCTGCATTAGTCTGCCAACACAGCCCAACAATGATCTATCGCAAAGCAATAGAGAAGGCTGTTCACCACAATGGATTGCATGACAAAGTAAAAGGTGATCACCATGAAAAGGCTCCTTCTTCCTGTGCTTTCTTCGGCCTTATTCTTGCTAGGCGGATGCGCCGTGGAGTTTCAAAACGCGCAGCCCGCGCAGGAGGTTGCGCGGCTCTCGCAGCCGCCCGGTTCGGCTTATATCGGCTGGCGCGTCTTTCAGGACCGTTGCGCGGGTTGTCATGGAACTGCTGCGATGGGTGGGCGGGGCGCACCCAATCTGTTGCCGCTAGTGCGTGACATGGGCTCGCGACAGTTCGTGAGTCTGGTGCTCAAGCGGTACGACTGGGGCGCTGCACCCGAGCAGGCCAAACGTGACAGCGCTGCACTGGACGCCTTGGTTGACACGATCGTGCAGCGCAGGGAGCCGCCGCTGACCATGCCCGCGTGGCAGGGCGAACCCGTGGTGCAGGCACATATTGCGGATCTGTATGCCTACCTCTCGGCGCGTGCTCAGGGGGCGCAGGGGGTGGGGCGTCCGGTGCCATAGTCTTTTTATTTGCTATCAAGTCAATAGCTACTAACGAATATCTGACGAGGCTGGATGCCTATTTGATACCCAAGTAACGCCGAATTCGTGTATTCACCATTGTTGCAAGGAGCGGATTGCTGGAATGAATCTTGCAGGCAAGTTGGCGTACTGGACAACCCAGCTCAAGCACCCCAACTGAAAGGCTCCCATGGCTAACCCCGCTTTCGCATCCTTAGGCTCCCGCCGCACCACGCTCAAGTTGTTGGCCGCAGGCGCCGCGTCGCTGGCTTTGCCGGCTTATGCTGCTTGGCCGGAAAAGGTGATCAAGATCGTGGTGACGTTCCCGCCCGGGGGCGCCAGCGACATCGTGGCCCGCGTGATGGCCGAGCAGCTGGCCAAAAATCTGGGCCAGCCCGTGGTGGTGGACAACCGGCCTGGTGCCGGTGGCAGTGTGGGTGGCTCTCTGGTAGCGCAGGCACCGGCCGACGGCTACACGCTGATGCTTTCCAACTCCACACCGGTGTCGATTGGCCCTTTCGCGCTGGAGAAGTTGCCTTATGACCCGATGGAGGCGTTCACGCACATCGCATCCGTGGGCGCCGCCCCGTGCGTGGTCATGGCCAACCCGGCGGC